>CAZQZX010000086.1:0-20269 GCA_964597885.1 uncultured Planctomycetota bacterium
GCCGAGCGCGGGCCCACCACCCGAGACTCCCGAGCCCCTGTTGCCGGGCGTCGTCTCACCGCCACCGCCGTTCGTCGGAGGAGGCGTCGGGTCGACGGGAACTCGACCGGTACCCGTCTTCTGACCAGCGGGATTCGGCCGACCGTAGATCACCGGCGGCCGGGTTCCGGCGCCATCCGTCGTGCGTCCGCCCGGCGGCGGCGGCGGTGGTGGCACTCCCCCTGCCTGATCGGTGGGTCGACCGCCCGGATACCTCCCGCCATGCGCGAACGCGGAGCTCTCGCCCCATACCGCGAGGAAGAACAGCGCCAGCACGATCTGCCCTAGAAAGACGAGGATGCTGCCGAGGAAGGAACGAAAGGCCGGGTGCTCCGATACGGTCGCCATGGCTTGCCTCCATGCGTCGCGAAACGGTCGAGTCCCAATCAACTCGACACGGCCGCTCAGGGGAGCAAAGTGAATGCCATGACCGATCGCAAAACAGAAGCGGTTTGAGAGAAGCGCGTTGCGAACGATTCGGCGTAAGCACGTCGCCCGGCAACGCAGCAAGGATGCGTTTCCCTACGGTGCCGACCGTAACCGACAGGGAGGAACACCTACGGCCGCGGCCGACGTCGATACACGTTGAGGAAGTAGGCGACCGCGCCCAGATGAGCGCCCAGGATCAGCGTGAGGCTCCAACCGCCCGATTCCTTCGGTCGGGTGCGCAGATGCGACACGAGCATCCAGATCCAGAAGCCGAGCGCCGCCGCGCCCGCCACGAGAATCGGGATCCAACCGCGCGGGGACGCGAACAACGCCTGCCACTGCGACGAGTCGAACGCGATCCAGGCGACGAGAAAGAACATCGCGAGACCGCAGCAAATCGCCGACAATCCGTACCCGAGCGCGATCATGAGGCCACGGCGCGATTCACTTCTTCTGCCGCTGCTTCTCGAGCTTCTTCAGGCGCCGGGCACGCTCGGCCTGCTCTCGCTTCAACCGACGCTCCCGCTTCTTCATGAGCTTGCGATGCTTCTTGTGATAGTCGGACATCGCGGGCTCCCGGCTCACTTCGTGAGCGACCATGCCGGTCACGACATCGTCATAGACGGCTCCGGGAAGCAGCAGGACGCCGGCTGGCCCCGCCGACAGTGTCGCCACAGTGAAGCAGCCCCAGGTGCTCGTCAGCGAAGCGAGCAGAAGGCAGGCGACGACTCGCGTGAGGATCGGTGGAAGGCCCCTCGCCGTTCGGGATCGTGACGTCTTGCGCATGCCAACTCCTCCAGTCGCGGACGACATCCCCGGTCGTCCATCGGTGCGCCCGGTTCGTATCGTCGCTCCGGCCGCGGCCTCACTTCCAGCGAAAAATGGCCGAGAGAAGCCCCCACGTCTCCCGTAGCCCCGACGGCGAGCGTCGCCACGGCCACGAGGCTGCACCCCATCGATCCCGGAGAATCTTTTTGGAGATCCGCTTCCGGTTCTTCGCCGCGAACGGGTGAAGGGGCTTGAGGCGCGGCGGACGTCGCGTCCCACGTTCCCCTGACCGTATCGACCCATCGAGGAGAACCTCCGATGAAAGCCACGCTCCATCCTGCCGACGGCAGCCGTTTCCTGTGGATTCTCTTCCTCTCCCTGTCGATTCCTGCTGCAGCGCTCGCCGGATCCGGATCCGTCAACGTCGCGGATCTCGACGGCTCGAACGGGTTTGCGGTGCGCGGGCTCGATCCGGGCGAGCGGCTCGGCAACGCGGTCGACGGCTGCGACCTGAACGGCGACGGCCACCGCGATCTGATCCTCGGCTCGCCGTACGCCGACCCGGGCGGTCGCGCGGACGCGGGCCGCGCCTACGTGGTCTTCGGTCCGATGGACACGGAGCTCGCCTCGTTCCCGCTCGGCTCGCTGAACGGGACGAACGGATTCGTCATCGAAGGCGTCGACAGCGGCGACTGGCTCGGCTACAGCGCCAGCGGGGTCGGCGACGTGAACGGCGACGGCATCGAGGACATCGTCGTGGCCGCGCCTCGGGCCGACGGCCTCGCGGGCGAGGCGTTCGTGGTCTTCGGTCGCGACACCGGCTTCTCCGCGACGCTCGATCTGGCGACGCTCGACGGCACCGACGGCTTCGTCTTTCGCACGAACGAGCCGGGCGCCTTCGTCGGCGGCGCGGTCAGCGGAGCCGACTTCAACGGCGACGGCTTCGACGACGTCCTCGTCACCGCCATCAAAGCGGACGGCGGCGGATCGGTCGACTCGGGCGAGACGTACGTGATCTATGGAACCGATCAGGGCTTCCCCGCCCTCATGACCCGCAACGACTTGAATGACGTCAAGGGCGTCATCCTGATCGGCGCCGACAACTTCCAGCGCACGGGCAATCAGGTGTGCGGCGCGGGGGACATCAACGGCGACGGCTACGAAGACATCGTGATCGGCTCCGACAACGCCAACCTCGCTCCGGGCCGGGCGTATGTCGCGCTCGGGTCCGCCTCCCCGGCCTCGCGCCTCTTGAGCCAGCTCGGCGGTGCCCACGGATTCGAGATCAACGGCACCGACCCCGAAGGCTATCTCGGATGGGATGTCTCGGGCGGCGTGGATGTGAACGGCGACGGACTGGACGACCTCGTCCTCGGCGAGCCCGGCGCGTCTCCGAGTGAGAGCGGGGCCGGCCGGGCTTACGTCATCTTCGGAAGCGACGACGGATTCGCGGCCACGCTCGATGCGTCGACGCTCGACGGAACCAACGGATTCGTGATCGATGGTTCCGCGGCAGGCATGGCCACGGGAAGTGCGGTCGAAGGGATCGGCGACGCGAACGGCGACGGCCTCGGAGACGTTCTGATCGGCTCGATCGGCAACTCGAATCCGGGTACCGCTCACCTCATCTACGGCAGCGACAGCTTTCCGCCGTCGATCGATCTCTCGGGGCTCACCCCCTCCTCCGGCTTCGAGGTCGTTGCATCCGCACTGAACGATCAGTTTGCGGCGGGACTCGGCCGTGTCGGCGATCTCAACGCGGACGGGCTCGACGATCTTCTGATCGGTGCGCGCTGGGCCGTCAGCCAGCAGGGCGAGGCCTACATCGTGTACGCCCCCACAAGCTGCTTCCCGGGGACGGTGGATCTCGCGAGCGGAAGCGGCGCGCAGCCCGTTCTGTTCCTGAACCACTCCGCGAGCCGCGCGGTCTTCGTCGATGCGGACGAACGAGTCTTCGCCACCGTGATTCTGCCTCCGCTCGGAGGAAACGGAAAGTTCGCGATCCACGCCAACTTCGGCCGACCGACAGCGGATACCCTCACGGTGATCCCGTTCGACATCGGCCGCACGTGCTTCCCGCTCGTCCTTCCCGGCGCGTCACCGGACGGCGTGTGGAACAATCTAGGCCGAACCGGCAAGCTCGGTGCAAGTCAGTACCTCGACGGCACGCCGCTCGCCGACCCCGACCGGGCCCCGACGTTCCTCTTCTACCTGCTGAACGGTGATCCGAGCACCCTCCCCCCGGGAACGGCCGTGACGTTCCAGGGGGTGATCGCCGACCCCGGCTCCTCGAGCAGCAAAGGCATCAGCACGACGAACGCGATCCTCCTGGAGGTCCGGTCCTGACGCCCGAAACAAAAACGCGGCGGCCCCGGGGGAACCGGGACCGCCGCGCGGGTTCGGATTCGGTTTCGATCAGGGGACGACCGTCAGGTAAATGGCGTTCGTCGTGCTCGCGTTCTTGGCGCTGCGCGAGCCCGGATCGACGATGATGCCCTGGAAGGTCAGGACCGTACCCACCGGAAGCGGCGGGTAGCTGAACGTCGTGTCGGCCCGCTCGGGATCCGCCTGCGGCACGCCGAACGCCTCGCTCGCTCCGACGAGGTTCTCCCGTCCGAGGTTGTTCGCGACGACGATCGGCATGGCGCCATCGGTCAGCAAGAACGGGAAGCACGTCAGTCCAACGGATCTCGGGAGCAGCTGGGCCGCGTCGAGCGACGGAATGCCTTCATCCGCGTGCATCACGAATCGACCGCTACCTCCTGCGATCGGCTTCAGCAGCGTCACGTCGACGCTGTCTCCCGCGGAGATCGTCAACTGCCGGCTCGCATCGCCGACCGAGCCGTTGATGAAGAGCGAGTTGAAGACGAATCCGTTCGCGGCGTTCACGGTCCCCTGGTCGCATCGAGGACGCCCGTAGATCAGGATCGTCGTGCCCGCGATATTGCCGCCCACGCCGGGCGCTCCGATCATGAGGTCGTTGATCCCGTCATCGTTGACGTCGCCCGCCGACGACACCGCGAACGCGATCTGCTGATCCGGCTCGCTTCCCGTCACGGTGAACCCGTTGGTTCCGTCGAGTGACGAGAGCTCGAAAACGGCCGGGAACGACGTCGAGCCGTACACCACGTACGCTTCGCCGAAGAAGATTCCGCCCGGCTGGTCGCCGCCGTCGGCGCTGATGAGTAGATCGCCGAGGCCGTCGCTGTTCACGTCTTCGAGCATCGCGACCTTTCGCCCGACGAAGTCCTGCGGGTCGATGCCGTTCAGGGTGAAGCCGTTCATTCCATCAAGAAGCGCCGAGTCCACCGCAGCCGGGAACGGATCCGCACTCCCGTAGACGACGTACGCCGCCCCGGTTCGATTGGGGCTGGGGCCGTTACCGCTCACGGCGCCCATCAGGACATCCGCGATGCCGTCGGCGTTGACGTCGACACCGCCGGCAACGCTTCCGCCGAGATTGTCCGACGTGGCCGTGCCCAGGATCGCGAAACCGTTCGTCCCGTCGAGCGACGAAACCGAAAGCGACGCCGGGAACCCGACATCGGATCCGAACAGCACATAGGCCTGCCCGGCACCCTGCATTCCTCCGACCATGGCGAACTCGGCACCCACGATCACGTCGTGGATGCCGTCGGCGTTCACGTCCCCGGCACCCGACACCGAAATTCCGAGACCGCCCCCGGTTCCCTCGATGAGAAACCCGTTCGAGCCGTCGAGCGCCGACAGCTCGAGCGTGGCCGCGAAGCCCGCGTCACTCCCGTACACCACGTAGGCTTCACCGCCAGACGGAAAGCCCACCGGATCGGCGGCGGAGGCCCCGATGAAGATATCGTCGATACCATCAGCGTTCACATCGCCGACGCCCGCGACTTCGTTTCCGGCACCGTCGTCTTCATCGATCCCGTGGATCGTGAAACCGTTGGTTCCGTCGAGCCCGGACAGATCGACCGAAGCCGGGAACGAGCTCGCGCCGAAGATCACGTACACCACGCCGGCGCCCGGTCGTCCGCCGGGATCCACACCGGGAGCGCTCACGAGCAGGTCGACGATACCGTCGTCGTTTACGTCGCCCGCGCCGGCCACCCAGAATCCCGTGAAGTCGTCCACGCCGAGTCCGGTCATCGTGAATCCGTTCGTCCCGTCCAGCGTCGCCAGATCCAGGGGGCTGGGGAACTCGCCAGGCGAGCCGAAGACGACATACGTCTCGCCGACATGCTCGGGCGCGAAGAAGATCGTCGGCGCCCCGATCGCGAGATCGTCGATCCCGTCGTTGTTGAGATCCCCGATCGATGCGGTGGCGCCCCCCGAAAAGTCGAGGTCGTCGATACCGGTGATCAGAACGCCGCCCTCCGACTCGATGTCATCGAGCTCGATCGTCGAGGGGAACTGCGCCATCGCGGTGGAGGCCGCCATCAGCATGAGCAGACCGGCGGTCGAGAGCATCACGGACGTGAGTCTCATGGGGATCTCCTTCTTCTTGTCTTTTGGTTCGGTGCCCCAAACGGCTGGATCGTAAGAAACCGGCCGGCGTCGCGCGCGGGACACCGGCCGGAGCAGCATGCGCGCAGCGCCAGGGCCCTGCGCGAAGGGGGATCGGTTTCTGGTCAGGACATACCCCTTCCAGGGGAAGAACCCGAACCGAGAATTCGAAGCGATCGTACCGGCCGTGCTAACTCGCCTACCTGAAGAGCTCTACATCGGCACGATCGTGATCTGGTCCGGTTTGTCGAGGGTCATGAGCGTGTCGCCCTGCCACGTGACCTCGACGAACTGCTCGTTCAGGACCGTCGGCTGGAGCGCCGGGTCCTGTCCTTCCTGACCGGGGGGAACCTTGAAGCGGAAGATCCGGTACTGGATCAGCCGAGGCTCGAACTCGAGCGCGAACCCGATGTAGATGCCGTTCGGCTTTGTCGGGTTCTGCACGCCCTCGGTGTAGAAGACCGGATTGAATCCATTCGGGTCGACGGTGTTCTCGTCGAGCCCCGCGATATCCATCGCGGGGACGTGCTCCCGATGCGGCGGCGGCGGATTCGTCACGACGAGATACGCCTGGAGCACACGACTGGTCAGATTGCGGAGTGTCACGGTGTACGGCCACATGGGATCTTCCTCCTTGAACAGGGTCTCATTCAGACCCCGTTCTAGCGTCCCATGAACTCGAAAACCAGCCCGCGTGCCGCCTGATCTCGCGAAGCTCGTGGGCACCTTCCCGTTGCCGTTGCGCTGGAGGACCCGGACCACAACGACCGAAGGCCGGCAGGGAACCAGTTCCCTTCCGGCCTTCGAGGTCTGGAGGCTACGGTGCATTCTCGGTCGCGGCGGCCGCTCCCGCCACGAGCCGAGGATCGATCAGTCGTCGTTGCGGACCTGTCCGCCGAGGTTGCCCTCGACCGTGTTCGTGCCGACCGGCGGCTGGACCCCGCCCTGCGACATGTCGAAGTCGTCGTTCACCGACTCTCGCATCCGGATACCTTCCGACATGTTGTTGCTGAACGTGTTCCCGTCGATCATCGAACCGTTCGTCTCGCGGAATCGGAAGCCGTTGTCGAGGTTGTTCGTCGAGGTGTTGCCGGTGAGCGTGGTGCGGTCGCTGCGGCGCAGACGGATGCCGCTGTCCGTGTTGCCATCCGCGGTGTTGCCGGTGAACACGTTGTCGTCCGAGCGCACGGCGCCGAATCCGACACCCGCGTTCCCGTTGGTCGTGTTGTTCATCACCACGTTGTTGTTGGTACGCGCCAGCACGATCCCGTGGTCGCTGTTGTTGTTCGCGGTGTTCATCGAGATCTGGTTGTTGCTGCCGGCGCGGATCTTGATGCCGCTCGCGTTGCCCGACACATCGTTCGAGAGGATCATGCAGTTCGTCGAGCGCGAGACGGAGATCCCGTCATCGTTTCCGGTCACCGTGCAGCTCTCGATCGTGGCGTTGGAGGAGCGGCCGATCTTGATCCCGTCCTGCGCTCCGCCGCCGGTCACGGTGAAGCCCGAGATCTTGAAGCCGTTGACGCGCTCGGCTTCGACGACGTCGAGCGTGCCCGTCCCCATGATGGTCGTGCTGCCGGCGCCCGCGCCGATCAGCTCGACGCCGTCGCGGAGGACCAGGACATCTTCGTTGTAGGTGCCGGCCGCCACTTCGATCGTGATCGTGCCGTCGCCACCATCGGTCGCGCCGTTGACGGCCGCCTGGATCGTGGCGAAGTCACCGGGGACGGTCGCATCCTGCGCCATCGCCGAGAGGGTGAAGCCAAGAACGACAAGCATGGACAGAGCATGGGCCTTCTTCATGGTCTGGGGTCTCCGTTTCGCGGTTGCGTTGGGGTTGGCCGGCGTCGTTCGCGTCTGCGTGACTTGCCGGTCGTTGTTTCCTTCCTGCCTGCCCCCCAACGCAAGAAACCGGGTCGAGGACCGACACCGATTTGTGGCAGAGACCCCGGAAGGGCCTGATAGGCCCCTGGAGGGGGGTCGCGAGGCGCACGCGGCCAGCGCGCACGCCTCGCGTCGGATCTTCTACTGCATGTCGTAGATCAGGGCATTCGACAGCGAGCCTCCCTTGCTGGAGGAGGCGGCGCCATTCAGATGAATCGATTGCCCGGTGAACTGAGAGCCGCTCGGCATGTTGAACGTATCGACGACGGCGTCCGTCGGCCGGACGAACGTCGGGGCCTTGCCCGGATCCGTCCCGGGAGACCCGAAGTAGCTGGTCGAGCCCACGAGATTCGTCTTGCCGACGTTGTTCTCGATCACGACCGGCGAGCCCCCGATGAATGCGAAGCATTGGTTGCCGAGATCGAAGAGCGGACCCACCGTCGCCCCGCTAGGCGCGCCGGCATTCATGTGGAAGACGAACTTTCCGTTGCCGGCGCCCGTCTTCTGCATGCCGGTCGAGATCGTCGCTGCCGTGTTGACCGAAACCGTCAAACCCACCCCGCCCTGCGAAGAGTTGATCCAGAGCAGATCCATGTCGCTGTCCATGTCCTGGCAGTCCTGGATGCCGATCGGCTTCTTGAGGATGTAGACCAGTCCCGAGGCGTTGTCGACCATGATGAGCGCTTCTTGCCCGTTGCAGTCGAACTCCTCGATTCCATTCGTGAAGGTCGAGAAGCTGCCAACGTCCCACTTGTCCACGCAATCCGGGTCCACGGCAACGCAGTCGTACTGCCCCACCCGAATGACCTGCCCCTCGTTGATCGTGCCCGTCGCCTGAACGAACTCGGCACCGAAGCACTCCACCAGATCGATGGCGTCGCCGATGGAGTTCCCGAAGGCGCCCGCGCCGCTGTTGTCCGAGTTCGCGTACATGCAGATGAACGCACCCGCGCCCAGGAAGTCCACACAGGTGTAGGTGTCGTTCACGATCTCGACGTAGCAACCGTCCTGACCGGGCTGATGATCGTTGATCACCAGCTCGCCATAGAGCAGTCCGCCGCTCAGCGGGACCGAGCTTCCCGTTGCGGTGCCGATGCCCGTCGTATGCTCGTTGACGACGGCACCGGCGGTATCCACGACCCAGTAGGTCGCGGAGCTTCCGTTCGGTATTGCGCACCCGGTCTGCGTCGTCCCCACGAACGCGGTCGACCAGGTCCCCGTGATGTTGCACGCACCGTCCATGCTGAACGTGCGGAACGTGCCGAAGAGCTCGTTCACGATGAAGCTCTGGCTCGCTCCCTGCGTGACCGTGTCGCAGCCGAACAAGGCGGCCGTGCCCGGGAAAGCCGCCGAACACGTGATCACTTCTCCGGCGTGGTACGGCTCAGCCTCGACCTTGACCGGCGAATCGAACAGATCCGTCACCGGGTTTCGCTGACCGATGGCTTCGGGCCCGAAGCACGCGAAAGCGAGCACGACGAGTAGTAGGGATTTCCACATGAGCTCCTCCTAGGCAGGTGGGACAAGGGAAGATCTCTCGGGCCTCATGGACCCGACGCCCGGCATGGCGAGCCATTCTCCGCTGGCAAGTTCGAAGCTAATCGAATCCCCGGGAAGACGCAATGCTTCCCGCGCGTGGTTCGAGGCGGCCGCGAGAAAGCGCCTCGAGCCGAAATTCGCGCCGAGCATCAGCACCGCAGGTGTTGAGCTTAGCGCCCCAATGCGTTACCCGTCTGACGAACGACGCTCTCTCGTTTCGTCTCCGAGTTCTTCGAGAATTCTCCGCGGAAACGAGTTGCCAAAAACCGCGGAGTCGCGCATCCCAGAAGGCAGGCATCCCCGGAGATTCCGGCCGACTCAGGAGGCGGAATGGAGAAAGAGAGCGAGACGCGGCTCCTGCTGCAGCAGCATCACGCCGGCGATCCGAGCGCAATGGCGAAGCTGTTCGAGCTGCACCTGTGCACGATCGAGCGTTGCGTCCGACGCAAGATGGACATGGGCCTTCGTCGGATGGGCGACACGGGCGATTTCGTTCAGCAGGTGATCATCCGCGTACTCGAGTCCGCGCCCCGCTTCGTCGTCTCGGACGAACGACACTTCCGCAATCTGCTCACGTGTCTCGCGAGCAATGCCCTCGCCGACGCCGGCCGACGCCTCCGTTCGAAGCGGCGAGACGTCGGACGCGAAGAGCGCCTGCCGACACGCCTGTCGGTGCTCGACCTCGACCATCCGAGCGTCCGCACGCCCGACGCCGAGGCCCAGGACAACGAGGAGATCGAGCTGGCCCGCATGGCGCTCGAGATGCTTCCCACCCGGGTACGAGAGGTCGTCGACCTGCGAATGGACGGCGCCTCTTTCCAGAAGATCGCAGCCCGAATGGGGGTCAGCAGCGAGGGAGCCAGGAAAGCCTACGCGCGGGCGATCCAGCGACTCCAGGCCATCCTGACCCACCTCAAGAATCGACGCCTCGACCAGGCGATCGGGCTCGCACAGGAGGAACACTGATCGATGACGAAGAAGCGAGATCCTCTACGCCGCATCGCCGAAGCGCACCGAATCGCCGAGCAGTACCATGAGCTCTCTCCTCAACCGGCGCTCGAGGAGTTCCTGCGACAGCACGAAGAGCATCGCGATGTCCTCGAACCCATGCTCAAGCCGGAGGCCGACGATCTTCCCGACGAGCCCAAACCGATCGACACTCCGGTCGAGCCGCCCGAGAAGGTCGGCCCGTATCGGATCCTCGGGGTCATCGGCCGGGGTGGCATGGGCGTCGTGTACCGTGCCGAGCAGCTGCATCCGGTTCGCCGCGAGGTTGCCGTCAAGCTCATCAAGCTCGGAATGGACTCGAAGGAGACCCTCGCTCGCTTCGAAGCGGAGCGGCAAGCGCTCGCGATGATGCGCCATCCGAACGTGGCCTCGATCCTCGACGCCGGCGTCACGGATTCCGGAAGCCCGTACTTCGTCATGGAGCTCATCAAGGGGATTCCGATCACGGAGTACTGCCACGACCATCGGCTGTCGACCAACGAGCGACTGGATCTCTTCAAGCAGGTTTGCGCAGGGGTGCAGCACGCGCATCAGAAGGGAATCATCCACCGAGACCTCAAGCCGAGCAACGTCCTCGTCGAGGTCCGTGATCAGAAGCCCGTCGCGAAGGTGATCGACTTCGGCGTTGCCAAAGCCCTGCATCAGCGCCTCGTCGATCGGACGTACTTCACGCAGCACGGCAGGATGATCGGAACGCTCGAGTACATGAGCCCCGAGCAGGCCGAACTGACGTCGCTCGACATCGACACGCGCACCGACGTGTACTCGCTCGGCATCCTCCTCTACGAGCTCCTCACCGATTCGCACCCGCTCGACCTCCGCTCGATCCGCCGGCTCGCCTTCGACGAGATGTGTCGCGCGATCCGCGAGGAAGACCCGGTACGCCCGAGCGACCGGATCTCCACCCACGGCGACGCGTCCTCCGATATCGCGAAGTCGCAGCGAGTGCGCCCCCGCGAGCTCCACCGTCGCCTCCGCGGAGATCTCGACTGGATCGCTCTGAAGGCTCTCGAGAAGGACCGCACGCGGCGGTACACCTCAGCGAGCGAGTTCGAAGCCGACATCGACCGCTATCTCCGCCACGAACCCACCGCAGCCGGCCCGCCCGGCCTCGCCTACATCGTGAGGAAGTTCCTGCGTCGCCACCGCCTCGGCATGACCATCGCCGCCACGATGCTGGTGCTCCTCTCGGGATCGGTCTACGGGATCGCCGAGTCCCGCGACCGCGCCATTCGCCAGCTCCACGCGTTCGAGCGGATGGCGGACGTTCAGCGGCTCGACGATCGAATCCGCGAAGCCGATGACCTCTGGCCGGCCGTACCGCGAAACATCGAGCCCATGGAACGCTGGCTTGCGTCCGCGCAGTCCATGGTCGATCGACTTCCGCTCCATCAGAAGGAGCTCGCGAGGATCCGAAACCAAGGCACAATCCCCGACCGGTCCAAGGAAGAGCAAGCCGCAACCGCGGAACTGGGGGATCTTCAAGCCAAGCTTCAGGAATGCCAGCAACAGATCAAGGCGCTCGACAAGAAGGATCCGAAAGCGCAACCGGCTCTCAAGAAGTACGAATCAAGGAAGAAGCAGATCGAGAGTCGCATGTCATCACTACAGGAGTTTCTCGCGAGTCCGGTGGTTCCGGTCTTCACCGATTCTGAAGATCAATGGCTCTACCAGACCGTGTCCGAGCTCGTCAGTCGCCTCGAGTCCTTCTCGGGTAGTGCCGGTCTCTTCGCTGACGTTCAGGAGCGGCTGGCACGGGCCGGGACGATTCGGTCCGAGTCGATCGATCGTTACCAGGCCGAGTGGGACGCAGCCATCGCCTCGATCCAGGACACCGACGAGTGCCCGGTGTACGAGGGACTGGTTCTCCAACCGCAAGTGGGGTTGACCCCGCTCGGTCGCGATCCTCAGTCAGGCCTGTGGGAGTTCGCGTACTGGGAGCAAACCGGGAGGATCGCGACGCGAAGCAGCGACGGTCAGCTGCAAATCGCGCCGGACACCGGCTTGGTATTCGTGCTGATTCCCGGTGGGTCCTTCTGGATGGGAGCCGCGAAGGGCGACCCGATCCATCCGGACGACGCCGCCTCCTCGCGCGAGTCGCCCGTCCACCGCATCACGATCGACCCGTTCTTTCTCTCGAAGTACGAAATGACGCAGGGGCAATGGTGGATCCTCACGGGATCGAATCCGAGCAAGTATCGTCCGCTGGAAGACATCGGCCCCTCGGGCGGCGACGCCGCATGGCTTCATCCAGTCGAGAACATCAACTGGAACCGTTGCATGCAGCTTCTTCCGAAACTGGGTCTCACGCTTCCCTCGGAAGCCCAGTGGGAGTATGCGGCCCGCGCCGGAACGTCGACGCCCTGGTGGACGGGCGCCACCGAGAAGTCGCTGAAGGGAGCAGCCAATATCGCGGACGCATACGCACACGCAAAGAGGCCCGCAGTCCCGAGAGACACCTGGCACTATTCGGATTGGCTGGATGACGGCTATCTGTACCACGCTCCCGTCGGATCCTTCCGTGCCAACCCGTTCGGACTTCATGACACGGTGGGAAACGTGTGGGAGCTCACGCGCGACTCGTTTCACTACTACGATCTTCCAGCTACCCCTGGGACTGGCGATCGCCCCGGCTACGCTCCCGGTGGCTATGCCGCAGCCCGAGGTGGCTATTTCGGGGGGCATCCCTCCTACACCCGATCATCGGGACGCAATGGAGTGCCAAAACCGGTTTCGATGTCGTCCAATGGACTGCGCCCCTCGAGGCCCATCGATCCATGAGCGGCCTACTCGTACCACGCCTCCCAGGCTTCGCGCGTGCACGCCAGCTCGCGTCCCGAGTATCGGGACAGCAGCGCGCACGCACGTTCGCGGAGGGCCGGATCGGGATCGTCTGTCAGTGCGATGAGCATTCGGACGGCGGTATCCTCTCCGAGAGCCGCGAGCTTGTCGACTGCGCCGAGGCGTCGAGCCGGTTCGGCATCCGCGAGATCGGAAGCGATGCGGGCCAGGAGATCCGCTCGCAGCTTCAGGAGCCCGAACGACAACGCTTGGTAGTTCGGGCTCTGCGTGTCGAGCGCCGCATCGTCGATCCAGTATGCGGCAAGGAGCGTGTCGAGCATGGCCACCGCCGTGACGCTCTCTTCCGAGCGCAGCCAATCGGCCGTCAACGCCGCTACGGCCGCTCGCGGTGCGCCCTCGCCGAGAAGATCGGTCCGCTGACCATAGGAGAGGCTACGGCCGGCGCGCGCTGCGTCATACAGCGCCATCGCCTGATTTGGCCACCACGTCGCCGTCTCGCGCACCGCCTCACGGACGGATACCGGAAGCTCGCCCTCAGCCGTCACCAGGACGCGCATCGAGAGCCGGCTCACCTCGAGATCTTCCGAACCGATGTTCTTCGCCGCCGCTCGACCGATCTCGGGCGTGGCCGAATCCGCGGCGACCAACAGACGGAGCAGAGAGAGCACGTCCTCGTCGGCACCGATCTCCAGGCAACGCACCACCTCGGGGGAAACCGGCTGCACAGGCTGACCGAGCCGACTCCACGCTCCCAGGGCAGGAATCGCGACCGCGAGACTCGGGTCTCGCGCTCCCGACAGGACGATCGTCCCGAGATTGTCGATCTTCAGCGTAGTGCCGAAATCCCTGGCCGCGAGTCGAGCCAGCGCCGGAATCTCTCGCATGACCGCAGCGCGAATCTCGGGCGAATCCGATTTGGCCCCTCGCTCGAGCCACGACAGCACGCGCGCCCGCGTCGCATCGTCGCGCGAGTCGATTCGAAGGAGGCACACGAGGGCGCGCGCCCTCGCCAGATCGGACGCTCCCGCTTCGCTGTCGAGGATCTCTTCGAGCCGCGCTGAGAGGACCGCCGGCTCGCGGCACGGCGCGTTGACGATCGAGCTCACGAGCGCCGAGGCGACCGCATCATCCGTCAGACCCAGCTGCGAGAGGAGAACCTCTCTCGTGTCCGCGTCGTCGATCGTGATCGCCAGCGCGCGAAACGCTCTCGGCATCAGGCTCGTCTGCCGGCCGCGGCTCAATTCCGAGATCAAGAACTCTCGACCCGGCTCCGAACGGCCGCCGGTTGTCAGCAACGCACAAGCAAAATCGACCAGTGCCGACCGAAGGCGATCGTCGAGATCTACCGTCGCTCGCGTCATGGCCTGTTCCACCGTGCGGTCCGCGACCTCGCTTCGATGGCGCGCGAGTGTCTCGACGGCCATCGCGACGAGGATGTCATCCGACTCCTCTCGCACGATCCGAAGGGCCAGCGACTCCGGATCGACTCCATCCTTGTCGTGCACTCGGATCGTATCGTAGGCCGCGCGGCGCGTCGGCGCAGGAATCTCCCGATCGGAAGCCGTGCGCGACGCCAGCGCCAGGTACTCCCCGATGCGCGCGTCGGTCGGCTGCGATCCGAAGTACGTGTCGAGGGCCTCGAAGTACATCCGCTGCGCTTCATACCGAGTCTGGCCCGACACGAGCTGCGAAAGCTTCTCCATCGCCGCGCCCGCGAAGGCGAAGTCGCCGAGCTGCGCCGAGGCACGACAGGCCGCGGCATCGAGCGAAGCCGGCGCATCCGCAGCGAGGACGCGACGGATCTCCTCGATCTTCTCCCGCCGCGTCATCCGACCGGTGAGCAACCACTCCAGCCAGAACCCCGCATCGCTTCCCGCGAGGATCGAACCGTCGTCGATGCCCCCCTCGTCCCCGAGGGCCCGTCCCATGCGAACGCATCGAGCTATCGCCCGATCTTCGAGGCCACGCCCTTCGTCGAGCGTCGAACCGCCTTCGTCGAGCGTCGGGACAGCAGGCGCCTCCCAGGGCAATTCGGCCGATCCTCCGTCCCGATTCCAGAGCGCCCTCGCACGATAATGCAGCGAGAGATCACCGCGCGGATCGAACAGGGCGAGAGCTTCCTGGGCATCGGCATCCGCCGCTTTCGCCAGCACGTCGAGCGCCGCATGCTGCGTCTCCCGATCGGCGCGCGCGAGAGCACGACGCAAGCGAGGCTGGAGGTCGTCCGCTCCACTCCACGCCGCGCGATGAAGATCGATCACCTCTTCGGAGGGATTCCGCGCCAACTCGCCCTCCGACGGACCTCCGATTCCGAACAGGTGAGACAGCTCGCCATCCACTTCCGGCAGGACGAGGCGGCGCGCTCCACTCACGAGGATCTCGGCTGGAGCCGACAACGTCTCGCCGGCCTCGAGCCCGCTCATCTCGCCCGCGAGAAGCTCGAGCGTCATACCGCGCCATTCGAAATCGTGACTCGACGCGATCGCCCTGCACGAGACCTTGGAGTGCGGCTGCAGCCGAAGCCCCGCCTCCGCAGGTCCGATCGCGATCGCCTCACCCGCGGTCTCGACGATCGCGGTCCCGTGCGACAGCACCACAGTCGATGCCGCGTGCAACGAGGTGAGTGCCCCGAGATCCATCGTCGCCCCTGCTTCCGGCAGGAAGACACGGGCTTCCCCCGTCGCGAGGAGCTCGCAAGGAAGCTGGATCCGCTCGCCCTCGACGACCGGACGCACGACACCGTCGATCCGAGTCAGGCACTCGCCGCCGGCGATCGACAGCGCTCCATAACCGACACGATCGCGCGTCCACAGTCCGAGCAAGATGAGAAACGCGACCCCGGCCGCCGCGAGACTCCCGACCATCCAACGCGTACGCGGGCGGAGAGGCCAGCGGCCGCTGCCCCCCCCGCCCAGGCAAGGTTGTTCTGCATCCATCCGATCGAGGACTCGCTCGGAGAAGCCGGCCGATACGGCCTCGACTTCATCCGCCGCCTCGCGCGCGGCCGATGTCTCCTCGCGAATCCAGGAGAAGAACTCCCGACACCGGTCACACTCGTGAAGGTGCCGTTCCAGGGACGAACGGCGCCGGCGCGACAGCTCGTTGCACAAGTATGCGTCAACCCGGTCGACCACTCTTGCGCACTTCATGCCTTCCCCTCGCTTGAACGATATCTCCCATACCACTCTTCCATCTTGGTTCGAATCCTGGACAGCCGCATCCGGACGGTGCCGCCTCGAATCCCGAGAACCTCAGCGATCTCTCGGGGCTTCTTCCGCTCGACGAAGCGCAGCATCGCGATGCGCTGGTCGGTCTCGCTCATCCGCTCGCAGAGGCGAGTGAAGTCGATCCCGGCTTCCATACCGGACACGCGCAGCTTGTCGCGCAGGAGCGCGGCCCATTCCTGGACGCGCACGTCCTCGTAACGATCGGTTCGCTTCTTGAGCGAGCCGGCCCGGCGTCGGTGATCGATCGACTGGTTTCGTGCGATCACTTTCAGCCACCGCAGAAACTGTCGCTCGTCGCCGCGAAAACGATCGAGGGTCCGGATCGCGTTGAGGAACACGTCCTGCGCCAGATCATCCGCGTCGTGCAGTGAGTGGCCACGGACCAGCAGCAGCCGCAGGACAGGTTCCTGGAACGTTCGGATCAGGCGATCGAGCGCGGACCGATCCCCCGCCCGCCCTGCGATCAACAGCGCTTCGAAGCCCGCCTCGCCTTCTTCGGCGTCACGCACTTCCATTGAGGTCGGCAGCGATCTCGTCTCCGGCAGCGACATTCTGAACTCTCTCGACTCGTGCCAGCGCTCCCAAGAATGAACGCATCTCGGGCGCATGGCGCCACATGTTTTCGCGCTTCGTCACGCCCACGAGGGCATCCCCATGGGCGAGTTGCGACTAGCGAATCGACTCGACAGCGGAATTCACGATCGCCGCCACCTCCCGATCCGCGACGGCGCGGAGCGAGTCGAGCTCGCGTCGGGCTTCGGGATCGAGACGACCGAGTCGAACGAGACTGCGGGCCGCTTCCGAGCGCAGGAGAGGCGGCACGTCCGTGTCGACCAGGATGGAGGCGAGGGTCGGGGCCGTACGCGTGGACGGCTGAGACGACAGCGCTCGGATCGCTGCGACGTGGACGTCGGTCCACCCGCCCTCGGCAGATCCTAGTGTGTCGCAGAGATGCGCCGACACGCGTGGATCCGGGAAAGACGAGGACGCCCGAACGGCGTACCGCCGCACGAGAGCGGATTCATCGGCAAGACAAAGGAGCAACGCGTCGGCGCCGCCTTCGCGAAGGATCTCGGGTAAACGACGCACCGCCATCGCCCGGACCTCGGGATCGCGGTGTGACGTGGCGAGCTCGGTCAGCCGTGATGCCTCCGCGGGATCTTCGAAGTGCGCGGCCGGCGCCGCCTGCAGGTAGGCGACGAGCGAGGATCGCCCCGTCGATTCCGGCAGGGTCGTCAGCCACCTGACGCGCTCGACGATCTCCTCGGTGCGCCGGGCTTCTCGATCCACGAGAAACTCGACGAGCCTCGCCTCGATCGCCGGACTCTCACCGGGATGCCCGACAAGCTCGCGTGAGACCTCGCCGACCAGCGGATCCGCAATCTCTCCGAGGAGATCGAGCTGCTCGAGCAGCTGCTCCACCCGCGTCTCATCATGGGCGACGTGCTCTCGGATCCAAACTCGGAAGGACTCGCGCGATCCGTCCTCCCACGCACCCCCTTCGAGCCGAGCAACCCATCCGAGAAGCTCGCGCCCTACGCCGCGCATCGAATCCGCTCGATCCTCGACGCGCGTCCTCTCGCCGAGCATCGACCCCTCTTCCCGAGCCGGCTCATACGTCACCGGTCGTACGGGTGGGAAGACCCGGAGAAGAGAGGATCGCCCTCTCTCCCCCGGGCTCGACGGACTCGGCGGCTCCAATGCCGGTATCGCGCGGTGACACGAGAACACGAGCCACCCCGCGGCCAGCAAGACGATTGCCGCAATAACTCGACCAGCGCTCATGACAGCTCGACTCCTTCAAGGTTGAACCTACTGAACGGACACGAGCTTCTCCGTGACGTGACCGAGGTCATCCTTCGCCCGGATTCTCAGAGGTCCGACGACGGGCGCCTGGAACGAGAACGCGTTGATCTCGCCCACCGATGAAGTGTCCGGAGAGCCGGGAAGCGGGTTGTCGTTCGCATCGAAGACTTCGACGACGACGGGCCAGTCGGCGTCCGACGCGTAGCCCGAGATCGTCCCACCTCCTGGAACGCTGCACGGTGCGATGAGCGTCGGCCCCGACGTGAACCCTGTATTCCCGAACGTAGCGAGAGAGGCCATCGACACGACCCATGCGATGGCGAGAAACAAAACACGACGACACATCCTGGATCCTTGAGCTTGCATGACATCTCCTTCCGCGGCGCAGAGGCCGCCTGGGTGCATGACGTCTCGTTCGGATCCGGAGAGCGGGCCCGCTGTTCCGGGAAACACGCTTCAAGCACGACCCTTGGGTGGGTCTCCTTCTCTTCACTGTTGAATGCGCAATTGCGATGCGAACGACAACCGAAAACGCGCGCATGAATTTGCGGACGTGAAGAAGGAGTCGAGTCGGAGAGTTGTTCGAGATTCGCTGTGACGAAACGCGTCGGGCTCACGTTCCTTCCAGCGAGACCAGGCCGGCGTCGTTCTCCAAACCTGTGAGCTTGGAACACACGACGCTCATCAACGCACCTGTGCTGTGCAAGGAAGAAGGAGGTCCACCATGCGTACTTTCTCGAACGCCATCATGTGGCTCGCGGTTGTCTCGATCGTCCTCTCGCCCGGATGGTCCTTTGCCGAGGTCCCCTCGACAAATCCTCCGGAGCACCGACTCGCCGGGTTCGTCGACCTGACGAACGGCAACGTCGTGATCCTGGCCCCGTTCGCGGGTTGCCTCTCCGTCGTCAACGCGCCGACCGACAGCAATGGTGACGGATGGCAGGAAGCCGTGCTGAGGCTCACGATGGATCCGGCGGGCGGCGGGCCGTGCTCGATCACGGAAGCGGCCTTCGTCCTCGACTACGAAGGCGTGCCGTGCGGCTGGACGCTGAACATCGGGGACTCGGCGTCGAACAACGGCTTCGGAGGGGATGGCGGCACGCAGGAGAACGATGCCGAATTCCACATCAACGGCAACATCGCCACGGCGTACCGAAGCGACTTCGGTGGATCGGATCGCGTTTCTACACAGGAAATGTCGCTGACGAATGGCGGGGCCCGCGTGATCGTGTCCGACGGTACGGTCGGCGTGTCGGGCCAGCGCACGATCATCACCGATAGCAGCCTCTTCGCGCTGAACGGTCAGGCGGACAGCGGATCCGGCGGCGTCAACTACGACGTGTACATCGGTCTGAACCGCGTGGTCTCCGGCCCGGGCGACCGCCTCGGCGCCGGCCTCGCGCGAGTCCTCATCACGGTGAAGTAAGAATCCTCACACGATTCCCAGGGCATGAAGCTGGCGGGTCGCGCAAATGCGCGCCCGCCAGTTTCTTTGATTTCCGCATTGCAGCGAGGTTCGGAGCTTGCCCGCCCCCCCTCTAGGAACCCACCTCGAGGATGACGGCGTTGGTCACGCCGCCTCGCTTCGGGCCTGCTGCGCCGGGATCCACGATGACGCCTTGCAGCGTCACGGTCGTTCCCGCGGGAAGCACGGTCGCGTCGCCGCTCTGCAGGAACAGGAAGACCGTCGGCGCGCGTTCGGGCGCGGCGATCGGTGAACCGTCGAAGTACCGACTGCTGCCGAGCTGCGCTTCCCGCCCCAGCCCGTTCCAGATCGCGAGCGGCGTCGCGGTCGGCGCCAGCATCGGGAAGCAGCTCGAACCCACTTCGAACGGAAGCTCCGTGAAGGTGCTCGAGGAAGGGTTGCCGAGATTGGCGTGTACGACGAAGCGCCCGTTGCCGCCGAGCGGGGGCGGTACCATCGTCGCCCAGATGCGCTCGCCTTCCGCCACCTCGACGCGGCGGGCGGCACCGGAGCCGGCCGAAGCGTTCACGAACAGGACGTCGGCGATCGGTCCGTTCGCCTCGTTCACCGCGCCGCGAAGGCAGGTCTGGCGTCCGAACACGACGTACGCTTCGCCCGCCTGGTCGCGTCCGACCGGGTCGGCGTTCGGTGCCGAGAGCAGGATGTCGTCGACCCCGTCGTCGTTGACGTCACCCGCGGCGGCCACGTTAGAACCGCAGAAGTCGTCGGCGTCGATCCCGAGCACGCGGAATCCGTCCGCGCCGTCGAGGCTCGCGACCTCGACCACGGCCGGGAACCCCGTGCGCGATCCGAAGACCAC
>CAZQZX010000086.1:20299-24779 GCA_964597885.1 uncultured Planctomycetota bacterium
CGCGCCGAGGAGGATATCGACGACGCCGTCGCCGTTCACGTCCCCCGCGCCGCTGGCGGCGTCGCCGAGGTTCTCGTTCTCGCCCGCCCCGTGAATCGCGAAACCGTTCGCGCTGCTCAGGGTGCCGAGGTCGACCGTGGCGGGGAAGCCCGCCGTGCTCCCGAAGACCACGTACACGATCCCGGCAAGCGAGCGTCCGCCCGGATCCGCACCGGGGGCGCTCACCAGCAGGTCGTCGATCCCGTCGCCGTTCACGTCGCCCGCACCGGCGACTCTCTCCCCCGAGAGATCGCCCGGAAGCGCGCCGATCACCGTGAAGCCATTCGTCCCGTCGAGGTCCGCAAGCGGGAGGAGCGGATCGAAACCGTCCGCGGATCCGAAGACCACGTAGCTCGCGCCGGCGTTGTTCCGGCCGGCCGGCTCCGCAAAGCTCGCGCTCACGATCAGGTCCGCGAGGCCGTCATGGTTCACATCGCCCGCTCCCGCGCCGCTGCCTCCCGTGAAGTCGCCGTCGCTCACGCCCTCCATGGCAAAGCCGTTCGAGCCGTCGAGCGTCCCGAGATCGATCGACGACGGGAAGCCCGATGTACGCCCGAAGACGACGTAGCACTCCCCGCGACTGTCGCCGGACCCGTCCCCGAGGAACGCTCCGATCAGGAGGTCGTCGATGCCGTCGCCGTTCATGTCGCCGATGCCATCCAGCACGCGCCCCGATTCGTCGCGCTCTTCGGCACCGAGGAGGGTGAAACCGTTCGTCCCGTCGAGCGTCCCGAGATCGAAGGCCGCCGGGAAGCCCGAGGACGACCCGAAGACCACGTACGTCTCGCCGGCGTTCTCGCGTCCGGCCGGATCGGCGCGGGGCGCACCGATCACGAGGTCCTGCATGCCGTCGTGATTCAGATCGACGGGCCCCGACAACCCGCGCCCGAGCTCGTCCAGCGTCTCCATTCCGCGAAGCACGAAGCCGTTCGTCCCGTCGAGGCTCGAAAGATCGAACGAAGGCGGGAACGGCCCGCCCGCACCGAAGAGCACGTACACCTCTCCGTCTCGACTCCCCCCGTCGAGCTCGGCGTTCGGCGACCCGACGACGAAGTCGTCGATCCCGTCCCCGTTGACATCCCCGACGCCCGCGAGGAAGCCAACCGAGTCCGATTCGTCGGCCCCGTTCAGCACGAGCCCATTCGTCCCGTCCAGATCCGCGAGCTCGAGAACCGCAGGGAACGTATCCGCACCAGCAAGAGACGCCGTGCACGTCACGACGAGGAGCATCCGAAAACCGAGGTCCAAACACCTGAGGAATGACGACTTCATCCGATCCGAGCTCCTTGTGAGACGAGGGCCGAGGGGGAGAGCGGGTGCCCGGGGGGGGCCTCCCGCGATCGTTTCATCCCTGTCTCGCAAAGCGGATCGGCGGGCCTTGGAGAAAAACGAGGAAATCTCGAGGAGCGCCCCGCCTGCCGGCTACTCGCCCCCTACCGGCTACTCGCCCCCCGCCGGCTTGCGTAGCAGCGTGTACTGGGCGTGGAGCCGGTGGAGGTTGCCCTCGTACCAGCCGAACGCGTCGGCGTGCTTGCGGAACGCCTCGGAGTCGACGCGGTCGAACTCGATCACCTCGAGCCCGACGGCGCGGAACTCGTCCCGGGTGAAGGGAGAGCCGATGTCGTCCTGCGGTCGGTAGGGTTCTCCTTCTTGCGAAGGCGGATTCCCCAGGTTGTAGATGAGCAGCAGGCCGCCCGGGGCGAGCGCGTCGGCAAGCGCTCGGACGAACGCCTCGTGGTCGCACTGCAGCTCGATCTTGGCGAGGGGATTGGTGACCTCTCCACGCGGGCGCACGTAGCCGCGCTTCAGGACGTTCTTCGACACGATCAGGTCGAAGTCGCCGCCGACGCGCTCGGCCATGCCCTCTCCCTCGGGCCAGTAGCCGTGCGCGAGCGTGACTCGTCCGCCGCGCTCGCCGTACGATCCCTGATCGCTCTCGTCGTAGTACAGCGCCGGGAAGTACGAGCCGGGATCGGCGCCCACGATGTCGGCTCCGACCGCGGCGAGGAGACGTAGCTGCGTGATTCCCCCGTACCCGAAGTCGAAGATGCGCTTGCCCGTGTAGGTGTCGAGTCCCGCCTTGGCCGCGACGTCGAGAGCACGCGCGTAGGCGAGCGCCGTCCCGAACATCGGCGCGTAGTATCGCTCGGTGCCCCAGTTCACCTTGCTGAAACCGTCGCGTTCGGTCCTCGGCAAATTGCGATACGCCTCGGCCGACACGGCGCCGAAGGGCTTCCGGCGCACGTAGAACGTCCGCGTCTCGACCGCGGGAAGGTGCGGCACGCCCGCGAGCAGCTCGCGAACGGCGTCCGTCTCGATCAGCGGAAGCAGCCGCTCGGCCTCCGCTACAAGCGACTCGACGCCCTCGGCCACGACCGCCGACGCCTGGCCTCCTTCCTCTTCGCTGAAGCCCCACACTCCCCACACCAGCAGGATCGTCCATCCGGCCAGGATTCGCATGCTCTCACTCGCTCCCCGCATTCGGCATTCGTCGCGCTGAGTGAATGAGTACGGGAAGCGACGACACGCGATCCCCGAATTCTTGGATCTCCGAACAGGCGCTCATCGTCCGCTGCGCTCTCGGTGAGTTTCCCTCCGGGCGGAGGGCATCTATCATGAGACGACGAATCCAAGACCTCCATGCAAGAACAGGCGCGACGCGTATCCTCATGACCACGGACCAGGCCATCCTCTTCACGCTCATCGCGCTCGTGCTCGGCTTCCTCGTCTGGGGGCGGTATCGCTACGATCTGGTCGCCTTCGCGGCGCTCGTGCTCGGCGCGCTCCTCGGCGTCGTCCCCAAGGACGGGATGTTCGCCGGCTTCGGTCACCCCGCAGTAATCATCGTGGCCCTCGTCCTGGTCGTCAGCCGCGGCCTCGCACGCTCGGGCGCAATCGAGCTGCTCGCGAGGCGTCTCGTCGTTGCCGGCCGGAGCCTCCGTACGCACGTGGGCATCATGTCCGGCGTCTCGGCGGCTCTTTCCTGCGTGATGAACAACGTCGCCGCGCTCGCCCTCCTCATGCCGATGGAGATCGAAGCGGCGCGCAAGGCGAAACGCAGCCCGGCACTCACGCTCATGCCGCTCTCGTTCGCCTCGATCCTCGGGGGCATGGTCACGCTGATCGGCACGCCGCCCAACATCGTGGTCGCGACCTTCCGGGAAGACCTCACCGGCGATCCGTTCCGCATGTTCGACTTCGCCCCCGTCGGCCTGATCGTAGCCCTCGCCGGGGTCACGTACCTCGTGTTCATCGGATGGCGGCTGATCCCCGCGGATCGGACGGCGCGCGACGTACCGAAAGAGCTCTCGGAGCTCGAGGGCTACGTGGCCGACGCTAAGGTGCCGGAAGCCTCGGAGGTCGTTGGCAAGCTCGTCCGCGACCTCGACGAGACCGCCGAAGCCAACGACGTCGTCGTGCTCGGCCTCTCCCGACGCGGCAAGCGACTCCCCGGCGGCGCAAGGCGCGAGGAGATCCGCGCGAACGACCTACTCATCCTGCAGGGCGGCCCGAGCGCGATCGAGGCTTTCGTCGGCGCGTGCGGCCTCGAGTATGTCGGATCCGAAAAGCACGACAAGGTCACGTCGAGCACGCTCACGCTGGCCGAATGCGTCGTGCCGGTCGGCTCGCGCATCAACGAGCGCACGGCCATGGATGTGCGGCTCCTCTACCGAAAGGGTGTGACGCTCCTCGGCATCTCGCGCAAGGGGCGGGCGGTGCGCGAGAGCGTCCGCAAGGCGCGCGTCCGGGCCGGCGACATCCTGCTCCTGTACGGCCCCGAAGAGCTGATGCCCGACGTCATCGACTGGCTGGGATGCCTGCCGCTCGCCAAGCGCGGCCTCGAAGTCGTCGACCGCCGGAAGTCACGCGCGGCCGTCGCCACGTTCGCCGTCGCGATCCTCGCAGCCAGTCTCGGGCTCGTCTATCTGCCCGTCGCACTGGCCGCCGTCGTCGTCGCGTACGTATCGATGCGGATCGTTCCGATCTCGCAGCTCTACGACTCGGTCGAGTGGCCGGTGCTCGTGCTCCTCGGCTCGATGATTCCTCTCGCCTCGGCTCTCGAGGCGAGCGGCGCGACGTCGCTCCTGGCCGCAGGGATCATCGGAGGCACCAGCGGACTCCCCACGATCGTGGTGCTCGCGATCGTGATGATCGTCACGATGACGCTCTCCGATGTCCTGAACAATGTCGCGACCGCGCTCATCGCCGCCCCCGTGGCGGTCGACGTGGCGCAGCGACTCGACGCCAACCCGGACACATTCTTGATGGCCGTCGCCGTCGCCGCGTCGTGCGCGTTCCTGACACCGATCGGGCACAAGAACAACACCATCATCCTCGGGCCTGGCGGGTATCGTTTCGGCGACTACTGGCGGATGGGGCTCCCGCTCGAGATTCTCGTCATCGTCGTGAGCTTGCCCGCGCTCCTGCTGGTCTGGCCGCT
>CAZQZX010000087.1:0-24585 GCA_964597885.1 uncultured Planctomycetota bacterium
CCGGCGCCATGGCCGATCCTGCCGAGAGAGCCCTCCTGTTCGTGTTCGCACACCCCGACGACGAGTCGTACGGCGTCGCCGGGACGATCGCGCGGTACGCCGCGGACGGGCGGACTCGCGTCGCGGTCGCGACGCTGACCCGCGGAGGGGCGAGCCGGCACCTCGAGACGCTCGGCATCACCGCCGAAGAGCTCGGCCGGCGCCGATCCGCCGAGGTGAAGGAGGCGCTCCGCATCCTCGGCTGCGACGAGCACTACCAGTTCGACTACCCCGACGGCGGGATGCGCCACGTCGACCCGCGCGACGTCGAAGCCGACATCGAGAAGCTCGTGCGCGAGATCCGCCCCGACGTGGTGGTCACCTTCGACATCACCGGGATCAGCGGGCACCCGGACCACAACGTCACGTCGGCGAGCCTGACCCGGGTGTTCGTGCGCGAGCGGGACGCCGGCGGCCGGCCGCGGCGCCTGGCCTACTACGGGGTCCGTGACGAGGACGTGAAGGTCTGGGATCGCAAGGTCCTCACGACGAAGCCTGCCGAGGTCCACGCCCTGATCGACTGCCGGGACAAGGCCGATCTTCGGCGCCGAGCGCTTTTCTGCCACCAGAGCGTCATCGGCGACATCGAACGGGACAGCCGGGATGGGGGCCTCGAGCGGGACGTCGAGGTCTACACGCTCTACGGGGAGCGTCCCGACCGACCGCTCGACGACCTGTTCGCGGGCCTCGAGAGCGACTGAGACGCGCGGAAGGCGCGATCGGGACGGCCCTCGGCCATCGGATCCGTCCGCGTGGAAAAAGCCGGTGGCGATCGTTACAATGCTCGCCTGCAAACGGACTTCGAGGATCCCGGAGGAACGCCGATGTCGGACGGACCGACGCTCGCCAACGCGAGCCTGACCGAGGGGCTCGTCACGCTCGAGCGCCACATCGCCAACGCCCAGAAGGCGCACCCGGAAGCGTCGGGCGTGTTCTCGCAGCTGCTCTACGACTTCGTGCTGGGCGGGAAGTACATCTCGCACGCCCTTCGTCGCGGCGGGCTGTCCGACACGCTCGGCCTCGCCGGGGACATCAATGTCCAGGGCGAGGCCCAGAAGAAGCTCGACGTCATCTCGGACGAGACGCTGATCGAAATCCATCGCAAGTCCGGGCGCGTGGGCGTCGTCGCGTCGGAGGAGAACGAGCACGTCATCGCGGTGGAGGGCGAGGGCGAGCTGCCGTACGCGGTCGTCTTCGATCCGCTCGACGGCTCTTCCAACACCGAGGTGAACGTCAGCCTCGGCACGATCTTCGGGATCTACCGTCGGCAGAACCCGTCGGCGCCGGGGTCGGACGCCGACGTGCTGCGGCCGGGGCGCGAGCTGCTCGCCGCCGGCTACATCAACTACGGCCCGCACACGAACCTCGTGTACAGCGTCGGGGCCGGCGTCCACGGCTTCACCCTCGACCCGCACTGCGGCGAGTTCCTGCTGACGCATCCCGATTTGCGATTCCCGGACACGTTCAAGTACTTCAGCGCGAACCAGGGCGGCGAGAGCACGTGGCAGCCCGAGGTGAAGCGCTACGTCGAGTGGCTGCGCGGCCTCGACCCGGACGCGCCGCGCAAGGCGCTGTCGAGCCGCTACGTCGGGACGCTCGTCGTCGACTTCCACCGCAATCTCATCGACGGCGGGGTGTTCCTCTACCCGGCCGTCTCGAAGGACGGCGCGCCGCCCAAGGGCAAGCTGCGGCTCGTGTACGAGCTCGCTCCGCTCGCGTTCATTGCCGAGCAGGCCGGCGGCGCCGCCTCCAACGGAGCGATGCCGATCCTGGATATCGTCCCCGATACCCTTCACCAGCGAGAGCCGGTCTTCATCGGCAACCGCGACCTCGTCGCGAAAGCCGAGGAATACCTGGCCGGAGGCTCCTGATTCCATGACCGTGAACGAACCCGCGCGGCTGACCGCGCAGTGCAGCGCCGGCGGCTGAGCGTCCAAGATCGGGCCAGGGGACCTGGCCGACGTACTCTCGGGGCTCGCGCTCCAGCCGAACCCGAATCTCCTCGGCGGCATGGAGAACTCGGAAGACGCCGGGGTCTACCGACTCCGGGACGACCTCGCGATCGTGCTCACGGTCGACTTCTTCACGCCGATCGTGGACGATCCGCGAGAATTCGGAAGAATCGCTGCGGCAAACTCGCTCTCGGATGTCTATGCCATGGGGGCGCGTCCGGTCACCGCTCTGAACATCGTGGGCTACCCGCTCAAGACGCTCGGTCCGGAGATCCTCGGGGAGATCCTGGCCGGCGGCCTGGACAAGATCCACGAGGCCGGCGCGAGCCTGGTCGGCGGGCACAGCGTCGAGGACGGCGAGCTCAAGTACGGGCTGAGCGTCACCGGCACCGTGCACCCGGATCTGATGATCCGCAACAGCGGGGCCGAGGTCGGGGATCTGCTCGTCCTGTCGAAGCCGCTCGGGACGGGCGCGATCGCCACGGCGCTCAAGCAGGGCAAGGCCGAGGATGCCTGGGTCGCGGGGATGATCGCCTGCATGTCATCGCTCAACCGGGCGGCGTCCGAGGCGATGCTCGAGGCCGGCGTGTCGGCGGCGACGGACATCACCGGCTTCGGGCTCATCGGCCACGCGAGTGAGATGGCTCGGGGCAGAGGCGTCGCGCTCACGTTCGACGCGTCCTGCGCGCCGGCGCTGCCGGGTGCGATCGAGGCGCTCGAGCTCGGTGCGGTCTGCGGCGGCACGAAGCGCAACCGGAATCACTACACGACGGCGGCCGAAGGGGTGACGGTCGAGATCGACGACGGCATCGCCGAGTCGCGGGTCAACCTGCTGTTCGACGCGCAGACGTCGGGCGGGCTGCTACTCTCGGTCCGACCGGATCGACTGGAGGAGCTCGTCGCGGGCATGCAGGAACGCGGGATCGAGGACGCGGCGATCGTGGGACAGGTGACCGATGGGCCGGCCGGGAACATACGGATCCAGGCCGGATCCACCTGAGGCTGAAACGATACGCCCGCCGGGTGCGGGCGACGAGGAAAGGAAACGATGAGTCAGGAAGCACCGAATCATCGCGGGATCGTCGGGCTGGTGGTGGTCCTCGCCGTGTCGCTCGCGGCGGCCGGCGTCTGGAACTTCGCGCTCGGCAAAGGCATCCCGCTCGTCGGGCAGTGGGATCCGACCGTGGGGCCCGTCGGCCCGACGACGTCCGAGACCGACGAGGGTCTGGTCACGCTCGAGCAGGCGTACGCGCTGTGGGAAGAGGAGATCACCCAGTTCGTCGACGCGCGAACGCCCGACAACTACGCCGAAGGACACATCGAGCGCGCGGTGAACGTGCCCGCCGTCTTCGACGAGCAGGAAGAGTTCCTGCCTCTGTTCGAGGAGTTCCAGGAGCTGAACCAGCCCGACTACGGCATTCCGATCGTCCTCTACTGCAGCGGTGCCGACTGTGAGGACTCGCACCGGCTGCGCGAGAAGCTTCTCGAGCGCGGCTACTACCCGGTCGACATCTTCTTCCAGGGCTACCCGGCATGGAAGGACGCCGGCTATCCGATCGAAGTCGACGAAGCGGGCTTCGAGGAGGCGGCCGAGCCGCTCTACCCGGCGAGCCGGTTCCGCTTCGCGGCGCTCGGCTGGGCGATCCTGATGGTGCTGTTCCTGGTGGCGGCGGTGGCGAGCACGATGCCGCGAAAGCTTTGGACGTCACCGTGGATCGGCGTGCTGTTCCGGCTGGTGCTCGGCGGGGTGTTCATCTACGCCTCGATCCACAAGATCGGCGACCCGGGTGCCTTCGCCAAGCAGATCTACGGCTACTCGATGATGCCGGCCGGCACGGTCAATGCGCTCGCGATGTACCTGCCGTGGCTCGAAGTGACGGCGGGGGGGCTGCTCATCGCGGGAGCCTTCACGCGCGGCTCGGCGCTGGCCATCGGCGGGATGCTCCTCGTGTTCTGCCTGGCGGTCGGCTACAACGTCGCGCGCGGCCACTCGTTCGACTGCGGGTGCTTCAAGGCCGCGGAGGAGGAAGAGCACGTGTCGGATCCGCTCGAGGTCCTGTTCCGCGACATCGCGATGCTGGTCATGGCGCTCCAGATCGCCACGCTCCGGCCGCGGCATCCCGGGGTGGCGAGCCTCGTCGCCAAGGACTGACGGACGCTCGGGCGATCGAGCCGAAGACACTCGATACCAACGGAAACGGGAACGGCGGTGGCCGTTCCCGTTTCGCGTTCCTGTCCTTCTTTTCCTGCTGCTGTTGCTGCTCTTCTCTTGTCTCTCGTGTCGGGTATCAGTCGAGGTCCCCGGAACCCGGGGAGGCCGGCGCCGCGCTCTCGGGCGGGCAGCCGGTGGGGCCTCAGGTGCCCCCGATCCCCAGCGCCGGGAAGACGAATCTCTGGGCGAGGGCCAGGCCTCCCAGGATGAGCACGACGTAGAGGAACGGCTTGGAGAGGCCGCCGGTCGCTGCGTCCTGCGGGGGGCCGGTCGCTGCGTCCTGCGGGGGGCCGGCGGGCGTCGGGTCCTCGGGGAGGCCGCTGGACGTCGGGTCTTCGGCCGATTCATTCATGTGCTGAGCGTCCTTCAATCCAATCAGTTCGGGTTCTTCCGTCGGTCGGGCAGGTCAACGCACCGCCGCCCGATGTATTCATCGAACCTTGTTTCCGCTGACCTGAGCAGGATCGGGGCCGCTGCGCGGGGCCCGGATGCCTTTGTAGAATAGCTCGACAGTCGGCCGCGAGGCCGCAAGGACCTGCCAGAATTCTCACGCCGTCCGCGGCCCTCCCGGCCCGAGACGCCTCCGGACCACGAAGGACACCTCTCGATGACACGACCCACGACCCTCGGCGCCCTGCGCGAGTCCGGCTGGCGCCCCCGATCCGTCCGCGACGAGATCCGCGACAACCTGAAGGCCGCCCTCGGGCGGGGTGAAGATCTTTTCCCGGGCGTGATCGGCTACGAGAAGACGGTCGTACCACAGCTCGTGAACGCCGTCCTGTCGCGGCACAACTTCATCCTGCTCGGACTCCGCGGGCAGGCGAAGACGCGGATCCTGCGCGGGCTCACGCGGTTCCTCGACGAGGCGATCCCGGTGGTCGAGGGGAGCGAGATCCGGGACGATCCGCTCGAGCCGATCGGTGCCGACACGCGCCGCCGGATCGAGGCGGAGGGCGACGACCTGCCGATCCGCTGGATCACCCGCGAGGAGCGCTACGTCGAGAAGCTCGCCACGCCCGACGTCACCATCGCCGACCTGATCGGCGATATCGATCCGATCAAGGCCGCCAACCGGCGTCTCGATTTCGCCGATCCCGAGGTCATCCACTACGGCGTCATCCCGCGAGCCAACCGCGGGCTGTTCGCGATCAACGAGCTCCCGGACCTCGCGCCGCGTATCCAGGTCGGACTCCTCAATCTGCTCGAGGAGGGAGACATCCAGATCCGCGGCTTCCCGATCCGGCTGCCGCTCGACGTCCTGATGGTGTTCTCGGCGAACCCCGAGGACTACACGAATCGCGGCAACATCATCACGCCGCTCAAGGACCGCATCGAGTCGCAGATCCAGACGCACTATCCGCAGAAGCTCGAGCACGCGCTGGCGATCACCGAGCAGGAAGCGTGGCTCGACCGCGACGGCATCGAGTGCAAGATCCCGGGCTTCTTCCCGGAGATCATCGAAGAGGTCGCGTTCGAGGCGCGTCGGTCGGAGTTCGTCGACCAGAACTCGGGCGTGAGCGCGCGCGTGACGATCTCGGCGCTCGAGAACCTGATCAGCAACGCGGAGCGCCGGTCGCTCATGCAGGGGCAGTCGACGTGCATGCCGCGCATCTGCGATCTCGGCAATACGCTGCCGTCGATCACCGGCAAGATCGAGCTGGTCTACGAAGGCGAGCAGGAGGGCACGCTCGCCGTGGCGCATCACATCATCGGGCGCGCCGTGAAGGCCGTGTTCGCGCGGCTCTATCCCGAGGCCGAGCAGCTCGAGGCCGACCGGGATCGAGACGAGACGCCGTTCCGAGAGGTGATCGACTGGTTCTCGGCGACGAATCAGGTCGTCGTCACCGACGACATGCCGGATGACGAGTACCTGGCGACGCTCGACAAGGTGGCGGGGCTCCGAAGCCTCGCCGCGAAGACCGGCGTCGACGACAGCCAGATCGGGCCCGCCATGGAGCTGGTGCTGGAGGGCCTCCACCAGTACTCGATGATCTCGCGAGAGGATCTCGACGGGGGCGGCACGTCCTACGGCGACCTTCTCGGAAACATGCTCAGCCAGCTCAACGAATAGCAGGAAGCGACGCGTTCCATGAGGATCCGGTACTCCAAAGGCGACGACTCCGATCGGCCCTACGATCTGAAGGACCTGATCCGGATCTTCAACCAGCTTCTCCTGCGCACGGGAGGCGATCCCGAAGAGGCGCTTCGCTGGATGGAGGCTCTCGACGAGCGAAACGGCTTCTTCGGCGAAGAGATGACCTTCGAGGACTTCAAGAAGGCGCTCGAGAAGGAAGGCATCATCGAGCAGCGCGACGGCCGCCGCCAGCTGTCGCGGAAGGGCGAGCGGATCATCCGCGAGGATTCGCTCGGGCACGTGTTCTCGAATCTGCAAAAGGACCGTCCCGGAAACCACGGCGTGCCGGTCGCGGGCGCGGGGGGCGAGCGGCTTACCGAGACGCGCCCTTGGCAGTTCGGCGACGCGACGTCGGAGCTCGACCCGAACACGACGCTTCGCAACGCCATCCGCCGCGGTGGCTACGATCAGCTGAGCCTCACCGAAGAGGACTTCGAGGTCTACGACACCGAGCACCTCTCGGCGACGGCGACCGTGCTCGCGATCGATATCAGTCACAGCATGGTGCTCTACGGCGAGGACCGCTTCACGCCCGCCAAGCAGGTCGCGCTGGCGCTCACCGAGCTGATCCTGCGGAAGTTCAAGAAGGACAGTCTCGATATCGTCCTGTTCGGGAACGAAGCGTTCCGAGTGCCGATCAAGCAGCTCCCGTACGTGGAGGTCGGTCCGTACTACACGAACACGCGCGCCGGCCTCTCGATGGCGCGCGAGATCCTCACGCGAAAGCGCCAGGCCAACCGGCAGATCTTCATGATCACGGACGGCAAGCCGTCGGTGCTCACCGAGCGGGGGCGGGTGTACCGGAACGCCTTCGGGCTCGACCGGCGAATCGTCAACAAGACGCTCGAGGAGGCGCAGCGGTGCCAGCGCAAGGGCATCGTCATCACGACGTTCATGATCGCGTCGGATCCGTACTTGCAGGAGTTCGTCGAGGACCTCACTCGGGTGAACCGGGGGCGGGCGTACTTCTCCTCGCCCGGAGACGTCGGCAACTACCTGTTCGTCGACTTCATCAAGAACCGTAGCCGGAAGGTTCGCTGACGATGCAGATCGGTGGGTGGCAGATCGAGACGGTCGACACGGGGCTCTTCGGACTCGACGGCGGGGCGATGTTCGGAATCGTGCCGCGGCCGTTGTGGGAACGCGCGGCGCCGCCGGACGATCGCAATCGGATCGACCTGGCGATGCGGCTGCTCCTTCTGCGGGGGCACGATCGCGTGGTCCTGGTCGACACCGGCATCGGCGACAAGTTCGGCGAGAAGGAAACCGACATCTACAAGATCGACGCGTCCTCATCATCGCTCGACGCGTCGCTCGCGGCCTGCGGCGTACGGCGGGACGACATCACCGACGTGATCCTGACGCACCTGCATTTCGACCACGCCGGCGGCGCGACGAAGCTCGTCGACGGCGAGCTCGCTCCGGCCTTCGCGAATGCCACGTACCACGTGCAGAAGCGGAATCTCGAGTGGGGGCGCGAGCCGAGCGATCGCGACCGAGGGAGCTACCTCCGCGAGAACTTCGATCCGCTCGCCGACGCCGGAGTCCTCGAGACCCTCGACGGCCCGTGCGAGCTCTTTCCCGGGGTGTGGCTCGACCTGATGAACGGGCACACGTTCGCGCAGCAGCTGGTGCGCGTCACGGACGGCGCTCGGACGCTTCTCCACTGTGGCGATCTGGTGCCCACCGCGGCCCATGTGCCGATCCCGTACGTGATGGGCTACGACCTCCAGCCGCTCGAGACCGTACGCGAGAAGCGTGAGGTCTTCGAGAAGGCGCTCGCCGAGGACTGGCTTCTCGTCCTCGAGCACGATCCGACCACCGAAGCCGTCCGCCTCGAGAGCGGAAAGCGCGGCGCCCAGGTCCGCGAACGCGTCCGACTCGCCGACGCCTAGGCAGGGTCCGCCGAAGATTTTTCGGTTTTTCCCGGGCACTTCGGCCGCGGATCGCGCTACTCCCGGTGAGGGCAACTGAAGGGCCCTCGAAGCTTCCCTAGGGGGGAAGAAGCTTGGATGCCGAGTCCCGGGGTGGGCGATCGTCAGGGGCGGTCGCTCACCTCGGCCTCCGCTGGGCTCCGCCGAGATTCAGGCGGGCGGCCGGGTCAGGACGCGCGGGCGAGCTCCGTGCGGAGCCACGCCTTCGCCGTGAACCAATCGCATTCGATGGTGCTGGTCGATACACCGAGCACCGACGCGGCTTCGGCAATGGTCAGTCCGCCGAGGATGCGCAGCTCGACGACCCGGGCGTGCCGCGGGTTGAGCGTCGCGAGGCGCGTGAGGGAGTCATCCAGCTCGACGAGCTCGTAGCCCTCGGATTGCACCCAGCCGAGCCGATCGTCGAGCGTGACCCGCTGATAGCCGTCACCGCGCTTCTTTCGACGACAGCGGCGGGCGTGATCGACGAGCACGCGCCGCATCGCCTGGGCCGCGATCGCGAAGAAGTGGACGCGGTCCTCCACGTGATCGAGGTGATCGGCGAGGCGCAGCCAGGCTTCGTTCACGAGAGCCGTCGGCTGGAGCGTATGACCGTCGCGCTCGCGGGCGAACAGGGCGCTCGCGAGGCCGCGAAGCTCGTCGTAGACGAGGTCGAGCAGCGACTCGGACGCGTCCGTCTCGCCCGACTGAACGTCGCGCAGGAGCTGGGTCACGGTGCTCTTCGGGTCGTTGTCAGTCACGATGGTGGCTTCCCCAGGTTCAAGCAGGACAGCAATGTAGCACGACTCGGTGTCGATCGCACGAGAGAACTCGGCCGCAGCTGGTACGCTCTCGCCATGCCTGATCGCGCCTTCGAATCCGCTCGGAACGTCCCCCGTGCTCGGGGCCGCCATGGCCTCGACACCGGGCCCTTCCGCCTGCCTGGGCTGGCCGTGGCGCTGGCGATCGTGCTCGTCGGCTGCGTCGGGAAGCCGTCCGAGAAGGGGACCGCCCCCTCACGGGAGCGGGAGAACCGCTTCAATCTCCTCTTTCTGGCGGTGGACGACCTCCGCCCGGAGCTCGGTGGCTACGGGATCCGCGACGCGCTCACTCCGCATCTCGATGCGCTCGCGGCGCGGGGGATCGTCTTCGAGCATCACTACGTCCAGGTGCCCACCTGCGGGGCGTCGCGGTACTCGATGCTCACGGGGCGGTCGCCGCGTTCGAGCGGAGTGCGGGCCGGGAATGACGGCTTTCGGCGAGCGGGCTCGCGCATCGATCCCGAGGAGCGCGCCGGTGCGCAGTCGTGGCCGGAGCTGTTTCGTCGATCCGGCTACCGCACGATCCAGATCGGGAAGATCTCGCACACGCCGGACGGCCGGCTCTTCGCCTACGACGGCAGCGGCGACGGAGCGGTGGAGGTGCCGCACGCGTGGGATGAGCTCGCGACGCCGGACGCCGGGCCCTGGGGGTACGGATGGGGGACCTTCTTCGCGTATGCGGACGGCCGCCATCGCGAGGACGGGAGCGGCCACCGGGAGGGAATGGAGTTCGTGGCCGAGCGCGACGAGGATCTCCCCGATGGTCGGATGGCCGACGCCGCGATCGCGAGGATCCGCGAGCTCGGTAGGACGGGCGAGCGCTTTGTCCTCGCCGTGGGCTTCTTCAAGCCGCACCTTCCTCACGTCGCCCCCCGGAAAGACTGGGAGGCCCTGTCGACCGTCGACGTCGAAGCCCCCCGGCTTCCGGAAAAGATCGAGTCCCCGTACTGGCATCGAAGCGGCGAGTACTACAAGTACGACTGGCCGTTCGAGAAGACCCGACCGCTCGCCACGGTGGATGCGATCGAGGCGCGCCGCGCCTATCTCGCGTGCGTTCGATACGTCGACCGCCAGATCGGTCGTGTACTCGAGGCGCTTCGCGAGGCGCGGCTCGACGACGATACGATCGTGGTCGTGTGGGGCGATCACGGATGGCACCTCGGCGAGCAGGCGATCTGGGGGAAGCACTCGCCCTTCGAGCGGTCGGCCCGGAGCGCGCTCGTGATCCGGGTTCCCGGCGGTCGCGAGGGCGTGCGCACCGAGGCGCTCGTGGAGTCGACCGATCTGTATCCGACGCTCGTCGACCTCTGCCGGCCGGCGTTCCGCGAGACCGAGCGACCGCTCGACGGCGTGAGCCTCGCGCCGATTCTCGAAGGCACCACGAGCGGGGTTCGCGAGCGCGCGGTCACGGTCCAGGGCAACGTCACGAGCGTGCGCACGCGGACGCATCGCCTGATCTTCCGCGAGAAGGGCGAGGGCAGCCGCACGAAGGTCGAGCTCTACGACCTTCGCGAAAGCGGGGATTCCTCCACGGACGTCGCGGCGTCGAATCCCGAGCTCGTCACCGCGATCCTCGAATCGCTCGACAGCGGCGACGAGAGGCGCTAAGGATCAGCGCGGCGAGGGGCTCGCGGCGCGCTCCATCAGCTGGTCTCTCGCGATCTTCGAGAGCGGGTGGTAGCTCGCGCGCGTTCGGCGGTAGAGATCCTTCGCGAGATCCACGGACGACGACTGTTCGAGCAGGGCGCCGTAGAGCGGCCGCAGGAACTTGTTGCGGCCCATGCTCGCCAGGAACCGCTCGATCGCGGGATAGGCCTTCGCGTAACCGCTGCGGGCCGCGAGCATCGCCCAGGCGAAGAAGATCTCGGAGTTCCGGCTCTCGGTGAAGCGGAAGGCCGCGTCCAGGTCGTCGAGCCGGTCGGCCGGAAGCGGCGACGGCAGCTTGCGCAGGAACTGCATCCAGTGCGCGGTGACCCAGCCGTCGACCGCGAGCTCGCCGGCGCGGGTGCCGTTGGCGAACCGCTCGACTTCGCGCTCGACGCGTTCGAAGGCCTCGGAGCGGATGTCGGGAACGTTGGACGGAAGGCCGGGCGAGCGGAGCCATTCCTCGAGTCGCAGGCGCTCGGCGATCGAGGTGTCCCCGCCGAGAAGTCGCTCCCGGATCTCACGCTCGATTTCGCCGGTGGATAGGTTCCCGAAGGCGTACTTCTTGAAGATCTCGCGCAGGAACGCATCGAAGCGCTCCCGTCCGACGTGCTCGTCGAGCAGGCGCAGGAACAGGTAGCCCTTCTCGTACGGCACGCTCGAGAAGGCGTCGTCCGGGTCGTGTCCGGTGAGATCCTGCTCGAGCTTCGTGAACTCGTGGTCCTTGCCGAAGGCCTCGATGTCCTCCTCGAGATCGCGGAGCCCGAGGAGGGCTTCCATCTCCGAGAGCTCGCGGCCGTACAGCGCTTCGACGACGCGGCGCTCGACGTACACCGTGAAGCCCTCGTTGATCCAGAAGTCGCTCCACGTCGCGTTGGTGACGAGGTTGCCGGACCACGAGTGCGCGAGCTCGTGGGCGATGAGGCTCGTGAGCGTGCGATCCCCGGAGAGGACCGTCGGCGTGATGAACGAGAGGCGAGGGTTCTCCATGCCGCCGAAGGGGAACGACGGCGGGAGCACGAGCAGGTCGTAGCGATCCCACGCGTACGGTCCGTAGAGCGATTCGACGGTGTCGATCATCCGCTCGGTGTCGCCGAACTCGTAGGCGGCCGCCTCGACGAGCGCCGGCTCGGCGTAGACACGGACGCGCGGGCCGACGTCGCGGCTCGTCAGCTCGCCGGCGGCGAGCGCGATCAGGTACGACGGGATCGCCTGCGGCATCCGGAAGCGGAACACGCCGGACTCGCTGTCGACCTCGCCCGGGGCCGCGCTCATCACCGCGGTGATGCCATCGGGAACCCGGACCACCGCCTCGTACGTGACGCGGACGCCCGGGCTGTCCATGCAGGGGATCCAGGAGCGTGCGTGGATCGACTGCGACTGCGTGAACAGGAACGGGAGCTTGCCGCTCGACGTCTGCTCGGGATCGAGCCAGTCGATCGCCGTGGCGCTCGGGACGGTCTGGTATTCGACGCGGACCTTCGTGACCTCGAGGGGCAGGTCGATCTCGAGCGCCGAGCCGATTCCGGGAGTCGGCGCGTGCACCGTGTAGGTCAGCGGCCGTTCGGCGCTGCCGCTCTCGAGGATCCCGATCACGCGCTCCACGATGATGTCCCGGATGTCCAGGACCAGCCGGCGCGTGCGTCCGACGCGCTCGAAGTCGGTGGTGACCGAGCCGTGCACGACCTGGCGATCGAAGTCGAGCGTCAGATCGAGGGCGAGATGGGTCGGTCGCACCTCGTCCGGGTTGCCGAACGAGTGGATGTCCTTCGCGTGGTGGCCATCCGCGTGGTCTTCGTTCGAGGGAATCGGCGCGACAGCCAGCAGAAGCGGGAGGATCCAGGAGGCGATCATCGGGGAAGTCTCCGAGGGAACGGGCCGGGGTTCGGGGACCGGATTGGTCCGGGAACATACCATACCCGTCTGCGGGAACGACGGGGTGGAGGTGGGGTGTCCACCGCCCCCGAGCGACGGCACGCACCAGGAGGGCGAGCGATGCAGTGGACGAGGATCGCGGCGTGGATTCTGTTCCTCGGGGTGGCGATCGGAGCCTTCGGCGCCCACGGGCTCGAGGACCGGATCCCGGCGGACCGGCTCGACACGTTCGAGACCGGCGTGAAGTACCACTTCTACCACGGGCTCGGTCTGCTCCTCCTGGGAGCGATCGGAGACCGGCTGGCGGCGCGTCGGGTGCGGCTCGTGGGGATGCTGTTCGTCGGCGGGATCGCGATCTTCTCGGGGACGCTGTACGCGCTCGCGATCACGGGAATCGGCTGGCTGGGTGCGATCACGCCGATCGGGGGGCTTTCCTTCCTCGCCGGGTGGGTGGCACTCGCGACGGCGCCCTCGAGTGAAGCCGCGCGCCAGGCCTGAGATGCGTCATTCTGCCCCACCTGGGTCACGTTGACACTCAAAGTGGGGGAACCTACTCTGGCGGCGTGCCCGACAACATGAACGAAACCCCGGCCCGGGCCGTGACTTCGGCCTATGACGCGACGCCGATCGGAGTGTCGGCGCTCGAGCGCGATCTCGCGCCCGCAGCTGCCGCCGCATCGGGCTCCGCGACCGTCGCGCCCGCGATCCCCGAGGCCTACCCGCCGGCGAGCATCTCCAAGCTCAACGACTACTACGAGCTCACCAAGCCGCGACTGGGTTTCCTGGTGCTGTTCACGGTCGCCGTCGGCTTCATCGTCGGTTCGCCGGCGACGATCGCGCTCGGATCCCTCGTCCTCACGGTGCTCGGCGTGCTGCTCGTCACCGCGTGCGGGGCGATCCTCAATCAGGTCCTCGAGATCGACGTCGACGGACGGATGCACCGCACGGCGGACCGGCCGCTCGCGGCCGGACGCATCCGCGTCGAGGAAGCTTCGACGTTCGCGGCGGTCGCCGGGCTGGCCGGCCTGGCGCTTCTCGCCACCTTCGTGAATCCTCTCACCGCGATCCTCGCCGGGACGAGCCTCGTGCTGTACGTCGTGGTGTATACGCCGCTCAAGCGCGTGACGGCGCTCAACACCGTGATCGGTGCGGTGCCGGGCGCACTCCCTCCGGTGATGGGCTACGCCGCCGCCAGCGGCGAGCTCGGCGCGGGAGCCTGGGCGCTCTTCGGGCTCCAGTTCGCCTGGCAGATGCCGCACTTCTACGCGATCGCCTGGCGCTACCGCGAGGACTACGCCCGCGGCGGCTTCCGGATGCTCTCGCTCGATGACGCGGACGGGAAGCGAACGGTCTTCTGGATCCGCGCGTTCACGCTCCTGCTCGTGCCGATGAGCCTCATGCCGACCCTGGTCGGGACGAGCGGCACGGTCTACCTGATCGCGGCGTCGGCTCTCGGCGCGGCGTTCCTGAGTCGAGCCCTCTCGGTTTCGGGCCGACCGACGAGCGAAGCCGCGCGCATCCTCTTCCTCGCTTCGATCCTCTACCTGCCGCTTCTCTTCGCGGCGATGGTCGTGGATCGATTCCTTCCGCTCTAGCCGCCGTCTTCTCTACATCCTGGCGCGCTTACATCTGATAGAGCGCGAGGTAGACCAGGATGCCCGTGACCGAGACGTAGAGCCAGATCCAGATCGTGATGCGCGCGATCTTCTTGTGTCGCTCGAGCTGTCCCTTGAGCGCGCGGATCACGGTGACGCCGACGAGAGGCACGACGGCCATCGCCAGGAGGATGTGTGAGATCAGCATCGCGAAGTAGGCGATGCGGATCGGCCCCTGGCCCTGGAACTTGTTCTCCTCGACGGGGCCGAAGTGGTAGATGAGGTACGAGGTCAGGAACGCGGCGGACACGGCCACCGCCGAGAGCATGCACGCCTTGTGCGCGCCGTGGTTTCCCTTCTTCACGAACACGTAGCCCGCCACGATCAGCAGGGCGCTGATCGAGTTCAGGATCGCGTTCAGGGCAGGCAGATCCTCGTAACCCATGAGGTGTCTCCTCGTGCGTGGCGTCGCCGGTGCGAACGGCGGGGAAGTCGAATCAGGAGCGGCTCGACAGCAAGACGACGCTCGCCGTGAAGCCGTGCAGGAAGTTCTTGTCGCCGACCGGGCCGATCTCGCCGCCCGCGAAGAAGCCCGCGATCGGGATGTCGCCGCCGCGCTCGCGAACCGCCGAGACGTCGTGGTCCGGGTCGGCGAACAGACGCGTGCCTCGACCGTTGCAGCTGAACAGCAGCGCCGTCTCCGGCGCGGACTCGCCGTCGGTCCCCTCGGTCTCGAGCAGGACCTCGAGGTCTTCCCGAGCCGAGTCCGCGTCCCTCACGTGGAACTGGATGGTCTGGCCGCGCCGCACGACGTCGTTGACGGCGAGCGCACCCGTGAGGTCCCAGCCGAGGATGTTGCGGATCAGGAAGTCGCCGCGTTCGAAGTCGTCGCGGTACTCGTCGATGGCGATACCGATATGGGGCGCCTTCTCGAACAGGTGGCGCTCCTCGTCGCTCACCTCTTCGAGCATCGAGATGAGGCATTCCTTCGAGGGCACGCCCCCGAGCTCGGAGATCAGGTTCTCGTTCGCGCCGGTGATGAGCGCGCGCCGGCCGATCGGCCGGCATCCCTGCGAGACCACGGTGCGGAAGCGAACGCCGCCCGACAGCAGAACGCCGACGGCTCCCTCACGGATGGTGGCTCCGTCCCGATAGAGTCGGTTCTGTCCCGCGGCCAGGGCACCGCTCGCCATGCCGCCGACGATCGGCACGCCGCGGCGCGTCTCGTTCAGCTCCCGGATCATCGCGTCGATCGGGAAGCTGTACGGATCCGCGAAGAGAATCATCAGCGGCGGATCCTCGGCCACCGGTGCGATATCGCGACCGGCGAGCTGCTCGGGCAAGCCGTCGATTCCGATCCCGTCGGCGTCCTCCTGATGTGTGAGGTGGAACGACTGGATCTCGGTGCCGGGCATCGAGGCGAGCCACAGGCTGATCCCGGCCACGCGCTCGATCTCGCGCTTGCCGGCGATCACCGACTCGGCCGTGCACCCGATCAGGTGGCGAACGCCGGTGGCTTCGGTGATGCGCTTGGCGACCTCGTCGAGGACCTCCTCGTGATGCGGCGTGACGAAGACGCACCCCAGATCCGGAGCGCCCCCTTCGGCAAATGCCGCGGAAGCTTCCTTGCAGACCGCGTCGAGAGCCGCGCGAGGATCCTCGTCGGTGCTCAGGAAATCGTGGACCTTCATCGTTGGAGCGTCTCGAAAGGGGATGCGTTCAGGGGAATCGCCAGTGGCACGAGCGGAGAGTGTAGCTCCCGCTCGGACCCGACAGCAACCGGCTCGAATTCGCCGTCTGCGGGCCGCTCAGGAGGATTCGGCGAGGAAGCGCGCGAGGTGCTCGGCGGTGTGCGAGCCCTTGGCCTTGGCGATCTCGAGCGGGTGCCCGCTGGCCACGAGCAGGCCGCCCGCGGAGCCGCCCTCCGGGCCGAGGTCGAGGACCCAGTCGGCGGAGGCCACGACGGGCAGGTTGTGCTCGATGACGAGCACCGAGTGCCCGCGGTCGACGAGGCGGTGGAGGAGCGTGAGCAGCCCCGCGACGTCGGCGGCGTGGAGTCCGGTGGTGGGCTCGTCGAGCACGTACAGGGTCGGCAGGCGGGCACCGGCGCCGAGCTCGCGGGCGAGCTTGATGCGCTGCGCCTCGCCACCGGACAGGGTGTTCGACGGCTGCCCGAGCTCGAGGTAGCCGAGCCCGATCTCGACGAGGAACTTCGTGTACGACGAGATCCCCGGGATCGACGCGAAGAACTCGTCGGCCTCCTCGAGCGACATCTCGAGCACGTCAGAGATGGTCTTGCCGCGCCACGTCACGGCGAGCGTCTCGGGGTTGAAGCGCTTCCCGCGGCACTCGTCGCACGGCACGTGCACGTCGGGAAGGAAGCTCATCTCGACCTTGACGCGCCCCTGGCCGGAGCATGCGTCACATCGACCTCCCGAGACGTTGAACGAAAAGCGCCCGGCGCCGTAGCCGCGCGAGCGCGCCTCGGTGGTCATGGCGAAGAGCGATCGGATCTCGTCGAGAAAGCCCACGTAGGAAGCGGGGACCGAGCGCGGCGTGCGGCCGATCGGGCTCTGATCGACCTGAACGATGCGCTGCACCTGGTCGGCGCCGTCGATCGCGTCGTGATCGCCGGGTCGCTCGGCGCTGCCGCCGATGTGTCGCTTGAGCCCCTTGTAGAGGACCTCGCGGACCAGCGTGGATTTGCCCGAGCCCGAGACGCCGGTGACGGCGACCATCGCACCGAGCGGGATCTCGACGTCGATGCCCTGGAGGTTGTTCGCGCGCGCGCCGCGGATGGTGAGCGATGAGGTCGAGCGGCCGTCGCGTCGGGTGGCGGCGAAAGCCTCGCCGACCTCGCCGCGCAGGAACGCCCCCGTGCGCGACTCCTCGCAGCGCGCCACGTCGTCGAGCGTGCCTTCGCACATCACGCGGCCGCCGCGGTTTCCTCCTTGCGGCCCGAGATCGATCACGTGATCCGCGGTCCGGATGGTGTCTTCGTCATGCTCGACGACGAGTACCGAGTTCCCTCGATCCCGCAAGGCGCGCAGCGTGTCGAGCAGCCGATGATTGTCGCGGGGATGGATGCCGATGGTCGGCTCGTCGAGCACGTAGCAGGCGCCGGTCAGGCTCGACCCGAGCTGCGCCGCGAGTCGGATGCGCTGCGACTCACCGCCGGACAGCGTGTGCGCCCGGCGTCCGAGGGACAGATACCCGAGGCCGACCTCCTGCAGGAAGCGCAGCTTGGCGGCGATCTCCTCGACGACGCGATCGCCGAGGGCCGCGTCGCGCCCGCGGAGCTTCATCTCGGTGAAGTGCGTGAGGGCCTCGTCGACGGTCATGTCCGAGACGGTGTTGATCGGCGTGTCGTCGACGCGCACCGCGAGGGCGACGTCCCGGAGGCGCTTGCCGTCGCAATCCGGACAGTCGTGCATCGCGAGGAAGGCCTCGATGTGCTTGTGGAGCGTCTTTCGCGAGGTGCGCCGCTGCAGACGGGAGACCCTCGGGATCAGCCCGACGAAATCCCCCTGCGCGTGGAAGAAGCGGTTCCACTGCGACTCGCGAAGCTCCGCGATCGGCACGTTCGTGGGGATGCCGGCCTCGCGGGCTTCGTAGAACACCTGGCCGGCGTCGAGGGCTCGCCGGATCGGAGCACGCCGGAAGATCTCGAGGCCGCCGTCTTCGAGGCTCTGTCGCGTGTCGGCGACCATGAGCTCCGGGTCGAGCTCTTCGACGAGCCCGGTCCCCTTGCACTCGGTGCACTGGCCGTACTTGCTGTTGAACGAGAACAGGCGCGGGTCGAGCTCTTCGAAGGCGCGTCCGCATCCCGGGCAGGTGTTGTGGAGCGAGAACAGCCGGGGCTCGTCGTGGCCTGCGGGGAGAAGCGTCGTGCTTCCGTCGCTCAGGTCGAACGAACGCTCGAGGGCGCGCTCGAGGGCCGGTCGGGTCTCTTCGCCGACGAGGATCCGGGCGACGACGAGATCGATATCGTGCTCGACGTAGCGCTCGAGGTCCGGGAAGCCGGCCTCGCCGCCGAAGCGAACGAGCTCGCCATCGACGTACGCCTCGGAAAGGCTGTGCCGCGTTCCGCGCTGGAAGACGTCGCGATGGAATCCCTTCCGTCCGCGCACGACGGGCGCGAGGACCGCGACCTCGGTCTTGTCGAACTGTCGCAGCACCTCGTCCGCGATCTGCTTCGGGGATCGCGCGGCGATCTCGATATCGCAGTCGGGGCAGAAGATGCGACCGATCTTCCAGTACAGAAGGCGCAGGAAGTGGTAGATCTCGGTCATCGTGGCGAGCGTCGAGTTCCGTCCGCCCCGCGTGGTGCGCTGCTCGATCGCGATCGTCGGAGGAATGCCCGTCAGTGAATCGAGATCCGGACGGCGCATCGGGGCGATGAACTGACGCGCGTAGGCCGAGAGCGATTCGAGGTAGCGTCGCTGTCCCTCGGCGAACAGGATGTCGAACGCGAGCGTGGACTTGCCGGATCCACTGGGGCCGGTGAAGACCACGAGCTGGTCGCGGGGGACCTCGATGTCGACGTTGCGGAGATTGTGCTCGCGCGCTCCGCGGACCTCGATCTGCGTGGCCAGGCGGGCGCGGGGAACCTCCGCGGTCTCGCGCACGACGCTCTCGCCGGTGGCGGCGGCGCGGCGCTTCTTCGTCTTGGATTTCGGCTTCGGCTCGGCCGCGGCCTCGGCGAGCGCCTCACGCAGGTAGGGCGCGGTCTGCGATTTCTTCGATCGCGAGACCTTCTCGGGCGTGCCGGCGGCGACGACCTCACCGCCGGCGTCGCCGCCCTCGGGACCGAGGTCGATGACCCAGTCCGCCGCGCGGATGACGTCGAGGTGATGCTCGATGACGATCACCGAGTGCCCGGCGTCGACCAGCTTGTCGATCGCGCGGACGAGGACCGCCACGTCGTCGAGGTGCAGGCCCGTCGTCGGCTCGTCGAGAAGAAAGAGGACCGGGCCGGCCTCCGACTCGCGGGTCGCTTCGCGCAGATGGGCCGCGAGCTTCAGGCGCTGCGCCTCCCCTCCGGAGAGCGTCGGGATCGGCTGCCCGAGGCGCAGGTAGCCGAGGCCGACCTCGACGAGCGGCTTCAGGGCCCGAACGATGTCCTTACGGTCGGCGAAAACGTCGATCGCCTCGGCGACGGTCAGCGCGAGGATCTCGTCGACGCTCTTGCCGTGGGTCGTGACCTCGAGCACGCGTTCGACGAACCGCTTTCCCTCGCAATCGGGGCAGGGAAGGTGGACGTCGGAAAGGAACTGCATCTCGACGCGTTCGAATCCCTCGCCCTGGCACGTCTCGCAGCGGCCGCCGGCCACGTTGAACGAGAACGTTCGGGGCGAATACCCGCGCTCGCGGGCCACGGAGGAGTCGGCGAGGAGCTCCCGGATCCCGTCCCAGGCTCCGACGTAGGTCGCGGGGTTCGAGCGTGAAGTCGAGCCGGTCGGCGACGCATCCACGAGGATGACCTTGCCTACGGACTCGGTCCCGTGGATCGCCTCGCAGGCTCCCATCGACTCGACGGCCTCACCACGCGATCGCTGCAGTCCCTTGTACAGAACGTCGTGGACGAGCGTCGACTTGCCCGAGCCGGACACGCCCGAGACGCAGACGAACAGGCCGAGCGGAAACGCGACGTCCACGCCCTTCAGATTGTTCTCGGTCGCGTTCTCGACGAGGATCTCGCGTCCGGCGACCGGCTTCCGGCGCTTGCCGGGAGCGGGGACCTTGCGCCGCCCCGTGAGATACGCGCCGGTCAGCGAGTCGGAATGCTCGAGGAGGCCGTCGAGGGTTCCCGCATGCAGCAGGTGGCCGCCGTCGCGACCGGCCTGCGGGCCGATGTCGATGACCAGGTCGGCGGCCCGGATCGCGGCCGGATCGTGCTCGACCACGACGACGGTGTTGCCCTGGTCGCGAAGGCCGCGCAGGACCTGGAGCAGGCGGTCGCCGTCGCGCGCGTGGAGCCCGATCGAGGGCTCGTCGAGCACGTACAGCGTATTCACGAGCGACGATCCCAGGGCCGTCGTCAGGTTGACGCGCTGCGTCTCGCCGCCCGAGAGCGTGCGGGACTGACGGTCGAGCGAGAGGTAGTCGAGCCCGACTTCCACGAGATAGTGGAGGCGGGAGACGATCTCGCCCTTGACCGGGTCGACGATCTCGCGGCGGGCTTCCGAAACGTCGAGTTCCCGGAACATCTCGAGAGCGTCCTTGGCGGTTGCCGCGTAGATCTCGGCGATCGTTCGTCCATCGAGGCGGTACAGAAGGGCGTCGGGCCGGAAGCGCGTCCCGTCGCAGTCGGGGCAGATCGTCTGACCGCGATAGCGCGACAGCAGCACGCGCACGTGCATCTTGTAGGACTTGCGCTCGAGCTTCTTGAACCAGCCGCGCACGCCCTTGAAGGTGCCGCTCGACGACTTCGACTCCCCGTGCATCACGATGTGCCGATGGCGCGCGCTGAGATCCCGCCACGCCTTCGTGATCGGGATGCGGAGGCGTCGGCAAGCGTCCATCAGCTCTTCGAGCTGGGGCTCGGTCTTCGGCGTCGTCCAGGGCTTGATGGCGCCTTCCTTCAGCGAGAGCCGATCGTTCGGGACGACGCGGTGCTCGTCGAGTGTCAGCGTTCGGCCGAAGCCGTGACACGTCTCGCACGCGCCGACCGGGCTGTTGAAGGAGAACGTGTTGGGGACGGGGGCGCGATAGGGGATGTCGCACTTGGCGCAGTGGCGCTCGCGCGAGTACTCCATCGGCTCGAGGCCGTCGATGCGGACCGTGACGCGCCCGCCGCCGAGCGTCATGGCCTGTTCGAGGGTGTCGACCAGGCGCCGGCTGGTGACCGGAAGCTTCAGTCGGTCGAGGACGACTTCGACGTCAGGAGCGAGGGTCGCCGCATCGACGTCGCGAATGCGCACCGGCTGGCCTTCGACGAAGACGCGGGTCATGCCGCCCCGGGTGAGCTCCTCGAGGTGCTCGGGCATTTCCACGTCGGGGGGGAGGGGCGCGCTGTACGTCACCAGGGCGACGGTCCCTTCCGGCGAGCCGGCTCCTTCGAATGCCGTGCGCACGGCGTCCGCGATCCCGGGCGGATCGTCGCGGTGCACCTCCTCGCCGCACTCGCGGCAGTGCAGCGTGGCCGCGCGCGCGAAGAGCAGCTTCATGTGGTCGGCGATCTCGGTCATCGTGGCGACTGTGGAGCGCGAGGTGCGCACGGTGTTCGTCGCTTCGATGGCGATCGCGGGCGGCACGCCGGAAACCTCGTCGACATCCGGTCGCGCCATCCGGTCGAGGAACTGGCGCGCGTAGGCCGAGAAGGACTCGACGTAGCGTCGCTGTCCCTCCGCGTACAGGGTCTGGAAGGCGAGCGAAGACTTTCCGGATCCCGAGACGCCGGTGACGATCACCAGCGTTCCGTGCGGAATGTCGAGGTCGAAGTCCTTGAGGTTGTTCTGCCGGACACCGCGCAGGCGGATGGCGTCGTCCGCGGCCCGAGGGGCGGTGGAGCGCGATGTCGCGGGCGACTTCGTCTTCATTCGGGTCGTCCGATGCGGTGCCGGGCGCCGCGTCTCAGGGTACGTGTTCGAGGATTCGGGTCAGATCCAGGCCGTCGAGCTGAACCGTCGCGGCTTCCCGGGCCGCCGGCTTCGCATCGATCGCCACGCTGACGAGCGCCTCGTGGAACATCGGGACGTCGGTCGCGCCGTCGCCGACCGCCACCGTCCGTTCTCGCGGGATGGACAGCTGCTGCTGGAGATCGCGCAGGATCTCCGCCTTGTTGGAGGAGACCCGGAGCTCGCACTCGTCGAGCAGCCGCCCTTGCTCGAATCGCAGCTCGTTCGCGAAGATGAAGTCCACCTCGCAACCGCTTCGGCGGAGGAGGGCTCCGATCACGTCGAGGAAGCCGCCCGAGATGATAGCAATCCGGTACCCCCGCTCCCGAAGCGTCGACAGCATCGTCCGGGCGCCTGGGCGCAGCTCGATACGCTCGGCGAGCCGCTCGACAGCGGCGTGCTCGAGCCCCGCGAGGATCGCGAGCCTTCGCCGCATCGCCTCCGAGAAGTCGAGCCCGCCCTCCATCGCCTCTTGCGTGGCCGCGGCGACCTCGTCGTAGACGCCGCCTTCGCGAGCGAGCTCGTCGATGACCTCGACCGGTACGAGCGTGGAGTCGAAATCGAACGCGATCAGCCGTTCCGCCATCGCCTAGGTCGTGACCTTTCCGACTTCGGGCTCGCGGTCGAATCGCACGACGCGGGCCGTGATGATGCCTTCGGACTCGAGGAGGTCGGCCATCGCGTTCTCGGGGACGTCGGCGTCGAGGTTCAGGATCGAGATGGCCTGACCGCCGGCGGTCGAGCGTCCCAGGCGGAACTCGGCGACGTTGATGCCGTGGTTGCCGAGGATCGTTCCGACGCGGCCGATCACGCCCGGCACGTCGCGATTCGCGATGATGAGCATGACGCCCTCGGGCACCGCTTCGAGCGGGTAGCCGTCGAGGTTCACGATGCGCGGCTTGTTGCTCTGGAAGAGCGTTCCGGCGAGCGAGTGGCGCTTGCCGCCGGCCTGCATCTCCACCAGGATCAGGTTCGTGTACTCGCCGGCGTCCGGGTTGCGCTGTTCGTGGAACTTGACGCCGCGCTCGCGCGCCACCGAGAGCGCGTTCACCCAGTTCACGCCGTCGCCGACGGCCGGTTCGAGCAGGCGCCTGAGGATCGACGAGGTGACGACGCGCAGGTCGAGCGCCTGGATGTCGCCCTCGTACGTGATGCGAACTTCTTCGAGGCCGCCCTCGATGTAGTGACCGAGCACGGTGCCGAGGCGTTCGCCGAGCTGGACGTAGGGACGGATCCGGGCGAGCAGCTCTTCGCTGACCGGCGGGATGTTCAGTGCGTTGCTCGCGATCCCGGTCTTGAGCGCGGACACCACCTGCTTGGCCACGATGATGGACACTTCTTTCTGCGCTTCCTCGGTGTGCGCGGCGATGTGCGGCGTTCCGATGAAGTTCGGGAGCTCGAAGAGGCGGCGATCGGTCGGCGGTTCGGGCTCGAAGACGTCGAACGCCGCGCCGGCGAGCTTCCCGGTCTTCAGCGCCTCGATGAGCGCGTCCTCGTCCACGAGACCGCCGCGAGCGCAGTTGATGAGACGGGCGCTCGGCTTCATCGATGCGAGGCGATCGGCGTCGATCAATCCCGCCGTCTCCGGGGTCTTCGGCAGGTGCAGCGAGACGAAGTCGGAGACGCGCAGCAGGTCGTCGAGCTCCATGAGCTGGACGCCGAGCTCTTCGGCGCGCTCCGGGCTGACGAACGGGTCGTAGGCGAGAACCTTCGCGTCGAATCCGTGCAGCCGCCGTGCGACCTCGAGTCCGACGCGGCCGAGGCCGACGACGCCGATGTTCTTGCGGCGGAGCTCGGTGCCGACGAACTTCTTGCGCTCCCATCCGCCATCGGCGGTCGAGCGGTGCGCCTCGACGACGGTGCGGGCGAGGCTCAGCATCAGGGCGAGGGTGTGCTCGGCGGCCGCCACCGAGTTGCCGCCCGGCGCGTTGGCGACGATGACCCCGTTGCGGGTCGCCGCCTCGAGATCGATGTTGTCGTATCCGGCGCCGGCGCGACCGACGATCTTCAGCTTCTCGGCGGCATCGAAGACGGGCGCCGTGACCTTCGTCTGGCTGCGAACGATCAGACCGTCGGCGTCCGCGATCTCCTGCAGCAGCTCGGAGGGCTCGAGGCCGAGTCGGACCTCGACGTCGAGGCCCTCGGTCTCCATGCGCTCGATTCCGACGGAATCGAGAGCCTCCGTCACCAGAACTTTCATCGGGGTCTCCTCACTGCAGTGGGGGACCCCTGGGTGCGGGATCCCGTCAGTCTTCGCGGCGCTGTGTTACCGCGGAACGTGTGGCGATACGGGTACCGGTGGGACTCTCGATCTCCATGCGAAGCAATCGCCCGCCCGGCGCGATGCGGAGTCGGGCGATCTGGTCGCCGTCGGGATACGCGCTCAGGAGCTCGTAGACCTGCTCCGTTTGCTGTCCCGAGGCCGTCTTCTCGACGACATCCTCCGAGCGGGAGAGGGTACTTTTCCCCTCTTCCATGCGCCACTCGCGAAGGCCCACTCGAACGGTCGGAATCTCGGTGGAATCCCCGGTCTCGAGGTCGTGCGCGAGCACCAGTGCGAGGAAGCCCGCGGCCGCGCCGGTGTCGATCCACGAGCCGGCCGGGAAGGGGACTTCCTGCGCCTCCGGAATGCCGTCGAGCTCGATCGTCGCTCGCAGCGCGGATCCCTCGCGGCGGTAGCGCGCGTCGAGACGAGGGTCGCCGTATCGAGTCCACTCGGCGCGGCGCACGCGGAAGTCCTCGTCGGCGTAAAGCACCATCTTGCGGGCGTCGTCGTTCGGG
>CAZQZX010000088.1:0-24336 GCA_964597885.1 uncultured Planctomycetota bacterium
GTACGAGGGGGTCGACTCGCCGTCGATCGCGATCACCGCCGTCGACGAGGGCATCGTCTCGTTCACGTCGCGTTCCGCTCGCGAGAGTGGATCGGTCGACGCGGGCAACCACTCCATCGTCTACGCGATGCCGCTCCAGTCCGGTGCACTCGCGGCGTTTGGCCTGCCGCAGGTCATCCGTCCCGCGCGCTGCCCGGAGATCGGTCTCGCGTTTGCCGAGGAGCCCACCGCCCTGTCTCTCGGTGGCGGCGGATTCGCGGTGGCCACGCGCTCGCTCGCACGAGCCGGTCAGCGGATGGATTCCGACGGTGACCTCGCCGTCGCGGCCATCGATCTCGGCGTGACCACGCCTACGTTCACGGCATGGCGACCGTTGACGCTCGACGGCGAGGTCGACTACGACACGTCGTTCGCCGTCTCGGGCGGAACGCTGCGCACGGTGCGTACGTCGACCGGCGCCGACGGTTCGTTCGACAGCCTGGTCCTCCAGGACTTCTCGACCGCGCCCGACCTCGCGCTCGACGCCGTGCGCGTCTCGCGAGCCCATCCGCGGCCGGGAACCGAGGTCGACCTGACGATCGTGCTGCGCAACCGCGGCCTCGAGACGGCGACCAACGAGGCGACGACGCTCCGGATCGAGCGCGTGCTCGAGAGCGGCGTCGAGACCATCGACACCGTGCCGTACACGTTCGACGCCGTTCCCGGTGAGCGGCTCGAGGTCGACTACCGCTTCGTGGTCCCGCCGGAGACGACGACGATCCGCGTCTCGGCCGATCCGATCGGTAGCGAGGTCCAGAACACCAACAACCAGAGCGAGGTCGTGATCGGCGTGCTTCCGCCGAGCGGTCTCACCTGCGCCGAGACGGCCGGCGGCGGTCTCGAGTACCTCGTGTCGCTCAGCTGGACCAACGAGGACACGTACGATTCCGTGCTCGTCTACCGCAACGGCCGACTGCACGCCGAGCTGCCGGGAGGCGCGATCGGTTACCTCGACGAGACCGCGGGTGTGCGTCGACACGTGTACGCCGTGCGCGGCCGGATCGGATCTGCCACGTCGGACCCGACGGGAGCCGTCTGCGAGTTCACGGTCGAGGATTGCAACGGCAACGGCACCGCCGACCTGCTCGACGTTCTGACCGGGTCGTCGCTCGACTGCAACGGCAATCTCATTCCCGACGAGTGCGACCTCGGGAAGCCGATTCCCGATCATCAGCTCCCGACGAGCTCCTCCCGCATCTTCACGCAGGGAGGCACGTGCGCACGAACCAACGACCGGAACTGCAACGGCATTCCGGACGACTGCGAGTAAGGGCAAGATTCGAGTGGAGCCCCCTTCGCGGTTCACCCCGCGGAGGGGGCTTCACGCTTTCGGTCGCCCCCCCCGGCTCATCCGCTCCGGTTGTTGCGCACGGAAGCGAGCGCATCGTCCAGGAGGCGCTCGGCGTGGGGAATGTCGCCGCGACTCGCCGCACCCCACACCCTCAGCATCATCATCGGGAATGGTGAAACCAGCCCTCGATACCTGGCCCGCATCCGGCTTTCGAAGTCGAGGAACTGTGCGATGGCCGTGACGCGAGCCCCGAGGCGCGCGGACGCGAGAGTCGCGATGAAACGGTCCTCGTGAGCTCCCACGAGCTCGGCCGCACGGAATGCCAGGAGCGCACCCTTCTCGTACTCTGCGCGCGTCCGCCCCCAGCTGCGCAAGCACTCCCAGGCGGCGGCCCGCAGACGCTCCGCGAGAACCTGGCGGTCGAGCGATGCGAACACCGTCCGGACCGCATCACCACCTCCGGGCTCGTCGGAACGTTCGCGCTCCATGGCCGCTTGCAAGTCTCCGAGGCCCAGCTCGAGAATCCGATCCGTCACTTCTTCACGGATCTCGCCCCGCAGGAACGCATGTTCGGCCATCTCGCCGAGGGTCTCGATATCCGTCTCGAAGATGCGGATCGATCCGGATGCGCTCGTCACCGCCAGCCGGGATCCGCCGTCGAGCATCGCGAGGGACGTCGCGGACGTCCGGTCGCAAGCGAGTCGCATGAGATACATCGCATTCTCGAAATCCCAGACCGCGACACCGCCATCGGGATCGGCAGTGGCGGCAAACAAACGCCGCCCGTCCGGCGAGAGCGCGAGGTCCGTGATCGTCCCCGCAGGATGCCGGAACCGATGGACCCTCTCGCCGGTCTCGAAGTCCAGGACGTGGATGGCGTGGTCGCCCGTCGGATAGACAAGCTGCCGACGTCCGGCATGGTACGCGAAGCGCGGTTTCTCGGTGGCACCCGCGATCATCCGACGTTCGAGCTCACCGGTATCGGGATCGAGCACATGAAGGGAGTAGTCGAGCATCCCGCCGACGACCACCCGGCCGTCCGCTATCGTCACGCCCTTCGGCCGCTCGTCCCACGCAGGCGTGTCTAGGGCGTGCGTCCACATCTCCTCTCCGGTCTCGAGGTCGAAGCGACGCACATTCCGAATCCAGTCCACGGCTACGAGCGAGCGGCCGTCGGGGAAGATCGCGACGGCTTGCGCCGCGATTTCCGAGAGCCGTCGCTCGATCCGGCTCGCGTCGGCACTGAGGATCGCGACTTCGCTCGGGGTTCCGATCGTCAAGATGCGCCCGTCCGGGAGGAAGTCGAAGTCGAAGAGGAATCCGTCGTGGACGATGATCTCACGCCTCAGGCTTCCGGTTGCCGCGTTCCAAAGCTGCAATGCTCCGGCCGGCTCGTGGCTCGTCACGAAAGCGTCAGATCCCGGGAACTGGCGCACGGGTGACAGGGGACGGTGCGTCGGGATCGTCGTCACTTCGGTGCCGATATGCACGTCCCAGATGCGCACCGTCTCGTCCACTCCTCCGGTGACCACCTTCTGCGAGTCGGGTGTGAATCGCAAGCCCTGGATCTGCGTGTGATGACCCCGCGATCGTCGCACCAGCCGTCCGAGATGCAGATCGAACAGGGAGACGAGAGAGTCGCGCGACCCGATCGCGAGGTAGCGGCCGTCGGGAGAAGCATCGAGCCGCAACGGGGGCGAATCGAATCGATGCGGGAGGAAGACGCTCAGCCCGCTCTGCACATCCCAGCACTGAATGTGGTGCCCCGATGTCGTGAACACCGTGCTCCCGTCCGCCGAAAACGAGATGTCGTGCACCCACGATTTGTTCCAGCGGTAGTGCGTGCCTCCCGTGAGATTGGGAAGTCGCCAGATGTGCACGATGACGTCTCGACCGGACGCCGTGAGCCACCGTCCGTCCGGGCTGACGTCGAGGCAGGTCAACGCGTCACGGAAGCCGTCCCGCACCGCGACACACTCGAGGGTCTCGAGATCCCAGGCGCGCAGCGTCTTGTCGAGGGACACGCTGTAGAGTCGCTTCCCGTCCTTCGAGAACACCACATCTACGACGCGATCGGTGTGACCTTCGAGCGTCCCGATCTCGCGATTCTCCTCGAGCGACCACAGAGAGATCGGCTGTTCGTAGTAGCCGCGCGCGATCACCATTCCGTCCGGGGAGAACGCGATGCAATCGTTGCTCGCTTCGCCCCGTGGAAGCTGCACGGGCTCTTGCTGCGGATCGGAAGTCGACCACAGGAACGCTCGCCCCGAGATCGTCGAGGCGGCCACCCGCTCGCCGTCGGGGCTGAGGTCGATCGCCGAGATCGTCCACTCCGGGCCGCCGAGCGTCTCGAGCGCGACGTTCGAGCGAAGGTCGAGGTGCTCCCACTCCCAGTGACGGTACTTCTCGCGGCACGACTCGATCGCGTCGCGCGCGGTGTTCGTCGCGTTGGAATCGAGGCTCGCGAACGCGAGCTGGATCGACGCCTGGTACTGACTGCGCGCGAGCGCCCGCTGTTCCTCTCGCACACGCTGGAAGCCGATGAGAACTCCGGCGGCGCCGGTGAGAATCGACCCCACACAGAACGCGAGCGCGGCTACCGTCCATCGATGGCGCACCACGAGCTTGCGCATCCTCCGCACGAGATCGGGTGGTCCCGCCGAGACCGGACGATGCTCGAGATAGCGCGTCAGGTCATCGGCAAGATCCGCCACGCTCTGGTAGCGACGCTCGCGATCCGGCTCGAGTGACTTCTGGACGATCCAGTCGAGGTCGCCACGCAGCGGTGTCGACGCCGCCCGCATCTCCGCGCGACTATCTCGTCCTTCGCCCGCGAGGTCGCTCGCCAGTGGATGCGATTCCTCCTGGACGAAGGGCACGAGCTCGTCGAGCGACATCTCGCGTAGCCGGCGGCGATACTCGGGCAGCCGGCCGAGCAGCATCTCGAGAAGAAGCACGCCGAGCGAGAACACGTCGGTTCGCGTCTCGATGTCCGCGATGCCGAGGATCTGCTCGGGGCTCATGTACTCTGGAGTCCCGAGGATCCGACTGGGGCCGGAGTGGGTGAGCGTAACGTGGCCGGGCCCGAACGGATCCGCCTCGGGAAGGATCGCCTTCGCGATTCCGAAATCGATCACCTTGGCCACGGGCTCGTCGCCGTCCGTCGCGACGAGCACGTTCGAGGGCTTCAGGTCACGATGGATGATGCCGCGCTGGTGCGCGTAGGTGACGGCCTCGCAGACCTGGAGGAACAGACGGATCTTCTGGCGAAGCGACAGACCGGCCCGACGACAGTACTCCGTGATCCGCTTTCCTTCGACCAGCTCCATCGCGACGAATGGGCGCTCGCACTCCGTGAAGCCGGCGTCGTAGACCTTCGCGATCGACGGATGGTTCATTCCCGCCAGAAGGCGTTGCTCGAGCTGGAATCGCTTGAGGACTTCGGTCCGCTCGAGCAGGCTCGGTCGCAGGACCTTCACCGCGACGGCACGTCGAATCGGGCGCACCTGAACACCACGGTAGACGATGCCCATCCCACCGGTCGCGATCTCTTCGAGGTCCTCGTAGTCGCGAATGGTCGGCGGGGGGCCGGGAGGATCGTCAACGAATACGGCAACCGACGGCGTCTCCTCGAGATCTCGTGGAAACCACTTCGAGCCGCTGTCCGCCTCGAGCAGACGCTCGACACGACGCGCGAGCTCCAGATCCGCTTCAGCCAGCCGAGCGATCTTGTCGGCGCGTTCTTCCTCGGAAGCATCGACCAGACCGTGAAACATCGCGAGGGCCTCGCGGGTGAGGTCGCGCTCGGATCCGTCGGTCGCTCCCCCGTTCGGTGCGCGCTCTTCGACCGGGGTCTCGTCCGACTTCCGCGTCATCCCGCAACCTGATCGAGCTCGACCGACAGCCACGCGCGCGCCCCTCGCCACAGCCGCTTCACCGTCCGCGCGGAGACATCGAGCGAGGACGCGATCTCCTCGATGCGCATCCCGGAGAAGAAGCGTAGCTGCACGACGCGGACGTAGTCGGGGTTGACGGCCTCGAGGCGATCGAGCACCTCTTCGAGCACCTCGAAGTCGATCGCGGGGGTGGGGATCTCGGCGTCGACCAGGCTCAGGGTGACGCGTCGCTTGTCGCCGCCGCGCTTCTGCGCCCCGCGACGGACCGCATGATCGACGAGCACCTGCCGCATGGCGCGCGCGGCGATGGCGAGGAAGGTGGCTCGCTCGCGAGAGCCGAGCTCGACGTTCCCGCACAGCTTCAGCCAGGCTTCGTTCACCAGGGCCGTCGGCTGCAGGGTGTGACCGTCGCGCTCGTTCCTCAGATAGGCGCCGGCGAGAGCTCGAAGCTCGTCGTAGGTCAGCGCCATCAAGGTCTTGAGGGCCACCGGATCGCCTTCCGCCGAAGACGTCAGCAGCTCGCGCGTTGGTGTCGGTTCGTTCGGGTACACGGCCCTGCCCGGCGTGAGTCGAATCGGAACCTTCCTTTCCCCGACCCGGGATCCTAACCGGAACGCCCACTCCCACGCAAGCTCGACTTGCTTGGCGCGATAGGCGGGTGCTCCCGTTTCGAAGCCCGATCGGATACGATGGGCCCATGGTTACCCACGCTCGCATCCTCTTCGTCGCCTTGATCCTGGCCTCGCACGCCGTCGCACTCGGTCCATCGGATCGGCTGTACTCGATCCAGCGGTCGACCGGGGGGCCGCTGCTCCACGAGATCGACCCCAAGACCGGGCAGTCGCTGCGGAGCATTCCGATCACTCCCGAGCGGATCCAGGGTGAAGGCATCAGCCGCGGCAACGGCCTCGCCGTTCACCCCGCGACCGGCGAGCTCTACGCCATTCTGAATACGGGCGGCGCGAACCAGCAGCGCTTCCTCGTGACGCTCGATCCGGGAAGCGGCTCGGCCACGCTCGTCGGCGAGATGCAGGATCAGTTCGCGTCGCTGGCCTTCGACGGCACCGGAACGCTCTACGCCGTGACCGGCGACGGGGCCGACGTACCCGAGACGCTCTACACCGTGAGCCTCGTCGACGCCACGGCGACATTCGTGCTGACTCTCGGCAACGGAGACGATGGTGAAGCGATCGCCTTCAATCCGGATGACGGCCTGCTCTACCACTCTTCTGGATTCTTCCCCGGACCCGTGTTCGAGTCGATCGACCTCGACACGCTGGTCGTGACCGACATCCCGCTCTCCGGGATCAACTACGGTTCGGCGGGCGGACTCGCCTACGCCGGCAACGGTACGTTCTCGCTCGCCTCGATCGGCTCCGGCGGCTTCCTCGCCACGTTGACCACGACCGGCGTCGCGACGTTCGTCGAGTTCATGGATCACGCCTCGAAGGGCATCGCCTTCGTTCCGGGCGATCCGATCCGATTCTGCGGCGCGGGCCTCGTCGACGCCGGCTGCGACGTCGCGACCGACGTCCTCCTCTTCGACGCGACCGCCGGCGGAATCTTCCGGACAATCGAAGCGGCGCCCGAGACTCCGATCACGCTCGTACTGAACGAGCCCCCGTCACGCGACGGCGACGGACAACCGACCGACGCCTGCGTCTACGCGTGGCTTGGTGAACCCGAAGTCGGCGATGTCGTCGCGGTCCCCAAGCAGCTCGGCGAGATGTGCTTCGGCCCCGCTCTCCTCGCGACACAGGCCCCGACCCGAACCTGGAACGCGATCGGCTTCGCGGGGAAGCTCGGCGACGACAACGCGCCCGGGCCCCCTCCCGTCATCCCCGATCAGGCGAGCTTCTCGCTCGTCGATCTTCCCGGGGGTCTCGGCCGCACGCTCACCGTCACCTTCCAGGGATTCGTGCAAGACGACTGCACCGTCGGAACGATTCCGTTCAGCGTCACGAACGGGCTGGTGCTGCGGATCGAGTAGCCGGCGACGAGCGCGATGCCCGACACTCTCAGGATCGAGCCGACCGCAGGCGGCAGCACCGACATTCTCACCCTCGACGGAGCGTACGGCGAGGGCGGCGGCCAGATCGTCCGATCGTCGCTTGCGCTGTCGGCCCTCACCGGAACGCCATGCCGAATCGAGCGGGTGCGCGCCGGAAGGGCTTAGCCCGGCCTGAGACCCCAGCACGCGAGCGCGGCTCGCGCCATCGCCGAGATCTGCGACGGACGCCTGATCGGGGACGAAGTCGGTTCACCCGCGGTGGAGCTCCACCCCAGAGAGATCCGACCGGGAGACTACCGCTTCGCGATCGGCACGGCGGGAAGCACGACCTTGGTCGCGCAGACGATCCTGCCCGCGCTCGTCTGCGCCGACGGGCCGTCGACCGTCATGCTCGAAGGTGGGACGCACAATCCAATGGCCCCGCCCTTCGATTTCCTCGAGCGCACCTACATCCCGCTCTTGAATCAAATGGGGCCGACGGTAACGGCATCGCTCGAAGTTCCGGGGTTCGCACCGGCCGGAGGGGGCCGCATCCGACTCGAGATCACCCCTGCACCCAGCGGGAAGCTTCGCGGCATCGAGCTTCTCGAGCGTGGCAAGACGCGGCGACGCTCCGCGCGCGCCGTGGTCTCGAACCTGCCGATGCACATCGCCGAGCGGGAACGAGCCGTGCTGCAGTCGCGATTCGGCTGGCCGCCCAGAACCATCCGCGCGGAAGCCTGGTCGGACGCGACCGGGCCGGGTAACGTCGTCCTCGTCGAGATCGAGACGGAGTCGCACTGCGAAGTCTTCAGCTCCTTCGGCGAGATCAAGAAGCCCGCGGAGGCCGTCGCCGAAACCGTCGTGCGGGCGGCCCGCCGCTACCTCGAACGGACCGCACCTGTGGGGGAGCACCTGACCGACCAGCTCATGCTCCCGCTCGCGATCGCAGGCGAAGGCGCCTTCCGCTCGACAGGGCTGTCGGAGCACGCCACCACGCACCTCGACCTGATCGCGCTGTTTCTCGATACACCGGTAACGCGCGAAGACGAGGAGCGCGGCGACGTTCTCCTGCGGTTCGGTTCGTGACGACACCGCGGGCTTCAGACCCCCGCCCCTACCCCTTCGGCCCCTCGATCGCGACGAGGTGGCTCTGACCGCGCACGAACAGGACGCCATTCGAGATCGCCGGCGTGGCCATGCAGCTCTCGCCCATGTCGACGGTGCCGAGCAGCTCGAAGGCGCTCCCGGCACTGACAACATGGACCTCCCCTTCCTGGCTCGCGAAGTAGATCTTGCCGTCGCCGGCAACCGGCGATGCGCTGTAGTTGCCGTCGAGGCGTCCGCGGAACACTTCCTTGCCGTCCGTCGCGCTGTAGCACGCGAGAACGCCGGAGTCGGAGCACGTGAAGAGACGCGACCCGTAGGCGACCGGGGTCAACGTGTAGGGGCTTCCACCCTCGGTCTGCCATGCGAACGCTTCCTTGCCCGGCGCGACTTCGCCCTTCAGTCCGGCGCGCATGGCCCACATCGGCTGACTCCTCGGGTATCCGCCGCAGATCAGGAACGCGTCGCCGACGACGATCGGCGTGGGAACCTTCACCTGGATCTCGCCGGCGGGCATTCGCCATAGCTCGGCGCCCGTCGCGGGATCGTATCCCCGAATCTGCACGCCGCCATTCGTGACGATCTCGGTGCGACCGCCGCCTTCGAACACGAGCGGCGTCGACCAGGTCGGCATCTCGGCGCGCGCGGTCTGCCAGAGCTTCTTCCCGGTCTTCGCGTCGAAGGCGGCGATGAAACCGTCGACGCGGCGATCGCACTGCACGATCACCCTACCGTCGTGAAGGATCGGCGAGCTCGCGTGCCCCCAGTGGCTGTCGGACTTCCGCGCATGGCCCGCGTCGAGCGTTCCGAGGTCCGTCTGCCAGAGCGGCTTCCCGTCCATGTCGAAGGCGAAGAGTCCCTCGGATCCCATGAGCGCGACGACTCGCTCGCCGTCGGTCACCGGCGTCGAGTTGCAATGCGACGCCCTGAGATGTCGCCCGGTGCGAGGCTTGCCCTTGCAGGCCGCACGGTGCCAGAGGACCTTCCCGTCACGCGTGTCGATGCAGTAGATCCGCCACTCGTGCACGTCGCTCTCGTCGCCGGCCATCCCGATGCCGCCGTGGTTGACGTCATACGCTCGGACGCCAGCCTCGCTCACGGCCGTCGTCACGAAGAGGCGATCTCCCCAGACGATCGGCGACGAGTGCCCGAGGCCGGGGATCGCCACCCGGAAGCGGACGTTCTTCCCGCTCTCGACATCCCAGCTGGTGGGAAGACTCCCGCCTTCGCCGACGCCGCTTCCGCTCGGCCCCCGGTACGACGGCCAGTTCTGCCCGGACGCGCTCGCGCACGCCGCGACGGCTACGAGACCGGCTACGATGAAAACGGTCCAGCGACTCAGAATCCTGACCATGGCCCTGCCCTCTCTTCTCTCTCTCCTGGTTCTTCCTCGAGCCTCCCGCCGCGGCCGGCCCGTAGGTGCGGACAGACCTCGACGTTCCCCTTCAATGCCCGGCACCGCCGCCGCGGGTTCAAGAATCCATCCCACCGGAGCTACAATCGCCCGAATGATCGAACATGCCCTCGCCATCCGGTTCCTGTTGAACGACCGTCTGAGGACCGTGCACGCGTCGCCGAGCTCGGCGCTGCTCGATGCCGTTCGCGGTTCGGGGTACTACGGGACGAAGGAAGGATGCCGCGAGGGCGACTGCGGGACCTGCGTGGTGCTCGTCGGCCGACTGGACGAGGCCGGCAACGCGGTCGAGTACCGGGCCCGCAACTCCTGCCTGCTGCCGCTCGGCGAGATCGAAGGCTGCCACGTGGTGACGGTCGAAGGTCTCGAGAGAACCGACGCCACGGACGACACCACGGGGGCGATCCAGCGGGCGATCGTCGAGGAAGGCGCGTCGCAGTGCGGCTTCTGCACGCCCGGCTTCGTCGTCTCCCTGGCCGGTTGCTTCCTGAACAGCCCGACGCTCTCTCGCGAGGATCTCGTCGAGGCGATGGAGGGCAATATCTGCCGCTGCACCGGCTACCTCGCGCTGATCCGCGCCGCCGGCCGCGTCGCGACAGCGCTGCGCGAGGCGACCGGCGCGACGAACGGTCTGCCGAGCCAGCCCGGATCCGTCCGACGAATCGAGGATCTCGTGCGGGCCGAGGTGCTACCGGCCGGCTTCGAGACCGCGGCCGACCGGCTGCGATCCCTCCGGGGCGAGTCCGACACGACCGGCAAGGTCGACAGCACGCATGAGCCCGGACGACGCGTGCTCGCCGGCGGAACCGATCTTCTCGTGCAGCTGCCCGACGACGTCCCGCGAGAGCCGACCTCGCTCGTCACGCGCGACCCTTCGCTGTCGACGATTCGCGTCGAGGACGATCGCCTCGTCATCGGCGGGTCGGTGCGGATGGAAGAGCTCAAGCGATCGGCCGAGTACCGGAAGATCGATCCGAGCGTCGACGCGCACCTGCAGCTCATCGCCTCGCAGCCCATCCGCGAATCGGCAACGCTCGCCGGCAACCTCGTGAACGCCTCACCGATCGGCGATATGACGGTTCAGTTCCTCGCGCTCGGAGCGGAGCTCGAGCTCGCGGGTCACCGCGGCGGGACGCGGATCGTTCCGCTTCGTGAGTTCTACCGCGGCTACAAGGACACCGACCTCACCGCCGACGAGATCGTCGCCTCGATACGACTGCCGCGCCTCGAACGGCGCTTCGCTTTCGAGAAGGTCTCGCGGCGCACGCATCTCGACATCGCGAGCGTCAACGTGGCCGTGGCGATCGAAGTCGACGGAGATCGGATCACGAGCGCCGGGGCGGCCGCCGGCGGCGTGGCGCCCGTTCCGCTGTTTCTCGAGCGCGCCTCGTCGTACCTGAACGGCAAGTCCCTCGACCCCGAGACGCTCCTCGAGATGCTCTCGATCGCCGATGCCGAGGCTTCCCCCATCAGCGACGTGCGCGGCAGCGCGGCTTACAAACGTCTGCTGCTTCGGCAGCTCCTCATCGCGAGCCTCCTCACGCTGTTCCCCGACGCGCGTCTCGAGGAGGTCGTCGCATGAAGTCGTTCGACACGGCTCGACACGCGCGCGGCGCATCGGTGTTCCTGGACGACATGCCGCTTCCGGAAGGAACGCTTCACGCGGCGGTCCTCGGCTCGCCCGTGGCCCACGGCCGGCTCGTCCGGCTGGACGCGACCGCGGCGCTCGAGCGGCCGGGTGTGCATGCGGTGCTGACCGCCGCCGACGTTCCCGCCGAGAACTCGCTCGGGCCGATCCTCCAGGACGAGACGCTGTTCGTCGAGAGCGATCTGCGGTTCCACGGGCATCCGGTGGCGCTGGTCGTCGCCGAGTCCCTCGACGAAGCACGGCTTGCACGCGCGGACATCCGGCTCGAGGTCGAAGAGCGGGAAGCCGTGCTCGAGCCGCGCGAAGCGGCCGCGGCCGGCGAGCTGCTCGTTCCGTCGCGCACGATCGAGTGCGGTGACATCGACGCGGCCTTCAGCAATGCGGCAACGATCGTCGAGGGCTCGACCGAGTCCGGGGGGCAGGAGCACCTCTACCTCGAGACGCAGGGCGCGCTCGCGATTCCCGAAGAGAAGGGACGCGTGCGGATCATCGCCGGGACGCAGTCGCCCGCGAACGTCCAGCGAATGGTCGCGCGGATTCTCGGGGTGCCGATGAACGCCGTCGAGATCGAGGTCCGACGACTGGGCGGCGCGTTCGGCGGCAAGGAAGATCAGGCGACGCATTGGGCGGCGATGGCGGCCGTCGCGGCGCTCCGCCTCGGCCGCGCCGTCAAGCTCGTGCTGCCGCGCGGCGACGACATGCGCATGACCGGTAAGCGGCATCCGTATCAGGCTGACTACCGTCTCGGACTCGACGCCAACGGCAAGATCGTCGCCTACGACGTCACGTTCTTCCAGAACGGCGGGGCCGCGGCGGACCTCTCCCCTGCCGTGCTCGAGCGAACGCTTCTGCACGCCACCAACGCGTATGCGGTACCGAACGCACGCATCACGGGCTACTCCTGCCGGACGAACCTGCCCCCTTTCACCGCGTTCCGGGGATTCGGCGGACCGCAGGCGATGTTCGTGATGGAGTCTGCCCTAACCCGAGCGGCCGAGGCGACCGGCATTCCGGCGAGCGAGCTGCAGCGCCGCAACCTCCTCGAGGACGGTGACGTGTTCCCGTACGGTCAGACCGTCGTTCGCGGTCAGGCCACGCGGAGCTTCGACGAGGCGGCCGACCGCTACGATCTCGCGGGAATTCGCGAACGCGCGCGCGAGTTCAACGAGTCCAACCGGCTGAAGAAGCGGGGCGTCTCGGTCATGCCCGTCTGCTTCGGGATCTCGTTCACGAAGACCTTCCTCAACCAGGCAGCTGCCCTCGTTCACGTCTACAACGACGGCAGCGTCAGCGTCACGACCGGCGCCGTCGAGATGGGCCAGGGCGTGAACAAGAAGATCCTCGCGATTGCCGCGCACTCGCTCGGCATCCCGCCGGCGCGCGTTTCGATCGAGGCCACGACGACGTCCCGCGTCGCGAACACGTCTCCGACGGCGGCGAGCGCGGCCGCGGACCTGAACGGCGGGGCCACCCGAAAGGCGTGCCTCGATATCCTCGAGCGGCTGCGCGCGGTCGCGGCACGCGAGCTCGGCGCGGATGCCGATTCGGTCACCGTTCGTGACGGGATCGTCCTTCGGGACGGCAAGCCCACCGAGCTCGACTGGAACGCGCTGGTGACGGCGGCGTTCCTCTCGAGGACGAACCTCTCGGCGCACGCCCACTACGCGACGCCGGGGCTCTCCTACGACCCGACGAAGGAGCGCGGCGAGCCGTTCGCTTATCACGTCTTCGGTGCGGCGATCACCGAGGCGACGGTCGATTGTCTGCGCGGTACGTACACGCTCGACGCAGTACACGTCGTTCACGACGGCGGCCGCAGCCTCGATCCGCTTGTCGACCTCGGACAGGTCGAAGGCGGACTCGTGCAGGGCATCGGCTGGATGACGATGGAAGAAGTCGTCTTCGATCAAGAGGGACGTCTGCGCACGGACACGCTCTCGACCTACAAGGTTCCGGACATCCGCTTCGCTCCGGCCCGGATCGAGACGCACTTCCTCGAAGATGCCGACAACCCGGATGCCGTGCTGCAGTCGAAGGGCATCGGCGAGCCGCCGTTGATGTACGGCATCGGTGCGTACTTCGCGATCCAGGAAGCGATCGCGGCGTATCGGCCGGACCGCGACCGCGAGTACACGGCGCCGCTCACGCCCGAGCGCGTGTTGATGCAACTGCACGGCGATCGCTCGCCGGTCACCGCCTCTTCGCGATGAAGCTCCCCTATCGACGCCGCGATGTGCTTCAGGGCATCGTCGTGTATACGGCCGGTGATACCGCAGCGGCGCTCGTCCTCGGCGAGGCTTCCTGGATGCGCGCGCTCGTCGTCGCACTCGTCGGCGGCTTCGTCTACGCCCTCGAGGTTCCGGCGTACTTTCGATGGATCGATCGTCGCGTCTCGGGAAAGCGGGGTTGGCGACTCGGCATGACGCGAACCGCCCTCGCCCTCGCGTACTTCAATCCGCTGTGGATCGCCCGGCATCTGTTCTTCCTGCGAGCCGCCGTTGCCGACTGGGACGCGATCACCTTCGACCTCCTTCGCATCGGTGCCGAGTCGTGGGTTCTGAACATCCCGATCGCCTTCCTCGGCAACTGGGTCATCCAGACGCGTCTTCCGCTTCGATGGCGCTTCTTCGGCAGCGCGATCTTCTCCGGACTCATGGCCATCTACTACGCGGTGAGCGGCTCCCTCCTGCGCTGACCGCGGATGAGCCACACCTGGCCTTTCGCGGTTTCCTCTCATCCTGAGAGCCAACTGCGAAGCCGCCAACGAGCCGATATCAACCATCCGCTGCTTCTAACACGGACTTTTTTTGACCGCGTACCTCCCTGTGTCCCATGCCGATTGGCGGTTCCGGGCCGGATTCGCCTTGACCAGCGGTTGGAACAGCCGTACCTTCGAGCGGAAGATGAACAGCAGAGGCAGGCTCGCGCTCGTATTTCTTCTTCTGACCACCGTGGCCGCGGGCATCGTCTTCCTGACGACTCGCAATCGCGCATCCGCATCGCTCGGACTTCCAGACGAGCTCCACCATTACAATCCCGAGTACCGGTGCGGCCTCTACGCGAACACCAGCACGGAGATGAGCTGGGTCGGATTCGACACGGCTTCGGCCAAGGTCGTGATCACTCGAAACAGCCGTCAGGATCCGGCCGTGCCGTATGCGCCCGCTGACATCCAGAAGCAGCTCCTATCGGCTTCGTTCGAGATCTCATCGATTGCGGTCGGCATCGACCCGTCCCCGACGATCGACAGCATCTACGTCGCCGGCACCGATCCGACAACCGGCATGGCGCGAATCGAGCGATGGAAGTTCAGCTACGGGACGGGCGGCGCGGGAGCCCTCGGATCAGGTCCGACGGAGACGCGTCAGACGATCTACACGGGAACCGAGCTGGTGCACATCCGTTCGATCGATATCGACCCGGACCAGCGCTACGTGCTCGTGCTGACCGATCAGCAGTCGGTCTACCGACTCGAGATCCCCTCACCGACCGGCGGAGCCGGCGGCCCCCTGCCAACCCCGACTCTCGTCGCCGATGTCACGTCGGTACCCGAGCTCGCGGGAGTCACCCAGCTCGATCACTATCTGCACGTGACGGACGGTCACATGTTCTTGCTCACGTCGGACGCGTCGGATTCGGACACCGTGGTCGTGCGGGACTCGAACGACGACGGCATCGTCGATGGTGTCGACGCGTACGGCGCCAGCGCGTGGCAGGCCTCGGACTACTTCGAGCTCGAGAGCTACGTTCCGCTCTTCAAGACGGGATGGTTCCCCGGCCCGAACTGAGGCGAGGCGACTGAGTCGACGCCTGGCCGGGATACGACCGCGGCCCGGAACGCTGCTCACGCCCGGGCCGCGGAAAGACTTGCTGTCGTGCGATTCTCGCGTCGGGTCGATCAACCTTCCCCGGTGACGCGGGCGTAGCGGAACGACACCTCCGCGCCGAGAACGCCATGGGCGGTCGCGCCGACCCGGGTCCCGACGAACGAGACGGGGGGATCCCACGAACCGTCGGCATTCCCGCCCTCGATCTGTTGTCCGAGGAAAGGCGCCAGGGTTCGCGTCCGCCATTCGGCCCACGACGGCCCTCCGAACTGGAACAGCGCGTAGCTCCCGAGATGCATGAGCGCGACGTCGGACCCGGACGACGCTTCACCCGCCGCGCGAATCGACTCCGCGAGCGACTTCACGTCCTCGTCGTCCCGGGAGCCGCCCGAGAGAAGGCGCAAGAACAGCGACGCGGCCCGCACCGAGTCGACGCTCATCCCATCGGAATGCGGCTCGTACGAGAGATGCCGAACCAGCGCGCCGAAGATCTCCTTATCGATCTCGGCACCGCCCTGTCGCGCGGACAGGAGAGCCATCGCCGACCAGAAGACCGTCTCGGGATCGGCGTCCGAGGCGAACTGCGCGTAGTACTTCTCGATGCGTGCGATCATGGGGGCCACCGCCGCGGCGAAGCGCGGATCGGCGGTGAGCGCCTGCGATTCGAGAAGCGCCGTCGCCGCGATCGCGTCCGCAAGCTCCCACGAGTCACTCGGCTCCCGGAATCGGCGCGACAGATGCACCACGCCTTTCAGGACGACTTCGCGATGCGGGCCCGACGCCGTCGTCTCTCCGTTCCCGAGGAACGCGAGCACGGCGAGCGCCGACTCCGCGTCCGAGACGCGCGTCGAGGAGTCGCCCGGGACTTCGACCCAGTAGCCGTCTGCGTGCTGCTGCCGCGCGAGCCAGGCGATGCCGTCACCGACGATGTCGCGGTCGGCCTTCGGTTCTTCCGGAGTCGGGGCGAGTCCCGACCCGCTTGCCGAAGGATGCGCGCCGGGAAGCAGCCCCAGCGCGAGAACCAGAATCGAGATTCGATAGAACATGGGAGTCAAACCTCCTCTCTCGGTCGTTGAAAGGATACGCTCGAACCTCCGTGCCAGGTCGTGACGAGCGGGCGCCATCGTCACGACGGCCGGCGGTTCCGAACGATCGCGAAGAGCGGCCGCCACATGGATCAGCGTTTCGCAGTACGCGTCGCGCGTGGCCCACCCGCGGGAGATCAAGGTGTCGTCACACCAGTCTTCCCGCGCATGACGAATCTCTCGCTGGAGTCGCCAGACCAGAGGGTGGAACCACCAGACCACGGACAGGCCGACTTGCAGCGCCGCGACCCACGGATCGCAATGCCGCAGATGGATGAGCTCATGACCGACGACCGTCCGCTGCCGTTTCGGGTCGATCCCCGCGGGCAAGAGAACCGTCGGTCGCAGAATGCCGAAACAAATCGGTGCCGAAGCGCCGTTCGAAACGAGGAACCGAATCCGCTCCGACACGCCGAGCTCCTGTCGCCATCGCTCGAGCCTCTTGCGGAGCGCGCCCTCTGCCGGTCGGGCCTCGCGGACGAGTCGTCTCAGCGCGAGCGAACCTCGCAGAACGTGCACGCCTCTCCAGGAGGCGCCGATCGCCCAGGCAACGGCGAGCCACACGAGGATCGACGGCACGGCTGCGTCTTCCGGAATCGAAGTGAACCGATCCGTCGAGACCTCGGATGGCCGTGCCCTGCGGTTCGCCGGCCGATCGCCCTCGAGCTTCACACCGTCGATCTGCAACGTGCGACCCGAAGGGCCCTCGGTGACCGTAGGCAATGAGCTCGAGAAGAACCCGAAGACACTCGTCGGAGAGGCGAGTGTCGGAGGAACCGCGAGCTTCACGAGCGCGAGCAGCAGAAGCGCGTAGCGACAACCCGCAGGCGCGTTTCGCAGGAGTCGTGCGAGAACCAGCACCACGGCGACAACCACGGTCCCCTGAAGGATCGCGTCGACAACGAAACCGCCAGCACCATCGGTGAGGCCGGCGAATCCCAAAGGAAGCGCCCTCATGACGAGGCCCCCGAAGAGGATTCGCCCTCGGCCTGTCGGCGCTGCTTCCAGTCGTCGAGGAGCCGCTGGAGCTCCTCGATCTCCTGATCGTCCGGCGGGTGAGTCTCGAAGAGCGAATGAACGAGCGCGACGCTGTCGCCGCCGAAGAGGCGCTCCATGAGCTCGCCGACCTTGCGCCGATATGTCGGCGCCGGCTTGATGCGCGCCCGGAAGACGAAGGCCTTGCCGACCTTGTTCTGAGTACGCTGGATGAACTCCTTGCTCTCGAGCCGGTTCAGGAGAGTCGAGACCGCTCCGTGAGTCATCGGTCGATGCTCCTCGAGCGTCTCGCGGATCTCCCGCGCGGTACTCGCTCCCCGGTGCCACAACACGGCCAGCACGTCCAGCTCGGCATCCGGGATCTCATTTCGTTCCATGCGCTCACCTCGGGCACTCGGTTCGATCGCGGCGTTCGTCGCCCCATGGAGTACGGCTCCGGCACCGCGCGGTTCAATATACGCACGTATATTTTTACCACAAGCATAAAAATACGCACGTATATTTGTGGAAGTCGTGTCGGCAGCGTGACTTCACTCGAACCTTGCGATCGCGGAACGGTTCGGCGATACTCGGAACCGGCCCCCAAAGGAGGATGAACGATGAGCATCGCGCCCGCGATCCGAACTCTCGTCTCCGCCGCGTTCCTCTCGATCGCCGCTCTCGGTTCGTCCCTTCGCGCCGAGACGCACGAGGTGCCGGCCGAGTTTCCCACCATCCAGGCCGCGATCGACGCCTCGGTCAACGGCGATGTCGTCCTGGTCTCTCCCGGCACCTACAACGAGCGCATTCTCTTCGGGGGACGCGAGATCGAAGTGCGGAGTACGGACGGCCCCGACGTGACCATCCTGGACGGCGGAGATGTCGGCCCCGTCGTTCGCATGATCGACGGCGAAGGACCGGGAACGCTGCTCGAGGGGTTCACCCTTCGCAACGGCAGGGGCCGGCTCCGCGGTGACAAGCGCTTCGGCGGCGGAGTCCTCGCCATCGAGTGCTCGGCGACGCTCCGCAACAATCGCATCACCGGCAACTACGGGCAGGGTGGCGCGGGGGCCGCGTTCGCCGGTGGTGCGCCGGTGCTCGAGAACAACGAGATCGTCGACAACGACGGCGGCGGGACTCAGCAGATCCTGAACGTCCTCGGCGCGGGACTCGCCTTCTTCGACTGCGCCCCTCGCATCGTCGGAAACCTCATCGAGAACAACAACATCTTCGGCGAGACGCTGTGCGGATGCGCCGGCGGATTCGGTTGCGGCATCTACGGTCGACGCCTGGCCGATCCCGTCATCGAGGGGAATCGAATCCTGCAGAACAGCGCGAACAACGCGATCGGCACCCGCGGCGGCGGCGGCATCTATCTCACCGAATGCACGGGAACGACGGTGATCCGCGGGAACGAGATTCGCCAGAACTCGAACTGCGGTGCGGGAGGCGGCATCTGTGTCGTCGACCAGGATACGCTCATCGAGGACAACGTCGTCGCAGACAATGCCGGCGACTGCAGCGACTCGGCACCCGGCGGCGGAATCTCCGTCGAAGGGGGAACCTGCCGGATCCTGAGTACCGTCGTCGATCGCAACAGCGCGTACCTCGGCGGCGGGATCTCTGTTCTCGACGGGGCCGACGTCACGATCGTCGGCTGCACGGTCCAGGACAACTTCGCGTGCTTCGGCGCGGGATTGTGGGGCGTCGACGATACGATCATCACGAACTGCACGATCGTCTCGAACGATCTGTGCGACGCGTTCGGCAGTGAAGACGGCCGCGCCTTCACCGGCGACGCGATCGTCGCGAACAGCATCGTTCGCGGGAATCCCGACCTCTTGATCGACGGCAATCCGACGATCACGTTCTCGAATGTCGAGGGCGGAGCCGCGGGAGAAGGCAACATCGACGAAGAGGTCCTCCTGAGCGAGGCGTTCGACGGCGCACTCCAGATCCGCATCGGGAGCCCGGGTGCCATCGATCTCGGCAACGACTCGGCGACCGGCCTCTCGCTCGTGACGACCGACCCCGACGGCGACGATCGCTCGATCGACGGCGACGGGGACGGCACCCCACGCATCGATCTCGGCGCCGACGAGTTTCGCGCGGACCGCGCCGTGCTGTTCGGCAATCAGGTCCGATTCTCGACGACGGCCGACGCGCTCTCGTTGAATCAGTCGAACGGCGACCGTTCGCGCACGGTCCGCGTCGCGGGCGGCGATTCGATCGAGCTCACGATCAGCAACGTCGGCGAGTTCGAGCCCCGCTTCGCCGTCCACGGCAACCTCGGCGCGCCGACGGATTCGAGCCTGACGCAGCTCCCGGCGCAGATCGGCACCATGGGCTTTCCACTCGTTCTGCCCGAAGCGACGCCCGTCATCATCTGGAACAACCTCGGACGACGCGCGCAGCTCGGATCGAGCGAGTACTTCGGCACGCCGATTCCGGATCCCGATCCGCCGAGCTTCTTCCCGCTCACGCTGCTCAAGCTGCCGACCGGGGACACCACGAACCTTCCGCCCGGAACCACCCTCACGATCCAGGGCGTCATCGAGTATCGAGCGTCAATCAGCCCCAAGGAGATCTCCGTCACGAACGGCATCATCCTCGTAATCGAGTAGCGCAGAGTGCCGCGCGGCGCGCTCGAAGGCTTCAGGCCAGTCGGGCTCGATTCCGTTCGAGGAACTCCTCGGCCCAGCGATAGCGGGCGAGCAAGCCCTCGGTCGATCGGCCGGTCAGGTGGTACGCGGCGTAGAGCGCTTCGACGGACGCGAGGCCGCGCTCGGGCTCGGCGCACTCCGTCTGCCGTCGCGGGTAGGCCGTGATCCAGTCCGCGGGAAGCGACCTCGGTTCTGCCGCCGCGAGCTCCGTCGCCCACCCGCGCACGATGCGGTCGGCCAGTCGCCACGTGCCGTCGATCAGAAGCAGCGGACGGTCTCGGTCTTCGAGCGCGAGCGGAGGGCCGTCGAAGCCGAGGAGAAGGAACCCGGCGCACGCGGGAGCCGGCTCGCGATCGAACTCGACGAACCGCAGGTCCGGCCGATCCTCGAGGCCGTGGAGCGAGCACTTCGAGAGCTTCTCGCGCGGATGTCGGATGATGAGGTTGGGCTCGCCGCCGTCCATCCCGGCATCCTAGCTTCCCGAACCGAGGGTCACCCAGATGCCCGAGTCGTCTTCGCCGGCCAGCGGATCGCGCGCGGTGAATCGGCGTCGCTCGTCGCACGAGAGCGGGTGCTCGTCGCGGGTCTCTCGAGGGATCAGGAAGCGGTCGCGTTCGTCGATATCGTACTCGGCGAATGCGGCGAAGACCTCGTCGGACATGACGTCGAACCAGGAGACGTAGCGCAGCCCTCCCCATTCCCCGGCTTCGTCCGCGACCCCGCGCACCGCCACCGCGATGTCGTGATACGTCTCGTCGGTCGAGTGCCGGCCCAGGCGCTCGCCGGCCTCGACACGGCGGCCGATCTCGATGCCGTCGTCGGGCGCGACGTGGAACAGCGTGACCGCGATCTGTTCGTGCGCCTCGGACACGATCGTCACGCCGAAGCCCGCACGCCCCCGGCCCCACTCGTCTCGCATCTCGTGGATCGTGCCGGTGAGCGGCGACCGGATCTCGAGGGTCGACCAGCTCGGATCGTGCGCCTCGCCGGGCTCACCGCCAAGCGGGTGCAGGTAGTGCTTCATCGAACGGCAGCTCTCGACGCCGTCCGAGAAATCGTGTCCCACGCCGGAACGGAACTTCGAGATTCGCCGGATCCGCTCGAGCGGGATGTGGAGCGCCTCGATCACGGCGGGAAGCGGATCGCGATCGGGGTCGAGCGGAGGCGGCCCCCCAGCCGAAGGATCGTCCGTACCGCGGGCATCGGAATGCGCCTCGCGATCGCCACCGCATGCCGCGAGCGTCAGCATCAGGACGAGAACCACCAACGCGGTGCGATCGGTCATGGTCGCTCTCAGCCGCTCCGGCCCGCCTCGCCGGACGGACGCAGCTTGATCAGCTCGCGCAGCCGGTCGTGGGCGCGCGATCGAAGCATGTGAACGGCGCCGACGCTGCGATCGAGCTCGGCCGCAACTTCCGCGACGGTCCGCTCGTCGAGATCGACGGCCACGATGACGCGGCGGTAGCTCTCCGGGAGACGTTCGATCGCGGAACGCAGTCGCTCGATCTCTTCCTTCTCGGAGACCTGGCCGCCCGCCGTCGGATCGTCACCCGTCATCGACGCGAGCAGTGTCCGCGCGGATTGCCCTTTCGGACCGTGCGTGACGCGCTGACGAGCATCCGGGCGCTTGTCGCGCTCGAGTGCGCGCACGGCGTCCCGCAGGTTGTTGCTCGCGATGCGCTTGACCCACGCCCGGAATCCGGCGTAGGTCACTGTCCGCAAGGTACGGATGCGAAGGTACGCCTCGAGGAACGAGACCTGCAGAACGTCCTCGCGGTCGAAGCTCCGACTCCACAGCGAGTCGATCGAGAGGCTCGCGCGCACGGCGGGCGCCACCTCGCGGAGCAGGTCCTCGAGCTCGTCCAGATCTCCCGCCGCGGCGCGCGCGACGCGATCGTCGTCCGTATGACCAGGCATCTCCATATCGCGAACCATTCTAACGTCTGGCGCGCCAACGGTCTGCACCCAGTTTCGGACTTCGGGAGAAAACCCCCGGACGGGCGCGATCGGCTCACGAAAAAACGGGAGCGGATCGACTGGCGATCCACTCCCGTTCGTGCGTTTCTCAAAAAGACTACTTGGAGCCGCTCGCCGACTGCATCTTCTCCATGACCTGGTCGATCGAGAAGCTCGCCGGCTTCTGGCGCGGCGGGAACTCCCGGAAGGTCGCCAGGAACTGACCGACATACGCCTGCGCGGGCACCAGGAAGAACACGCGGTCGATCAGCCAATCGTAGTACGTGTTCGAGGTGAAGTACGCGCGCTCGTAGGGGTCGCGTCGCAGGTTGAAGATGAGCGGAACGCGGAGCTCCTTCCACGGTTCGATCCATGCGCGAAGCGTGCCGCGCGCGGTCTGCTCGAGGAAGATCGCCTTCCAGTCCTCGTAGCGAAGCGCCGTGAGCTCGCCGGTATCCGCGAAGTAGAAGATCTCCTTGCGCGGGCTCTCCTTGGTCTTGCCGGTCAGCATCGGCGTGAGGTCGTAGCCGTCGAGGTGCACCTTGTAGCTGCGACCGATCGCCTGCACGCCCCCCTTCTTGAGGTCTTCCTTGATGTTCGGCTGGCCGGCGGCCGCGAGGAACGTCGGCAGCCAGTCCATGTGGTGCACGATCTCGTTGCAGATCGAGCCCTGAGCGATCTTGCCCGGCCAGCGAACCATCGCCGGGACGCGCCAGCCGCCTTCCCAGTTCGTGTTCTTCTCACCCTGGAACGGGGTCATGCCGGCATCCGGCCACGTGTTCATGTGGACGCCGTTGTCGGTCGAGTAGAAGACGATCGTGTTGTCGGCCATGCCGAGCTCGTCGAGCTTCGCGAGGATCTGTCCGACGTGTCGGTCGTGCTCGACCATCCCGTCGCCGTACTCGTCCTGGCCCGAGATGCCGCGGAGCTCTTCCTTCACGTGCGTGCGGAAGTGCATGCGCGTGCCGTTCCACCACGCGAAGAACGGCTTGTCGGCCGACTTGGCGCGCTCCATGAAGTCGAGCGTTGCGGCGACCGTCTCGTCGTCGATCGTCTCCATGCGCTTCCGCGTGAGCGGACCCGTATCCTCGATGCGGCCGTCGGCCGTCGACTTGATGACACCGCGCGGGCCGTACTTCTTGCGGAACTCCGGATCGCTCGGGTAGTCACGAAGCTCGGGCTCTTCCTCGGCGTTCAGGGGGTAGAGGTTTCCGATGAACTCGTCGAAGCCGTGGTTCGTCGGAAGGTGCTCGTCCTTGTCGCCGAGGTGATTCTTGCCGAACTGGCCGGTCATGTAGCCCTGCGCCTTCAGCAACCCGGCGATCGTCGGGTCTTCCACCTGCATGCCGAGCTCGGCACCGGGCAGGCCCACCTTCGACAGGCCCGTGCGGAACACGCTCTGACCCATGATGAACGACGACCGTCCCGCCGTGCAGGACTGCTCGCCGTAGTAATCGGTGAACAGCATGCCTTCCTTGGCGATGCGATCGATGTTCGGCGTCTGGTAGCCCATCAGCCCGTGCGTGTACGCGCTGATGTTGGACTGACCGATGTCGTCGCCCCAGATCACGAGGATGTTGGGCTTCTTCTGCGCTGCCGCAGACCCGGCAAGGACTGCCAGCAACAGCAGAAGAGAGAGCGAAAGTTTCTTCGGACTCATCTCGGGGTTCTCCATTCGAAAAGGTCGAGATTTGCGGACATGAAGTGCTGGAAGGTCGAGGGTAGCACAGAGAAGACCCCGGCCCGATCCTCGCTCGGATCGACCGGCCGAAACCGCCTCTCGCCAAGCACTTCGATCGACCCTCGCGGAAAGGGCTCCGGCGACGCATCCGTGTCGTCCGTGGTCCGTGTCTTCGCGATCCACCACCCGGGCGCAAGTGGAAAGGCCGGACTCCACGAAAAAACCCGGTGCGCGCCTTGCGACGCGCACCGGGTCGGATGCTTGCTTGGTACTTCGTTCGGTCCTCTAGAGGATGCCCCCCCTAGAGGATACCCCCTAGAGAATACACAGCGTGATGCCGTTCGTCATGCTGACACCGCGCGGGACCGCGCTGCCCGGATCGTAGATGGCGCCCTGGAAGGTCAGGACGGTACCGACCGGGAGGTTCGGATCGCTCGTGCGCTGCAGGATCGTCGACGGGGCTCGCGACGGGTTCGGCGTCGAGGTGCCGAAGAAGGAGCTCTCGCCGACGAGGTCCGGACGGCCGGCCGCGTTGGCGATGACCGCCGGCATGGCGCCGTCGCTCAGAAGGATCGGGTAGCACGCGTCGCCGATGTTTCGCGGCAGCGCGGTAACCGTTCCCGCGTGCGGACGCCCGATGTTGCCGTGGATGACAAAGCGGCCGTTACCACCTGCCGGCGGCTTCACGACCGTGCCGAGAACCTCGATACCATCCGCGGCGAGCCCGTCGAGAACCGGTGTTCGCGAGGTCTCGTGTCCGTAGC
>CAZQZX010000089.1:0-24209 GCA_964597885.1 uncultured Planctomycetota bacterium
TACACCGGGAGCAACGGCATCTTCCTCGTGATCGGTGCGGTCTTCGTCAGCGAGGAGCCGCGCGGGAGGGCGCGGGGGTGGGCGGGCCTGCTGGTCGGCGAGACGTCGGCCGACATCCCGGGAGGTCTCCTGCGCGGGGCGCACGCGCTGCTGTGGATCGATCCGCTCGACTGGGAGCGGCTCTCGGGTGAGGCCTACCGCAAGCCCGCTCGCGATCGGCGGGAGCTCTCGGGGGTGGTGGCGCTCGCGTTCACGCTCGACCGCGTGCAGGAGTACGCGGACGCGGCGGGCATCGCCATGTGGCGCGGGCGGATCGACCTGCCCCTGTTCGGTCGCCGCGATGCCGTCGTACTGTTCCCGGCGATCCGGGGCGGGTTCCCGATGATCGTCCTCGAGGGCGACTACACGCGCTGGAAGCAGTGGCGCGAGGCGATCGACGACGTTCCGTTCGAGGCCCGGGCGGAGCTTCTCTCCGAGGAGGCATCCGGGGAGTAAGGGAGGGGGAAGGGATCGTCGACGGCGATCGCGAGAGGCGACCGCCGTCGACGTGGGTATCGGTGTTACTCGTCTCGCTCGAGCGGCCCGGGGCCGCTGCCCTCGAGCTGCTCTTCGATCCAGCGGCGCGGCCAGAGGTTGTCGACCTCTTCGGCATCCTCGCGCGGGCGGATGTGGTTGAAGAGCGATTCCTTGCTCTTGTCGTAGACGACCTTTCCGTTGACGAGCGTCCACTGGACCATCGTCTCGTAGTGCAGGAGATCGCCGTCGACCAGGATGAGGTCCGCGTCTTTGCCGACCTCGATCGAGCCGATTCGGTCCTCCACGCCGAGCAGGCGCGCCGGCTCGATGGTGATCGCGGCAAGGGCGACATCCTCGGGGAGCCCGCCACGAACGGCGAACGCAGCGGCCAGCGGGACGGTCATGATGTCTCGACCGGTTTGACCTCCGAGCGACACGCCGCCACTCGGCGCCGTGATCGCGACCGGGACGCCGTGGTCATAGAGCTTCGCGGCATTCTCGATCGTCCACCCGGACGGTCGCGAGGAGCGCGTGTCCGGATCGCGGCGGGCGAGCGGGTTCAGGATGACCTGGCCCCCGGCTCGTCCGATCTCCGCGGCGACGGTCCACGCCGACGGGGGCGTTTCGATGATCGCGCGGATGCCGTAGTCCCGGCAGAGCCGGCAGATCGCCAGGAGGTCGCCCGTGTCGGCGACGCGCCGGAAGTGAGCCGGGCGCTCGCCTTCGAGGAGCTTGCGGAAGTTGGCGTACTTGCCGGACGCGACGAACTTGCCGTCGGGCTCTTCGAGGTCTTCCTCGCCTCGCGCCTTGCGGCGGTCGTAATCGCGCTTCTCGCTCAGGTACTTGCGCACCTTGTCGAGATCCGCGCGCAGCGTGCGCTTTCCGGAGGCGCTTCGCGTCGAGTAGGTGAGCGGCACCCAGGGGTTCTCGACGAGGGTCATGTCCTCGATCGATCCGTACGTGAGCTTGGCCGTCGCCGTCCCGGAGACGACCGTGGTCACACCACCCGCGAGGGCGAGCACCATGTTCAGCGAGAACGGGTCGGTCGTGTCCTCGACCGGAGGACGCCCGACGATGCCTCGGGACGTCAGCGAGATGATGCCCGGGTAGATGCGAAGTCCCTTCGCGTCGATGACCTGCGCATCCTCGGGCTCGTGGACGACGGTGCCGATCTCGTGGATCTCGCCGTTCTTGATGACGATCGTGGCGCCCTCGTGGACACCGTCCGTCACCGTCCACACGTCACCGTTCTTGATGACGACCCACTCGTCGGGCTCGTCGTCCTTCTTCTTCTTCTTTTCCTTCTTCTCGACGGGCGCCGCAGCCTCCTGCGGCGGCCCACCTCGTCGGAAGCCGCGCGGTCCTCGGCGCGGGCGGGGCGGCGGTTCGGTGTCCGCACCGTCCCCGGTGGAAGCAATCCTCGTCTCCGCGGGCGCGTTCTCGCTCGGGCTCTGCGGCTCGGCCATGACCGTGCTCGCGATCCCGAGAAGAGCGATCCAGATCCAGACGGCGATCTTCGTCATCGAGTGGCTCCTATGACTTCGAGTCGTATTCTGCGACGATCTCGCCCTCGATCATCACGCGCTTCACTTCGGTGAAGGGGTCGAGGGGATCTCCGTCGAGGAAGATGAGGTTGGCGTCGCGCTCGGCTTCGATCGTTCCGAGTCGCTCGGAAAGCCCGAGCACCTTCGCGGCGTTGACGGTCATGGCTTCGAGCGCGGCCTTGCGCGGGAAGCCCTGCTTGACGATTTCGGCGACCTTCTCGCGGAAGCGCTCCAGGCCCTGCTCGGTGTCCGCGCTCGGAAGGAACGCGATCGTGCAGCCGGCGTTGAGCAGATCGTGCGGCAGGCTGATGAGGTCGGCCGTGTACGGCACCTTGTTGATCTCGGGGTAGAGCACGACCATCGCCTTCTTCTCGCCCATCTGCTTGGTGACGTGGCCGAGGTCGGTGTCGTTGATGCTCGAGAAGTCCCCGAACGAGGCGCGACGCGCGTTGCGCACGAGGTACGTGTGCGCGATGTCGTACTTCTTCATCAAGTCTTCGAAGTGGACGAATCCCTCGGCACGCGCGATCTCGACGAGGCTCCGCGCCGAGTCTTCCTTGCGGATCAGATCGACGAGCGGCTGCAGCGTCGGCTTGATGGCCGGCGGCTTGAAGGCCTCGGGCTCCTTCTTCTCGGCGGCCTGGTCGCCCTTCTTGGGATCCTGCTTCGGCGGCTCCTGGGCACCCTTCGGCTGAGGCTTCTTCTCCTCGGGGGCCGGCGCCTTCTTGGCCTCTTCGGCCTTCTTCTTGGCTTCGGCCTCGGCCTTGGCCTTCTGCTGCTTCTCTTCCCAGGCCTTTCGGGCCTTCTCGATCTTGTCGATCTCGGCCTGGGCCTGCTTCAGGGCGTTGCGCACGCCTCGCTTCTCGGACGACGGGCGCCCGAACGGGATGCGGACGTACGCCGCTTCCTCGAGAACGACGTCCTCGCGCGTCCCGGGAATCGGGCGAACGGCGCTCGCCTGGCCGGGGAAGCCGTTGCCGAGAGGGAAGAGGCCCACGGTCGTGAAGCCGGCTTCGAGATGCTGCTTGAAGGTGTCGTCGGTCGGATAGAGCTCCGATGCCACCGTCAGGTTCGTCCGGGTGCCCGAGCGTCGGTAGCTGCCGAGTCCGAGGCGGCTCGCCACGTTGACGAGGCCGGGCATCACGGTGTGAGCCTTGGCGTCGATGACCTTCGCACCGTAGGGGATCTCGACCTTCTTGCCGACGGCCTCGACCTTTCCGTTGCGGATGACGATAACGCCGTCCTCGATCTCTTCACCGGACACGGTGACGATCTTGCCGGCCTTGACGGCGACGAAGTTGTCGTCGTCGTCTGCTGCGACGGGCGCCGTACCGACCAGCCCGGCGACCAGAGCGAGTCCCAGGATGGCGCCGAGGATTCGGCCGCTCACCTGGTCCCGTCCGTTGTTTCGATGTCGTTTCGCGCGGTTCACGGGGTTCTCCTAGAATCGTCGCTGCTTGACTTTGGAAGCATCGTAGACGACGCGGCCATCGATCATCGTCATCGTGCACGAGGAGCGCGGGTCGATCGGGTTGCCGGTCCACAGGCAGACGTCCGCGTCCTTGCCGACCTCGATCGAGCCGACCCGATCGGCGACGCCGAACGCTTCGGCAACCGCGATCGTGACCGCCTCGAGCGCCTCGTACGAATCGAATCCGAGCCGGGCGGCGACCGTCGCCTGGTACGAGAGCTCTTCCTGCGGGATGCCGAAGCCTCCGACGCAGTCGGTGTTCACGCTGATGTGCTTGACGCCTCCGGCGGCCCAACGCTCACAGTGTCCGAAGATCTTGCGCTGGCGTCGGTCGAAGTACAGCTGCCGAGGTCCGTTGCAGATGTGCATGTCGCGCTCGGCGACGAGCTCGGCGGTCTTGAACGAGTCGAACGTGCAGTGGAACGGCACGGCCCACAGATCGAGCTCGTCGTGCAGCATCGTGATCGTCTTCAGGAAGACCTGATAAATCTGCGTGTGGACCGAGATCGGGAACTTCTTCTCGAAGAGCCCCCGGAAGTCGTGCCACATCGGGTCGATCTCGGGCTTGGTCTTCGTTTCGCCCTTCTCGTACGCGAGCCACTTCTCGTGGTACGCCTTCGCCTTCAAGAGCGTCTGGCGCGTGTTGAAGTTCATGTACGAGCGGCCCGGTCGCCACCAGTAGCGCTCGGGGTTACCGGCCTGCGCGATCTTGAGGCTGCCGGGATACGCGAGCGTCATGTCTTCGACGTTGTCGCCGACGACCTTGGTGATGATGCCGAAGCCACCCATGTTCGAGCCACTGCCGGGGATGATCAGCATCGACGTGACGCCGCCCGTCAGGCCTCGATCGAGGATGCTCGTTCCGGGCTCGATCACGTCGAGCGCGCGGATGCCCGGGTTCGTCAGCCACACGTTCTCGTTGAGATCGCGGATGCTTCCGCCGGTGTGGTTGTGTCCCTCGACCATGCCCGGGAACAGCCATCGATCCGGCGCGTCGATCACCCGGTAGCCCTCGGGGATCTTCACTTCGGACTTCTTGCCGACGGCTTCGATCTTGCCGTCCTTGATGAGCATCACGCCATGGTTGATGACGCGCTTGTCACCGTCCATCGTCAGGATCTTGCCGGCGCGGACGGCGACGCCCTCGGTGTTTGCCGGGGTGGCAAGTGCCGGGGCGGCCAGCGCCGCGCAGATCAGGATCGCGAGAATCAGTCGTGCTTTCATCGGTGGGTGACCTCCTTGCCAGCGACGAACGAGTGCAGGAGACGGCTCGAGGCTTCGAACGGAGGACCGGAGAAGATCAGGAGATCTCCGTCCCGTCCGGCCGCGAGGCTTCCGACCCGGTCATCGATGCGGTACATCTTGGCGGCGTCGACGGTGAGCGCCCGGAGGGCGGTATCGGCGTCGAGGCCGTGGTAGACAGCGTAGGCGGCCTGCAGCGGAAGCGTGCGAGCCGCGTCTTCGGCGCCGGACTGGAAGCCGACGCGAATCCCGTGTCGCGACAGGCGATCCGCCGGCACCACGGTCTTCTTGTCCTCTCGACCGAGGATGCCTCGCGGCACCACGACCCCGGCTTCGGCCTTCGCGATCTCCTTGGCGAGACGCGAGGATTCCTCGGCGCCGAGCAGCACCAGGGGAACCTTGAACTCGTTGCGGAAGACCTGGAGCGCGGCGTCGATCTGACCCGCGGTCTGCGCGTCGACGACGGCCGCGATCTCGCCGGCGAGAAGCATGCGGATCGGCTCGAGCGACGGGTCGACCGGCGGCGGCTGGGGCCGTCCGTCGTTCGACTTCTTCTTCTTGCGCGTGATCTTGATCTCCGGCACTTCCTTCTCGGTGCGGGTGCCGTCGAAGTCGAGCGAGAACACGTCGCCGATCGCGAACGATCCCGCGAGGTGGTCTTCGCGGTCGAGCGTGGCGGTGAGCATCGGCGGGCCGAACGGCGTCTCGACATCCACCTCGGCTTCGAGCTGGTTGTTCGAGAACGTTCCGGTCAGCGCCGAGTCGCCGCCGATTGGCGAGACGATCGAGCCCGTGACGTTGGAGCCTTCGAGCTTGATCTTCATCGTGCCTTCGGTCGGCTGCGGGATCGGACCGCCGGAGAGCGTGAACTTCCACGTACCGCTCAGCGGATCGACCTTCTTCGGCTCGGGCTCCGCGCCTTCGTCGTTCTCTTCCTTCTTCTCTTCCTTCTTCTCTTCCTTGGGAGCCTCGGTCTTCTTCTTGTTCGCGGCTTCCTTCTTCTTCTTTTCCTGCTCGACCTTCCACTTGGCGAGGTCGTCTTCGTACTTCTTCCACTTCGCGACGTAGGCCTGGCCCTTCTTCATCGCGGCGCGCAGCGAGTCGACCGTCGTGAGCGGATCCTTGCCGCGCATCGAGAAGAGGAACGCGGCGGGATCGGACACGACCAGCTCGTCGCGTGACTTGCCGGCGGTCTTCATGGCGAGGATCTGAGAGCCGCTCGCGCTCGCCGCGTACGGGGCCAGCATGACCGTCGTGACGCCGGCAGCCGCGACCTCGCGGAAGTTCTCGCCCTCGTACGCCAGGATCTGCGAGAGCGAAGTCTTGGACGCGGCGGGGGAGCGATCCGCTTCGAGGCCGAGGTGACCGTGGGAGTCGATGAAGCCGGGCGTGACGACCGCGTCGGGGCCGGCGTCGACGACGCGGGCGCCCCGCGGCGTCGGAACGGTGCGGCCGACCGAGACGATTTTCCCGTCTTCGACCAGCACCGCGCCGCTGTGGATGACGGACTCGCCGGTGAGGATCGTGCCGGCCCGAACGACGAGCGCGCCGGCGTGATGATCCGGCGTCGCGAGCGCTTCATGACCGTTGACGTAGACCTTTCGGACGTGGCTCGTCGTGCGCAGCGGCTCGCCTCCGAGGAGGAGGAAGTCGGCGTCCTTGCCGGGCGCGAGGCTTCCCACGCGATCGTCGACGCCGAGGATACGGGCCGCTTCGAGCGTGACCGCCGCGAGCGCGCTGGTCTCGCTCATTCCGCCGCGAACGGCGGCCATGGCGGCCATGCGCAGATCGCCCGACCGCGAAGCGGCGGACGGCACGAGAGCGACGCGAACGCCCACGGCTTCGAGAGCCGCGGCGGTGCGAAGCGTCTCTTCGATGAGGTCCGGGCGGATGCCTCGATCCGGCCCCGGAGCGTCGAATCGGAAGGGAATCTCGACGACCACCGGAACGCCGGCGGCGGCGATCGAATCGGCGACGCGATGCGCCTCGGTCGCGCCGGTCAGAACGGCGCCTCCCGGGAACAGATCGCGGTGCCTGAGGAACTGCAGGATGTCGGCCGCGCGTCGCGCGTCGACGCGCGCCGGAAGCGGCTGCGAGAGCGCCGCGGCGAGCGAGTCGAGCACGGGATCGTACGCCGGCCGATCGTTCGACGCTCGGGCCTTCGCGTAGGCGCGGGCCGACTCGAACTGCTTGGCGAGCTCGACGAACTGCGAGATCCGGACCGACGGTCGCTGCCGTTCGGCGGGCTCGATCGGCACGTCACCGGAGGACGGAACCGGAATGTCCTGCTTGGCCGGGGGCCGCTGTCCGGCGGCTCCGACGTGCACGTCGAGGTGCGAGCTCGGGGAGAGGACCGTTCCGCCGTGCAGCTTCACGACCGCACCCTGGCCGGCGACGAGTCGGCTCGTCCCGGGGTCGAGGTACGTGGTCGTAATGCCTTCGACGAGGATCTCCTTGTAGTCGCGATACGGATCGAACGCGTCGATCGCGAGCGGGCGCGCGTCCACCGTCGGCTGTCGACGGCTTCGCGACATCGGTCCGGCGACGCCCGAAGAGGCGGCCACGAGACCGGGGATGATCACCGCGTCCGGTTCGTCGTGAACCGGGATCCCGGCCGGGATGTCGACCGAGGTGCCCACGGCCGCGATCTTGCCATCGACCACGAGCAGCGTGCCGCCCTCGATCGTGCCGAGCTTCGGATCCACGGTGTGGATGCGCTTGGCGCGAATCGCGAACGAGCCCTGGCCGGGCCCTGCGGACTCATGCCCGTCGGCGGCCGCTCGCGTTCCCGCGAGCGCGGCGATGCCGAGCAGCGTCAGCAGGGCGATACTCGTAAGGGGGTTGCGTCTCATCGAGCTCCGTCCTTCTTCTCGGCCGCGGCTTCGGATCCGGCTTCGCCTTCCTTCGCCTCGCCGCCACCTTCCTTCTCGCCGGCGTCGGTGTCTTCGGCGCCGGTGCCCTTCTTCGCGTCGTCGTCACCCATGTCGCGATGACGACCTTCGGTGAGGCTCTTGAGGTGGACGTCCTTCGTGATGTCCCAGGCTTCGCGACCGTTGATGATGACCTTCTCGACCATCGTCGACATGTCGAGCGGATCGCCCGAGAGGACGAGGACGTTGCCGTCCTTGCCCGGCTCGAGGGAACCGACGCGATCGGCGAGGCCCGCGATCCGAGCCGGCACGAGCGTGATGGCTTCGAGAGCGACCTGGCGATCGATTCCTTCGCGTACGCAGCGCGCCGCCTGGTAGGGCAGGAAGCGCTCGCCGAACGACGAGCCGCGCGAGGTCTGGAGAGCGAACGGAACGCCCGCTTCGGCGAAGACGCGCGGAACGAACGTCTCGGTTTCTTCACCGGTCAGCGGGTCGGTTTCGGTGTACGTGAGCGCCGACGAGAGGATCACCGGACGGCCCGAAGCCTTCAGGGTGCGGACGGCCTTGAAGGTCTCGCTGCCGAGCAGGAAGCTCGTTCGCTCGAGGAATCCCTGTTCGCGAGCGACATCGATCGCCGCGGACACGTCCATGGCGCGGCCGCAGTAGAAGATCGCGTCGAGCCGACCCTTCGTGAGTCGGTAGAGGTTGCGGTGCTTGTCGTCGAGGTCGTCGTCGCTCAGCATATCGCGTCCGAGCTTGCGCGCCTCGTCCGGCATCACCGCGATCTTCTTCTCGTCTTCCTCGAGCTTCTCCTCGTACTTCTTTTCGCCTTCGCGATCGAGGTAGTCCTGAAGCTCACGGAAGGCTTCTCGCATCTCGGCGCGCTGCACCATCCGGTCGTAGCCGGACTTCGGCGACATTGAGAGCTTGAGGCCGGTCGCGGCGCGAATGGTCATCTCTTCGACCATCAGTCCGATCGGTCGGACCGCTCGCCCCATACCGCCGATCACGGTGTTGTTGCCCTGATGGATGTTCAGGGTCGTGATCCCGGAGCGAAGAGCCTCCTCGAAGGAGAGGCTCGACGGGTCCATCGAGTCGTAGACGTCGACGAACGGCGCCACCGCGACGTTCTCGTTGGTGACGTCGAGTCCCGAGTTCGTGTGGGCCAGGACCATGCCGGGGAAGAGCGTCTTGCCCGTGGCATCGATGACCGTGGCGTCAAAAGGAAGCTCGACCTCTTTGCCGACGGCGGTGATCTTGCCGTCGACGATGAGGATCGTGCCGCCTTCGATGACCTCCCCGCTCACGGGGATGATCGTTCCGCCCTCGATCGCGACGGTCTGCGAGACCGCCGTGGCGAGTGGCAGGAGGAGGACCGCGATCAGTGTCGCCGTCCGAAGGGCCGAAGTAGGTGTCCGCATCGTTTGCTCTCCGTTTCCGGTTTCGATCAGCGGGACGCGCCCGCGTTCTTGAATCAGTTGGTTCCCTGGTTGCGCGAGTGCGCGACGCGGCCGTCGACGATCACGGCGTCGATCGCGCTCGTTGCATCGAACGGCGCGCCGCTCCAGGCGACGAGGTCGGCGTCCATGCCGATGGCGATGGTGCCGACTCGGTCGGCCACGCCGAGGAGCTCGGCGGGGGTCTTCGTCGTCGCCATTACCGCCGCGTCTCGCGAGAGGCCGTAACGCATCGCGAAGGTCGCCTGCCGGGGCAGCGAGTTCTCCCCGCGAAGATCGCCCGCGGTCAGCGCGAGCTTCACGCCCGCTTCGCTGAGGATCCGCGCCGACGCGAGGTTCGGCTCGCTGGCTTCGCCCGATCGAGCGCGCCAGCGTCCCAGCGGCGTTTCGAACATCGGTCCGTAGATGACGGGGATCGAGAGCTCGGCAAGCGTGTCGGCGATTCGCGACGCTTCGATGCCCTCGACGACCGCGAGGTTCGTGACACCGAACTCGTGCGCGAGGCGGATGCCCGTCAGGATGTCGTGTCGGCGGCGGGCGAAGATGCGCAGGCGTCCTTCGCCCTTCATCAGCTTCACCAGCTCGGCCTGCGCGGCATCGGCTTCGTCACCGGCGTTCGCGGCACTGTAGAAGGCTTCGCGGACGACCCACGAGTTGCCCATGCCCGTCGTCGGTCGGCGCGTGTTGAACGAGACCGCCGAGCCGAAGGGCGTGTTGTTGAAGACGCCGCGCGACCACGTTTCCATGGTGATCGACATCATCGGCTCGCTGGTGTCGACGAGGACTCGCTGACCCTTGCCGAGACGGTCGGTCTTCACCACCGTGCCGCGCGATCCGATGACGCTCGCCGTATCGCTCGTCACGAAGATCGTGGTGACGCCGTGGCGCACCATCTCGTCGAACGAGCGATGCGTGAGGTCGACGGCGTCGAGCGTACGCATGTGGGGGATGACTTCGGACGAGTGCTCGGCCCACGATTCCGTCTCGCGGATGCCGGCGTTCGAAGCCGCGTCGATGAACCCGGGCGTGACGCTTCCGGCCTCGATGACGCGCGTTCCGTCGGGGATGGCGATGGACGGTCCGACGGCGACGATCTTGCCGTTCTGGACCAGCACGACGCCGTTGTCGATGTGCGTGCCGTCGCCGATGTGGATCTGCTCGGCTCGGACGGCGACCGCGTCATCCGCGTGGACGTCGGTGCCGGACCCGAGCAGCAGAGCGGCGCCGACGGTCAGCGTGATGAGCAGGGTTGCGATTCTCACGGGACTCACTCCTTCCCGGTGGAATGGTGGACGACGTGGCGGCCCCCGACGTAGACGTCGAGGACGCGAGAGCTGAGGTCGAGAGGTTCGCCGGACAGGACGACGAGGTCCGCCGCCTTGCCGGGGGCGATCGATCCGACGCGATCGCCGATGCCGGCCATCTCGGCGGGGATCGACGTGATGGCGGCGAGCGCCGACTCGGCCGGGAAACCGTTTCGAACGGCGAGTGCCGCCGTCATGCGAAGCGTTCCCGGGGGGACGCCCGGTCCGCCGCTGTGGAAAGCGACGCGGTGTCCGCCGGCGGCGATGCGTCCGGGCGTGCGCAGACTGAGAGGCCGGCTCGCCGGAGCGAGCGGTCCGTAGACGACGGACAGCTTCGCGTCGCTGCCGAGGTTGAAGCTGGTGTCGATCGCGCCGCTCAGGAACACGACGAGGTCGGCGTTGCCGGCTTCGCGGGCGAGGAACTGGAGGTCGGCGCCGTCCGAACAGTGGACGAAGCTGCGCGTCCCTGCCGGCATGCCGCCGCCTTCCTTGCCGGCGATGACGTGCCGCATGAGGTCGTAGCTGCCCATCCGCGAGGTCGGCTCGCGGAAGCGGAGCGCTCGGACCGAGCTTCCGATCGAGTACGTGTGCGCCGCCGGCTGCATCGCGAGACCGCGCGCGTCCATCGGGCCGCCGGTGCGAACCGCGACGGCCTTGCCGGCCACCACGTTCTGCGGCCCCGGGACGAGCACCGCGCTCGTCACGCCGTCCGCGAGCGCGTTCGCGAAGTCGTCGTGCAGCGGGTCGACCGCGTCGGCGGCGTCGATGTCGGGCTGCACGGCGTGGGCGGCGTCACTCAGCTGACCGAGCGCGCCGAACGACACTCCGATGTCGACCATTCCGGGGATGATCACCGCGTCCTTGTGATCGTGGACCGGGACGCCTTCGGGCGCCGCGGTGCCGACGGAGACGATGCGGCCGTCACGCACGACGACGACTCCGTCGTCGATCACGGCGCCGTCTCCGGTGTGAACGCGCTTGGCACGGATCGCGAAGCCGTCGTCCGCGAAGGCGCTCGCGACGGTCAGCGTCAGGGCCAGGGTCGAGGCGAGGATCCGCGCCGCGACATTCGATTTCCGATGCATTCGAGCGATTCCTTCCGCTAGTTGTTCGAGTAGACCTGACGACCTTCGACGTAGACCGCCTCGACGACGGTGTCTCCCGCGAAGGGCGAGCCGCTCAGGATGACCATGTCGGCATCCTTTCCGGTTTCGAGCGTTCCGATACGATCCGAGACGCCGATCGCCTCCGCGGCGTGGCGCGTGATGGCGGCGAGGGCGTCCTCGGCCGAAAGTCCGTTCGCAGCGGCGTGCGCGGCGGCGAGCCACACGAAGGGGGACTGACGGGAAGCGCGGCCGGAGCCGATCGCCAGGGGGACTCCCGCCTTGGCGAGGGCGGACGCGTTGCCCGGGTGCGTGCCTCGGTACTTGCCGCCGGCCAGACGCGGATCGCGCGGGGTTCCGTCGACGATCACGCGGACATCGGCGTCCGCGATCGCGTCGCTGACCTTGTGCGCTTCGGTCGCGCCGACGATCGTGAGGTGGATCGGGTAGTCGTCGCGAAGGGCCAGAACGTTCAGGATGTCGGACGCGCGGTGCGCTTCGATCCGGATCGGGATCTCGCCGTCGAGCACGCGGACCAGCACGTCCTTCGAAGGATCGCGCTTCGGCTCCTTGGGCTTCTTGAGGTCGTCCTTTTCGTCCTTCTTCTCGCCCCCGCCTTTGCCCTTGTCGCCTTCGCCTTCCTTCTTGGGCGGATCGGCGGCCATGCGGGCGGCCCAGGCGGCGCTGTAGTGTTCGACCATCTCGCGTTCGTACGGGTCGAGGTCGGCGTTCGCGAGGGCCGGCTCGTCCTCTCCCAGGATGAGCGCGGTGGCCGCGGCTTCGTCTCGGGCGGCCTGCGCGTCGAGAGCTTCGCGTCCGAACAGGAGCTCGACGAGGTAGAGGCCGAGCTCGACAGAACCTTCTTCGGGCGGACGGCGCGGGCCTCGGCGCGGCCCTCTCGGACCTCGCTGCGGGGCCTCACCGCTCTTCTCGTCCTTCTTTTCCTCGGTCTTCTCCTCGCCCTCTTCCTTCTTGGGCGCGTCCTTCTTCTCCTCGCCTTCCTTGTCGCCGTTCTCCTTCTTCCGCTTGTCGATCTCCTCGCGGTACTCTTCGAGCTTTTCCTCGTACTCTTCGCGAGCTTCGCGGTACGCTTCGGCGCCCTTCATCTGAGCGGCGAGGCCTTCGATCTCTTTCAGGCGGAGGAGGGGGCCGAGACGCGAGCTGGAGCCCACCGATCCGCACAGGGCGGCTTCTTCGGTAAGCACGCGACGCGCGAGCGGCCGGTTCGGGTCGAGCTTGAGGATCGTGCCGAGGCCGTAGATCCCGCCGCTCGATGCGGGCGAGACGAACGCGGCCGTCACGCCGTTGCGAATCGCGGCGCTCATGGCGTTGCGGTCGTACGGATCGACGGCGTCGACGGCGCGGGCGTCGGTGCGGCGCCTCGCGTTCGTGGACGACACCATCGTGATCGACGAGTCGGCGTCGATGATTCCAGGGATGATCGTCTTGCCGGTGGCGTCGATGACCTCGGCGCCCGGCGGGATCTGCAGATCCTCTCCGATCGCGCGGATCTTGCCGCCGACGATGACGATGGTCCCGTTCTCGAGGACCTCACCGGTTGCGGTGTGGATCGTGGCGCCCTTGACGATGACCGGCGCGCGACGGGCGCGGCCCGGCTGGGCGATGGCCGTCGTGGCGACGATCGCGAGCAGCGCGAGCACGGCGGTGCCGCGCAGCAGGGTGTGGAGTCGCCGGGTCCGGCGGACTGGCATCAGCATGTTCGACCTCGTTCAATTCGATCCGGTTGCGGAGCGGGAAGCGCGAGGCCTCCCGGCGCACAGGGATTGGGGGTCTGGTTAGCGGCAAGGGGGGAATTCACGACCACGACGGAGGCGTGGACGAGCCTGGGCGCTTGGATGCCGGCTCTCATGTCTTCCTGGAGTCTCCCGCAAGATCTCGAACTTGTACGTCGGGAGTTGTCGCGAGGAACCGAATTCTCGAAAAACGCGCCCTCGAGGTGGAGACCTTGGAACCCGGCGTGTGAGCGACGCTTAGCGCCACGGACCCTCCCTTCTCTTGTTCGAAAGCAGGACAGGATCGCTCGTCCTGCTCGAAACGCGGGAACTTCGTCGTAAAGCGTTTCTACGAAAGTGCCCTAGGGAGAAAGATCGGTGGAGGCCGGGAAGGTCTTGAGCGGATTCTCGAACTCGAGCCGTCGACGACCAAGTCCGTTGCGAAAATGATGTTACGACGGGGCTTTTTCGCCGGCTCCGCCGTCTCCTCGATACTGCAAGTGATACAGGCGTTCGTAGATGCCGCCGGCCCGCATCAGCTCCTCGTGCGTACCCTGCTCGCGGATCTCTCCCCGATGGAAGACCAGGATCCGGTCGACTTTGCGGATCGTGGAGAGTCGGTGGGCGATGATGATCGAGGTCCGCCCGGAGAGGAGCTTGGCGAGGGCGTCCTGGATGAGGACCTCGGTCTCCGTGTCGACGCTGGAGGTGGCCTCGTCGAGGATGAGGATCTCCGGGTCGAAGGCGAGGGCTCGGGCGAAGGCCAGGAGCTGACGCTGTCCCACCGAGAGGTTGGCGCCGCGCTCCCTGAGGTGTCCGTCGTACCCCTCCTCGAGGCGTCGGACGAAGGTGTCGGCATTCACGGTCCGGGCGGCGGCGTGCACGCGCTCCATCGGAATGTCGGCGTTCCCGAGTCGGATGTTCTCGGCGACGCTCCGCGAGAACAGGAAGACGTCCTGGAGAACGATCCCGGTCCGGCGCCTCAGGTCGCCGAGCCCGAGCTCGCGGATGTCGCGCCCGTCGACGAGGATGCGCCCCTGGTCAACGTCGTAGAAGCGCAGGAGCAGGTTCAGCACGGTGCTCTTGCCGGCGCCCGTCGCTCCGACGATCGCCACGCTCTCGCCCGGCTCGACGCGGAAGGACAGATCGCGGAGGATCGGCTCGCCCTCGCGGTACGCGAACGTGACGCGATCGAACTCGATACGTCCCTCGATCCGCTCCGGTAGCGTGAGGGGAGTCGCGGGCTCGGGAACCTCGACGGGAGTATCGAGCACGCGGAAGATCCGCTCCGACGCCGCCATCGCGGCCTGGAGGATGTTGTACTTCTCGCTGAGCTGGCGGATCGGTTCGAAGAGCCGTCGCAGGTACAGGATGAACTGCACGAGGATGCCGTACGTCAGCGTCGTCTCGGTCCCGGTGAGCTCGGCCGAGAGGATCGTGCGGCCTCCGAACCACACGATGCCCGCGAGCCCGGCCGCCATCAGGATCTCGATCATCGGAAAGAAGAACGAGTAGTTGAGGACGGTGTCGAGGTTCGCGCGCTGGAACTTCCGGTTGATCTCGAAGAAGCGCTGTGACACTCGCTTCTCCTGCACGAAGAGCTGCACGATGCGGATGCCGGTGAGCGTCTCTTGCAAGTAGGCGTTCATGCGCGAAAGGCGTTCGCGGACGTTGCGGTACGCCGTGCGCGAACGTCGCTTGAAGACTTCGGAGACGATCAACAGAAGCGGGACGACGAGGAACGAGGCGAGAGCGAGGCCGGGGTCGAGCACGAAGAGGATCACCGTGATGAAACCGATCACGAAGAGATCCTGGAAGACCATCGCGAGCCCGGACGAGAAGAGCTCGGCGAGGGCTTCGACGTCCGACGTCACGCGCGTCACGAGCATGCCGACGGGGTTGCGATCGAAGTAGCGCAGGCCCATCGACTGCAGATGCGTGAAGATCCGATCGCGCAGATCGCGGATGATGCGTTGGCCGGTCAGATTCGTCAGGATCGTGCCGACAAGCTCGCCGCCGAGGTCGACGAGGATCACGAGCAGGTACAGCGCGACGATGCCGCCGAGCGCCGATGCCGCGGCTCCCGCGTCGGTCGTTCCCTCGACCGCGCCGGTCAGCGGGCCGTCGATCGCGAGCCGCACGAGGTACGGCCCGAGGAGGCTGACCCCGGAAGCGACGATCACGGTCGCGACCGTCGTGAAGAAGAGCTTGCGGTGCGGACGCACGTAGCCCAGCAGGCGACGCATCAGCACGCGGTCGAACGCTTTCCCCAGAATCTCGTCGTCGTGCTGCTGGCTCATTCGAGATGTCCCAGCTCGTCTTCGAGCTTCTGCAAACGGTCCATCTCGGCGTACAGCCCGTGGGCGGCGGCGAGCTCTTCGTGCGTTCCTTCCTCGACGACGCGTCCTTCGTCGAGCACGTAGATGCGGTCGGCATCCTTGATGGTCGAGACCCGGTGCGAGATGACGAGGCACGTCCGGCCCTTCATGCGCGGCCGGAGCTCTCGCAGGATTCGCTCCTCGGTCTCGGTGTCGACGGCCGACAGGCAATCGTCGAGGATGAGGACCTTCGGGTCGGTGACGAGAGCCCGCGCGATGGCCATGCGCTGCTTCTGACCGCCGGACAGGTTGACGCCGCGCTCGCCGATCATCTGCTGATAGCCGTCAGGGAATCCTTCGATTGCCTCGTGGATGCCCGCGACGCGCGCGGCGTCTTCGATCTTTTGCTGGGACGCGTCGGGTCGTCCGAACGCGATGTTGGCAGCGATCGTGTCGGAGAAGAGGAACGTGTCCTGCGGAACGACGGCGACGGAAGAGCGAAGCGTCGCGAGCGGGATCTCGTGGATCTCGTGTCCGTCGATGTAGAGTCGGTCGCGAGGGACTTCGAGCATCCGTGGTACGAGGCTTGTGAGCGTGCTCTTTCCGGATCCGGTCCGGCCCACGATCGCGACCGTCGAGCCGGCGGGGATCGTCATGTGGATGTCTTCGAGCAGCGGCGCGTCCCCGTACGAGAAGCCGAGGCTGCGGAACTCGATGTTACCCGCGATCGCTTCCGGCGCGTCGGCGCTCGATTCGTCGCGGATCTCGGGTACGAGGTCGAACAATCCGTTCAGCCTCTCCATCGACGCCATGCCGCGCTGCAGCAGCGAAAGCACCCAGCCCATCGCGATCATGGGCCAGATCAGCATCATCTGATACTGGTTGAACGCGACGAACTCGCCGAGCGTGAAGCGTCCGTTGATGATGTCCTGTCCGCCGATCCACAGCACCACGAGAAGGCCGAGCCCGGCGAACGCGTTGATCACTCCGTTCACGAGGCCGCGCGATCGGGCGAGTCGGACGTTCGATTGCAGGTACGCGTCGTTGAGCTTCGCGAACTCTTCCGTCTCCCAGTCCTCGCGGTGGAACGCCTTGACGACGCGAACGCCGGAGAAGTTCTCCTGTGCGTGCGTCGAGATGGAAGCCATGCGCTCCTGGACATCGCGGGAGTACTGATACATCCGCGGCATGAGGATCCGGATGGCGAGCGTGAGCAGGATCAGGGGGACGACCGCGACGAGAGCGAGGCGCGGGTTCTTGACGAACATCATGAAGAGGCACAGCGGAAGGACCGAGAGCGTGTTGATCATGTACATCACGGCCGGCCCCGCGACCATGCGAACCGATTCGAGATCGCTCGTGGCGCGACTCATCACATCGCCGATGCGCATCTTCTCGAAGGTCGAAGGCGGTAGCGTCTCGAGGTGCTCGAAGAGGCGCTGGCGCAGATCGAACTCGACGCGTCGCGAGGCGCCGATGATCGTGTATCGCATGAGGAACTGGAACACACCCTGGAGGCACGCGAAGCCGAGGATCGAGATCGCCGCCACCGTCACGACCGCGACGCCGTTGTCGTCGAGGCCCAGGCCGTCGACGATGCCCAGGATGAGGCCGCCGATCGGGCCGTCCTCTTCGCGAACGCGCCCGATGAAATCGATCACGAACTGAACGATCTCGGGGCCGATGACGCGAAGACCGTTGGTGATGAGGACGAAGATCGGCCCGATCACGAACGCGATCCGATATCGCGCCATCAGTTCGATTACGGGGCGAAACTCGCGTAGCACGGGTCGTCCGCCTAGAGGCCGGAAACGTCGGCGGGCGTTCCGCCGGTCTTCATGTCGGACGCAGACGACCGGTCCGGCCGCGCCCAGCTGAAGTGACTCCACGGAAGGGCTCGGCCCTCCGCGGCTCGATCGGCCTGCGTCTCGCCGGCAGCGGGTTCGGCGGACATGCCCCACGCGTCCCGATCGATGGGATCCGTTTCGGACTCGATGCGCGCGCCGGCCGACCACGCTCGGAAGATACGCGGGCCGTAACTGCGATCGCCTCGTGCGAGCGCGAGACGAAGTTCGGCACGCACGGGATCCTCGAAGGTGAAACGCTTTGCCTCTGAGGCGGCACGCTCGCGGATGACAGCCATGCGCCGCGCGAGCTCGTCGGCGCCGGGGGACGATTCGGATTCCCACGCCGTGAAGGGCATCGGTCGGAAGGCTTCCACATGGACGTGGATGCGCGTCGGCGAGTCAGGCGCGCTCTTGCACAGTGCGAAGCAGTCGCGGGCCAGGCCGACGAGAGACTCGAGGTCGTCGTCCGATTCCTCCGGCCATCCGATCCGGAAGCGGAGGTCGACGTGGAGCAGCCCGCGCTGCACGGCTTCCTGGACGAGGTCGAGGACGTCACGGTTCGTGGCCGCCCGTCCGATGACATCGCGAAGGCGCTCCGACCCGGCCAGCACATCGAGCGCGACCGTCGGTCGGTGCGTTCTCGCGAGCGACCGGATGGCGCTTCGGACCCACGCCGCGACAGGCAGCGGGTCGAGACCGATCTCCACGCGTCGAGGTGCGAATCGCTCGGCAAGCCGGTCGATCAGGGGAACGAGCTCCGGGTATCGGGCGCGCTGACTGCCGGCGAGGCGGATCCGGTCGAATCCCGTCGCGCGGTAGGTCTGCTCGGCGAGATCGATCACGCGATCGAGGGAGCGGCGTCGCAACGGAGGCGGAGCTTCGACGCCGGCTGCGGTGTCGGGCGCGGCGTCCGTGTCGACGTCGATCTCGCCTCCGCGCTGGAGCTCGATCGTGATCTCCTCGTTCGCGGTCTGAACGAAGGCGACATGCGGTGCGGTGGGTGCGGGAGCTCGGTCGAGGTCCTGCACCCAGGGCATCACGATGGCTCCCGGCAGATCCGACCGAAGCGGAACCGGAGTCGAGCCTCCCGAAGCCGAACCGGCAGGGGCGGGCTCGTAGAACGCAGGCACGTAGACCGTACCGAGGGTGCGGGCCAGCTCGTGCAGGCGTTCGGTCCGAGCTCCCCGGCCGAGCAGCGCGATCAGCTGATCGAGCAGCGGGTCGAGACCCGCTTCGAGCTCGCCGGGCAGGACCGCATCGAGAAAATCGGCGATCGGCTCCGGATTGCGCGTGCACGGGCCGACCGCGAGCACGAGAGGCGCCTCCTTCGGCGACTCGTGCCTCGTGGCCCCCACGGCGGTCGAGCGGTCGCGTTCGAGCGGCGCGATCCCGCCGAGCTCGAGGATCCCCGGCACACCCGCGTAGGCGACTTCGTCACTCAAGGGGAGAACGACGAGGTCGAAGTCGCTGAGCGGCGTCCGGGATTCGAGCGAACCGAGCGGCAGGTTCGCGGCGCGAAGCTCGGCTTCCATGTCCGACTGCGGAAGAAAGGCGCGCTCGACCGAGACGTCTGCACGGCGGGCGAGGAGGTCGAAGACAGTCCGAAACGTCGGCTCGTTCAGTCCGAGGCCGTAGGGAGACGGACTCGCCACGACGATGCGCATGCGCGCACTCTTCGGATCGCGTCGCCGTGAGTTCCACTCGCCCCCGACATACTGCCCGGGCATGGTGACGCGATTCAGCAGCTGATCCATGAGATCGGTCAAGTCCGCGCGATTCCGCAGTTGGAACGAGGCCTTGGAGGAGGTCGTCAGGGAGGCGGAGAGGATAGCAAATGCCGTTGTTGGCGGATCGGGGCGGAGCAGGCCCTGCAGGACACGCGGGTGGAAGGGTATCGGGCGGCTGCCCTTACTCTTCCTCGAACTCCTCGTCGAGCGGGACATCCGGCTCGAAGATCCGGTCGCTGACCTCGCCGTAGTACTCGGGGTAGATGATCTTCGGCTTGATCATGAACAGGAGGTTCGTGTCGGTCGTGGTCGTGCTCGTGGTCCGGAAGAGGTGCTTGAGGATCGGGATGTCGCCGAGGATCGGGGTCTTGCGCTCGTTCTTGATCTCGGTGTTACCGATCAGTCCGCCGATGACGTAGGTGTAGCCGTTGCGGATGTTCACCGTCGTCTTGGCGTTTCGCGTGCTGATGATGGGGTTCGAGAGCCCTCGCGTACCCGGGTTCGTGAAGCCGGTGACGCGGGAGACTTCCGGCGCGATGTTCATCTGCACCGTGTCCCGTCCCACGATGAGCGGGGTCACCGAGAGCTTGACGGCGGCGTCCTTGAACGTCACGTCGACGAGCGCGGTTCCGGCGACCGACTTGAACGTCTGGATCGGGACTTCCTCACCGATGATGATGTCGGCCTTGAACCCGTTCAGGACAGTGATCTTCGGCGCGGAGAGGATGTTGGCGAGTCGCTTCTCGGCGAGCGCCTGGATGAGGATGTCCCAGCCGATCTCGTCGTGGATCGTTCCGAGGTTCATCAGGAAGCCCTGGAACGTCGAGCCGAGCAGCTCCGACTGGATGAAGTCCTCGGTATCGAAGACGCCGTTGATGTCGCGGAACAAGGTCTCGGGGTTGTTGCCGCCGTCCTTGCCGACCTCGGTGATGAACGTCTGCACACCGAGCTGGAACTCGTCGGTGTTCACGAGCTCGACCACCTGCGCCTCGATCTCGATCATCGGGGTCTGCGCCTCGATGCTGTCGAGGAAGTCGTCGACGAGCAGGAACTGATCCTCGGTGCCGGTCACGATCATCAAGTCGAAGCCGGGCCCGGCGGCGCCGCCTTTCTCGCCCCAGTCGGGCTGGCTCACGATCTGGTTCGCGGGAATGCCCGTGAACTCGGTGATGAGGCCCTGGAGCGCTTTGAAGCGGTTGGGGCGCAGCCAGTAGAACTTGCGCAGCGCGCCGTTGGCGTCCGACAGCACGAGTCCGTCGTAAGGGAGATCATCGGGGACGGGCTCGTCCTCGATGTCCTGGTACGAGTAGTAGCTCTGGGGGCTCTCGGACTCGACCCGAACCGGGCTGTCCGAGTGGGGGGTCATGAACTCGGTGGTGGTCTGGGTCGACTGGCAGGCGCAGAGGATCGTCAGGCCGAGGATGAAGAGCGGAGAGAGCCGGACGGCTCGGGAAGAGAAGGCAGATGCGAGCCAGGCTGTCATGAGTCTTCTCTCCGCAACCGAGCGTCGCTCACCGAGGGCGCTCGATCCTACAGGGCGTCGATTACCAGCTGCGTGATGTCGGGGACCTTCTCGCCCTCGACCTTGATGTGCCCGACTTCCGCGACGAGGTCGTAGCCCGCTTCGTCGCGCACCTTCGCCATGGCCTTCTTCGCGATCTTGTTGGCCTCGACGATGAGGATCCGGTACTTCGGATCGGTCTTGTCGAGCTTCTCGCGACGGATCTGCTTGTAGGGCGCCGTCTGCTTGAAGATCTGGCCGAGGTTGACCGCGCCGGCCTTCTTGAAGTTCGAGGGGGACCCCAGATACACCTTTTCCTTGTCGACGGTCACCTTCTTCTTCTCGCCCATGGGCTCGGCGCCGAAGGCGTCGAAATGGAGGGCGCCGAGAAGGCATACCGTGAGCGCCAAGGCGATGAAGATAAGGCGATTCATGATACCGGGTCCTTTCTACCGCTCGATCGGGCACCTGCCATCACGGGTCAGGCTGAGCTTTTCATCGGACATGACGGGGCGAAAATTGACGAATGATTCGCAACCTCTGTACCCAACGTGCCGGAAAATGCGTTTCGGCCTGGGGCGGATCGCTTAAGTGCCCGGTGCAAAGCGAGTTGCGATAGGTCGGATTGGAAGGCACCCAGGACCGCACCCTCTTCCCTGGAGAATGCTCTTCACCGAGCGTAGATGATTTGTCCACGAAAATCAACGTGAACCGGTTGATTGTCAGGCTTCCGATGCGCGCTTTTCGTCCCCGCGGCTGACAGAACGCTCCCCTCGAGACGTCCCGGGCCTCCCAAGTGCCTGTCCCGCTTGGGAATTTGCCTCAACTCCCCCCGCAGTCCTTCCGACAATCTGCCTGCATAGTGTCCCGACCCCGAGGCCGTGGGGAGAGGGTTCTGCCGGTCGTATCCGCCCCTTCCTCGGCGCCTGATGTCTCAAGGTTGCTAGCCATGAATTACGACGACGAATACAAGTGGTGCCCGACGTGCGAGAAGTACGTCAACTACCTGCAGAGCTACAACTTCTCGTTCTGTGTGGACTGCGGTGGCAAGGTGCACCTCTTCAGCAAGGAGGACTGGGAGTCCTTCCAGAAGCGCATCAAGAAGACGGACCATCACAACTCCTCGTCTTCCTCGAAGGAGTCCTGATCCCGAGATGATCGGGTCCCGGTCCTGACCAGACAATGGTGGGAAAGAGAGACTCGCAGATGATTCGCGCGATCCTGTTCGACCTCGGCAATACGCTCCTCGAGTACGAATCGAGACCGGGTGCCGGTGCCTTCGAGAACGCTCTCGGGCGCCTCTACGATTTCCTGGACGCGCGGGACGTCACCCTTCCCTCGCGTCAGCGATTCGAGGCCGACTTCGCGACGACCTGGTCCGTGAACGGCGAAGACGAGCTGCCGGCCGATGCACGCCTCCTTCACGCGCTCTCGAGCCTCCTCGGCGGCTACGGGATCGCGGTGCCTCACGAAGAGCTCCCGGACGTGCTGCGCGCGCACCACGAAGTCCTTTCCGATCGCGCCGTCCTCTACCCGGATACCCTGTCGACGCTCGTCGAGCTGCGACAGTCGGGTCTTCGTCTCGGCGTCGTCGTGAACACGTCGTGGCCGAAGGAGTTCGTCCTGCGGGACCTCGCGCGATACGAGCTGCTCTCGCTTCTCGACGTCCAGGTCTTCTCGAGTGACTTCGGTCGCGCCAAGCCGGATCCCGCGATCTTCCGTCACGCCGTGGACGCGCTCGGTATCGAGCCGTCGGAGGCGGTCTTCGTCGGAGACGATCTGGAGGAGGATCTGCTCGGAGCCTCGCGCGCGGGCCTTCGCACCGTGCTCAAGTTCCATCCGCGCCAGACGCGCCGTGCGTTCGAAGGGGATACCGAGGTGACGCCGGGGGCGACGATCGAGGCGCTGAATCAGATCCCGGCGATTCTCGCCCGCTGGAATCCCGCGATCGCCTGATCCGAACGGCCTTCGCTACTCGTGGCGGAGGGCTTCGATCGGGTCCATGTTCGCCGCGCGCCAGGCCGGATACAGGCCGAAGACGATCCCCACGGTCGCCGAGATACCGAACGCGAGGATGAGCGTCGGCGGCGTCACGATCGTCTTCATGTCCGCGAACTCGGTGACAAGCCACGGGACGATCAGCCCGAGCGCGATCCCGAGCAATCCTCCCGACACCGACAGCACCATCGTCTCGACGACGAACTGCGTCACGACGTGGCTGCGCCTGGCCCCCAGGGCGCGGCGGATGCCGATCTCGCGCGTGCGCTCGGTGACGGTGGCGAGCATGATGTTCATGATGCCGATCCCGCCGACAAGGAGCGAGATGCCGGCGATCGACCCGAGCACGATGCTGAAGATGCGCTGCGTCTCGCGGGCCTGGGCGAGCAGCTCCAGGGGGACGATGACCTCGACGTCCTTCTTCTTGTGGAACTGGTCGAGCGTCGATCGGACGACGGCCGCGGTGGCTTCGACGCGGTTGATGTCGTCGACCCGCACCTGCAGCTCGTGCAGTTCGACCAGCTCGGTCTCGCGCGAGCCTGCGGACTGCTTGGTGTTGTACTCACCGAACCACGTGCGCGCCGTCGAGATCGGCACGAAGATGTAGTCGGCAGCCACGCCCGCCTCGGCGTCACCGGTGTCACCCGATGAGGATTTGGGCTCCATCACGCCGATGATCCGGAAGTACTCGCTCCCCACGCGAATGATCTTGCCGAGCGGGTTCTCGAAGGGGAAGAGGTGATCGGACACCGTGCTGCCGAGCACGCACACGTTCGTCATGTTGCGTATGTCGATCGGCCCGAAGAATCGGCCTTCGGCAACCTCGTGATTGGCGATCTCGGGGTACCACGGCACGGTGCCGAGCACGCGTGCGGTGGAGCGACGATCGGCGTAGCGGATGTCCTTCTGGTTCTCGCGCGTGCGGACGATGACCTCGACCGTCGGGATGGTTTCTTCGAGCCGTGCGGCGTCGGCGTAGGTCAGGCCGTAGTTGATCACGCGCGTGTTCTGCGCGCTCGACGTCTGGTCCTCGGGGGGCTTCACGGAGCGCACGAGGATGTTGTTCGCGCCCATCTCGCGGATCTGCTGCTGGGCCTCGTAGCTCGCGCCCTCGCCGATCGACAGCATGGCGATGACCGAGCACACGCCGAAGACGATGCCGAGCATCGTGAGCCCCGAGCGGAGCTTGTGCAGCAGAAGGCTCTTCAGCCCTAGCTTGACGATCTGGAACAGGCGGTTCGACGTCATCGAAGACTTTCTTGAGCGAGCGCTTTGGGGTGCGGTATCGAGGCGCTAGGGCGCGGCTGCGGAGGGACCGGACGACGCCGTCTCCACCTTTGCGCGGCCGCCTTTCTCGACGCGATCGATCTTGCCGTCGCGAAGGCGCAGGACATTCTGGGCGAGCTCGGCGATGCCTTCGTCGTGGGTCACGACGATCAGCGTCTTGCCTTGTTCGTTCAGGTTCATCAGGACCTCGAGGATGTCTTCCGCGGTCCTAGAGTCGAGGTTTCCGGTGGGCTCGTCGGCGAGCAGGATGAGCGGATCGTTCGCGAGGGAGCGCGCGATCGCGACGCGTTG
>CAZQZX010000090.1:0-24035 GCA_964597885.1 uncultured Planctomycetota bacterium
CACTCCGGTGCTGACGATCCACTTGTCCAGGCTCGAGTCGTTCTCGTCCACGAGCGTGAAGAGGTCGTACGTCTCACCGCCGTCGGTACTCCGAGCGCAGATCAGCGCGCGATCCGAACCGGCGCCCGCGCCGTATCCGACGTAGACGTTGCCGTCTCCCGCGAAGGCGACCGTCGGATCGAACCGGAAGCTCGTCGGACGCCCGTCCTCCGTCTGGCCGAGCGGAACGTACGTCCAGCTCGCGCCGCCGTCCTTCGTGTAGAACGTGCTCATCACCGTGAAGCCCGGAGCGTGTCCGCAGACGACCTGGTTCAGCGGATCGAGCGGGTTCACCGCGATGCTCACCTCGGACTCGTTCCCGGACAGCATGCTGACGTTGACATCGGCGCCGGCGCCCGCGAACTGTCCGAGGGCCGGACCGGCGAGCAGGACCGCGCCCACGAACAGCCCGACGACCGCGGTCACCAGGACGGATCCGGGGCGAGAGCTTCGGACGGAATGCATGGACTGGACCTCCGTTGTGATGGGGCCCTACGCCTTGGAGCGGACGTCGGGCGAGAGTCGTTGGCGCCGGCGGGATGGGACTTCGATCGGACCGGCCATTCTAGGCGGAGGCGCCCCCCTCGGCAAGAGCTACCGGCCGGCCCGAGCTAACGTTCCATTCGACAGAATCTTCGGGTCGACGACCCCGATTCACGGCCGCTCGGGGGAGGCTCCAAGCGGCGGCTATTTGTTATGGTTACGTCACTCCGGGAGCCGGCCCGTCGCCGCCCCAACCCCTTTTCCAGATACGGTTTCGTTCCATGCACAAGACCCTCGCCAAATCCAGCCCGACCCCGACCGATTACTACGACGTCCGCAGCCTTCTCTCCGAAGAAGAGCGACAGGTCCAGGACTCCGTCCGACGGTTCGTCGACTCCAAGGTGATCCCGGTCATCGGCGACGCGTTCGATGAGCATCGCTTCCCCAAGGAGCTCATCCCCGAGATCGCCGAGCTCGGACTGCTCGGCTGCAACTACGAGGGCTACGAGTGCGCCGGCCTCAACAACGTGTGCTACGGCCTCGTCTGCCAGGAGCTCGAGCGCGGAGACAGCGGCATCCGGAGCTTCGTGTCGGTCCAGGGCAGCTTGTGCATGTATCCGATCTACGCCTACGGCAGCGAAGCGCAGAAGCAGCAGTGGCTCCCGCGCATGGCTCGCGGTGAGGCGATCGGCTGCTTCGGCCTCACCGAGCCGGACGGCGGCTCCGATCCGGGCACCATGAAGACCCACGCCAAGCGCGACGGCGACGACTGGATCCTCAACGGCGCGAAGATGTGGATCACCAACGGCACGATCGCCGACCTCGCGATCGTCTGGGCGATGACCGACGAGGGCGTCCGCGGCTTCATCGTCGAGAAGGACATGCCCGGCTTCACGTCGCGCGACATCCTCAAGAAGTTCTCGCTGCGGGCCTCGATCACGTCGGAGCTCTTCTTCGACAACGTACGCGTCCCGGACAGCAACCGCCTGCCGGAAGCGAAGGGCCTCGGCGGTCCGCTCGGGTGCCTCACGCAGGCGCGCTACGGCATCACGTGGGGCGCGATCGGTGCGGCGCACGCGTGCTTCGAGGAAGCGCTCGACTTCGCCAAGACGCGCGTCGTGTTCGGACGGCCGATCGCGCACACGCAGACCATCCAGCGCCGGCTCGCCGACATGTGCCGACGCATCACGATGGCGCAGCTCCTGTCGCACCAGCTCGGCCGTCTGAAGGACGCGGGTGAGCTGCACCACTCGCACGTCTCCATGGCAAAGTGGAACAACGTGCGCATGGCGCTCGACATCGCCCGCGACGCGCGCGATCTGCTCGGGGCGGGAGGCATCAGCGTCGAGTTCCACGCGATCCGCCACATGCTGAACCTCGAGAGTGTGATCACCTACGAGGGGACCGAGACCATCCACGAGCTCGTCATCGGACGCGAGCTCACCGGTCACGCCGCTTTCTAGCGTCGACCTGACGAAGAGACCGGACGAAGAACAGCGATGGCGGTCCCCCAGTACAATCGCGCCAAGATCGTCGACGAGAACTTCACGCGATTCGTCGAGGAATGGACGGATAGCACGATCCTCGGTCGCCGCCCTGAGGATCGCGTGCGGCCGGAGTCTCCGCTCACGGGCGCGGCCCTGATCGAGATCCTCGAGTCGCAGATCCGCGCTCGTCATCTCGACCTTGCGGCTCGCGAGCTCCGCGCGACCAACGATTCGTTCTACACGATCGGCAGCGCCGGCCACGAAGGCAACGCCGCGATCGGTCGCCTCACGCGCACCACCGACCCCGCGTTCCTGCACTACCGTAGCGGCGGCTTCATGATGGAGCGGTCGCGCAAGCACGGCGAGGTCGACCCGCTCTACGACACGATGCTCTCGGTCGTCGCGAGCTCCGAGGACCCGATCTCCGGCGGACGGCACAAGGTCTGGGGAAGCGCGCCGATGTGGGTGCTGCCGCAGACGAGCACGATCGCGAGCCACGTGCCGAAGGCGGTGGGCATGGCCGTCGGCCTGCGCCGCGCCGGCAAGCTCGGCATCGAGATGCCCATCCCGGTGGATAGCCTGGTCGTTTGCTCGTTCGGCGACGCGAGCGTCAACCACAGCACGGCGCTCGGAGCGTTCAACGCTGCCGCATGGGCCGGCTACCAGAAGCTGCCCGTTCCGATCCTGTTCGTCTGCGAGGACAACGGGCTCGGGATCTCGGTACGCACCCCGCCCCGCTGGATCGAGGCGACCTTCAAGCCGAAGCCCGGCATCAAGTACTTCCGCGCGGACGGAACCGATATCGTCGAGGCCTATCGCGTCGCCTCCGAAGCCGTCGACTACTGCCGCACGTACCGGCGGCCGGTGTTCCTTCACCTCGAGGTCGTGCGGCTGCTCGGCCATGCCGGCACCGACATCGAGAGCGAGTATCGCGACCCGTCCGAGATCGAGGCGACCGAAGCCCGCGACCCGCTGCTGGCGACGGCGCGCACGGCGATCGAGCAAGGGTACGTGACCGCGGCCGACGTCCTCGAGATGTACGAGACCACGCGCAAGCTCGTCGAGGAAGCCGGACGGAAGGCGACGAAGCGCCCGAAGCTCACGGACGCGCCCTCGATCCTCGCGCCGCTCGCGCCGTACGACGAGGACCGCGTCCGCGCCGAGGCGACCCGCGTGGCGGATCCCGCGGAACGAGCCGCCGCGTTCGCCGATCAGTCTCTTCCGGAAGAGCGATCGCCGAAGCACATGGCCGCGTTGATCAACCAGGGGCTTCACGATCTGCTCGCGAAGTATCCGGGCGCGATGATCTTCGGCGAAGACGTGGCGCACAAGGGTGGCGTGTACCACGTCACCACCGGGCTCTTCCAGACCTTCAAGGGCGGGCGGGTCTTCAACACGCTGCTCGATGAGCAGACGATCCTCGGGCTCGCGCAGGGAGCGTCGTACCTCGGGCTGCTCCCGATCCCCGAGATCCAGTACCTCGCCTATCTGCACAACGCGGCCGACCAGGTCCGCGGCGAAGCGTGCTCGACGCAGTTCTTCTCGACCGACCAGTTCCGCAATCCCATGGTGATCCGGATCGCTTCCCTCGGGTACCAGAAGGGATTCGGAGGCCACTTCCACAACGACAACAGCATCGCGGCGCTGCGCGATATCCCGGGCCTCGTGATCGCGTGCCCGTCGCGCGGTGACGACGCCGTCGGGATGATGCGCACGGCCATGGCCCTCGCCCATGTGAACGGCCGTGTGGTGGCCTTCCTCGAGCCGATCGCGCTCTACATGACGAAGGACTTGTACGAGCCGCGCGACAAGGGGTGGAGCTTCGCCTATCCGCCGCCCGACCAGGCCGTCCCGCTCGGCGAGATGCGCGTCTATCACGAGGACGCGACCGATCTCCTCATCGTGACCTTCGGCAACGGCGTCCCGATGTCGCTGCGCGCCGCCAAGCGCATCGCGGACGAGACGGGAAAGAAGACGCGGGTCGTCGACCTTCGGTGGATCTCCCCGATGGACGAGGAAGGCCTCGCCCGGCATGCGACCGAGTGCGGACGGGTCCTCGTCGTCGACGAAGGCCGCCGCACCGGCGGCACGAGCGAAGCGATCCTCGCCGCCCTCATGGAACGGACCCGCGGTGTTCGTGCGACCCGGATCGTCGGCGAAGACACGTACATCCCCCTCGGTCCCGCCGCCAATCTGGTGCTCCCCTCGGACGAATCGATTCACGACGCCGCCCGCGCGCTACTCGAAGAAACCGACTAGCCCCACCCCGGACCCCGACCCAGGAGCGAGTGATGACCCGCAAGACGACGCTGTCCACGTGTGCTCTGATCGTGTGCGCCGTTCTCGTGAGCGCCTGCAGCCAGGCACCGCCCACCGGCGCCGAGCTTTCCAGCGCCGAGCGCTCCGCCGTCCAGACGGAAGTCGAGGCCTACCTCGACGAGTACATGGACGCGTTCCTCTCGGCCGACGCGGATCGGATCCGCAACCTGTACCTCCCCGGGGAGCGCTTCCACTGGTACGAGGACGGCAAGCTGAGGTACCGCGATCCCGAAGCGATCGTCACGGTTCACGAGTCGCTTCGCGAGGGGGACCTCACCACGGTGCTGATCGAGACGAAGATCGATCCGCTCTCGACCACGGTCGCGAACGTCTCGGCACTGTGGGACTCGCAGCTACGTCTCTCCTCGGGCGATGAGCTGGCCTTCGAGGGCTGCCTTACGATGCTGCTCGAGAAGGCCGGATCGGGCGAGTGGCGAGCGGTGAGCGGACACTCGTCGCAGGGGAAGTAGCGCCGCCGGGTCGGTGAGGGCCTCTCTCAGGAGGTCATGGCCTTGCGCGCCGCGATGAACGAGCGGACGCACAGCACCACGAAGCCCGCCGACAGCACGAACATGACGGTCTGCGCGATCACCGCCATCGGACGCTCGACGTCCCCTCCGGTAATCCACTGGAAGAAACCGGGGAGCCCCCGCGCCGTTCCGAGCGCACCGAGCAGGCCCAGAAGCACCGCCCCGTGCATCGCGTGCTTGCGGAGGTGCTCCTTCTTGGCGACGAAGCCGCAGATCGTGATCGGGATCCCGAAGAAGGCCGGGAAGAGCGCGGTGATGCTCGCGCCGCCCGAACCGAAGTAGCCTCCCACTCCGAGCACAATCAGAATCACGCCGTAGACGATGGTGATACCTGCCACGCTTCGATCTCCGCATCGAGCCGACGCGCGGCGGACGGGAGTCTCTCCCGAGGATCCGCAGCGCGGTTCGTTGGGAGCGTAGCATGTCCGCTCTCCACGCGCAGGGAGGAGTCCGCCCCGGTGACGGTCCCACCGTCACCGAGGCGTCCTTTTCGGGTCGTACCGACTTCGTGGGTCGATCCGCTTACCGGATGCCGATCCCTATTGCATTCCGTCGACCGTGAAGGGGAATTCGATGCAGGTCTCCCCGCTCTCCCCCGGCACCACTGCCGTTTCAAGGTCCATTCCGTCCCGTACGCCGTACCTCCGGAACAGGACCGAGCCGTCCGCCTGCACGCTCACCAGCACGCCGCGGGATCCCTGCTCCGGATTCTTGGGGAACACCCCCGGGTTGTGCATCACCACCTGCGCAACGAAGCTCCACGGTTGCGACTCGACTCCGCCCGAAGTGGCGGGCTTCCAGCCGTCCACGCGTCGCGCCAGCACCGCGATCGGCAGCACCGGATACTCTTCCATGGTCACCGGGTACCACTCGATCACGCGCTTGACCTGCGTCGCGAACGCGTAGCCATCGGGTGCGAACGACCGGGAACCGGGAGCCGGACCGAGCACGAGGAAGCACTCGGCGGGCTCGAGTCCGAGGTCGATCTCGTAGATCGTCTCGTCCTCGAAGTGCGAGACGTAGCCCGTCAGATCACCGGGATCGACGGCGACGCCCTGCCCGTTGTTGATCGCCGGATTCGGAAGCGGGAACTCGTCGATCGGCGAGCCGTCCTTCGCGGAGATCAGGTGCACGATCGCGTTCTGGCGATCGTTGAACACGAGCACGTCGTTCACCGAATCGTACCCGGTTCCGGAAAGCCTCGATGCGAATCCCGACACGTCGAGCGAACGCAGCTCGGCTCCGGTGTCGGGGTCGATGAGGTACAGCCGCCCTTCCTCCCAGTCCGTGATCCAGTAGCCGTCGCGGACGGGATCATAGGCGGCGCCGAGAGGACCGATGCCGGGCGAGGGGTAGCTCGACAGGAGGCTGCCGAACGGGTCGACGAGAAGGATCTCGTCGTTGAGGGCGTCGGTCACGACGAAGCGCTCGCGGCGCGAGTCCCACGCGAGACCCGACGTGCTGTCACCGGCCCCGCTGAGACCGAGCACGGACACCACGAGTCCGCTCTCCTTGTCCATCTGGAAGAGCGTCGCGTCCCGGTTGATCCCCCACAGGAATCCGTCCCGGAACGCCAGGCCGCGAACGTCACCCGGATTGGGAAACGCGTTCTCGACCTCCCCGGGGACGAGCGGAACGAAGTCGGGCGACTTACCCGTCTCGAGCGCGTTGCCGTCCCAGTCGAGCTTCTGGGCGACCCCGGGTTGCTGCAATCCGAAGATCAATGCCAGCACGAAAGCGATACGAAAGAAGACCACCGCGTGCCGAGATTCGGGCATGAGCACCTCCCTGTTCGTAGACCTTCTCCGCGAGAGAAAGGAGAAAGCGCGCTGGGTGCGATCCGTCGGGAGAGCTCTCGGACAACCGGGGAGCAGGTTCCGGGTGGCGTGAGCGAGGCCCCTCTTCGACCGTTGGTTCGCCATTCTTGAGAGCTCCCACGCTCTTTTCTGCAACGATTCGAAGGACGCTCGGCGAAGCCCAACGGGCCCTAGCGAGTCGCCGGATCCGGCGCGCCGAGAAAAACATCGGCGGCCTACGGACACCGCGTCGACAATTCGCGACACCCGCGTCGCGAACGATGAACGTCGTCATCACATCGAGAGGAACGCGCCGAGATCGCGCGTCTTCGATCCCGTCCTGTAACCCGCAGGTCGCGAATCCCTTCGCCGACTTCTTCGAAGCCATCGCGCATTGCGGCACCCCGCTTGCGAAGGCTCCTCCCGCACACTCGATCGATCGCCGGATCCGTGCCCGAGCTGGAAAGGCAGCCTTCGATGCAGATTTCACGACTCCCGCGATCGGTCCGTTTCGGGATCGCCATCGCGTTCCTCATGCTGATTCACGCGACGCTCGGTGCGAGCGTCGTCCACGCAACCGAGCTCCGCTGGACCGTGCTCGAGACCGAGCCGCCGGCGCCCCCGGCCTCCTCCCCCGTCGCCTACGCCGGCCAGATCTACCACGTCGGTGGAGAACGCGGCGGCGAAGGCAAGTGCGGCGGCGTGGGCCGCGACACGTTCGCGTTCAATCCCGCGGGCCAGGCCTGGCATCGGCTCGCCGACCTCCCCGAGTGCGCCGGCGTGGTCGACGGCTCCGTCGCCTCGACGAACGGCGGCATCTTTCTGTTCGGCGGCCGCCGACCGGGCACCGACTCGCCCGTCTCGGCCATCCATCGCTACGCACCGGCCGCCGATCGATGGGTCGCCGACGTCGCGCAGATCCCCGGGGAAGGCCGCGGGACGTCGCTCGCCTCGGTCGTCGCTCACTCGGGCGCGATCTACCTGTTCGGCGGGCTCACGATCGACGCCGAAGGAAACTACCGCCTGCGTCGTGAGTCGCATCGGTTCGACCCCGAGCGTCGAACCGTCGCGCCGATCGCGGACATGCCGCGTCCACGCTTCGCCATGCACACCGGCAACGGCGGCGCGTACGTGATGGGAAGCGAGATCTGGATCGTCGGCGGGCTCGGCGAACGCCTCGAGGTCCTTCCCATCGACGTCTACAACCCCGAGAAGAACTCCTTCGAGACCCCGCGCGCCGCTCCTCCCGTCGTCGGCAAGACCGCACGACGCGGTGACGTCCTGTACCTGTTCGCCGAAGACCTGTCGGCCGTCTACCGCTACGAGCCGATCGCGGATCGATGGACGGTCGTCCCGTCGGCCTTCGACGCGCCCGCCGGCTTCGAACGCCTCCGCGATGTCGCGGTGATCGGCAGCCGCTTCCACGCACTCGGCGAAGGTTCGGACACGACCTGGACGCTTCGCGGCGAGCTGTTCGCGGGGGACGAGATCCGGCTCGACGTCTCCCCCGCCGATACGCTCCTCACGTTCCGGCAGAAGCTGAATCTGGGCTTCGTGGTCGAGACGCCGGGCGACCTCGGTCCGGTGAAGTGGAAGCGGATCCTCATCGACGGGCGCGATGTCACCCGCAAGATCCTCGAGCGAGTCGTCCCGGCACGCCTGCCGGAAGGCGGTGAGACGATCGTGTTCCCGCCCCGACCGATCTCGATCGCACGGCGCCTCGGCCCCGGCGAGCACACCGTGCACGTCGAGGCCGAAGTCGACGGACGCTTCTTCGAGGCGACGCGCGTCTGGCGCTGTGCCGAAGAGTCGTCCCGACACTAGCCGAGGGTTCCCGCCGCTCCCGACGCCCGCACGGACCGCGGACGTCGGGAGCGAGCGTCGCTCCTACTTCGAACGGACCGGAAGCACGATCTGCGTGCGCCACTTGCCCGGGTCGGCCTCGAGACCCGGATCGGTCCAGTAGATCTCCCACGGCGCGCCACCGGGCATCATGCCCTGCTCGGACACCCAAGTCATGAGCCGCGTGTGGGTCTGGCCGAGCGTGTGGTACGGGCCGACGTGCCAGGTCGTCGCGACCCGCCCCGCCGGAAGGGTCGACGCCTTGATGCGATCCGTCCCCTTGACCTTGCTCGCCACCGGGAAGCCGACCTCGATGTCGGCGGTCATCCCTTCCATCGAATGATAGCGGGTGTACGGCGCGCCGATCGGGGCGATGCCCTGCTGCTGACACGCGAAGAGGATCGCGGGCAACATCTCGCCGAGCGCGCCGCTGATCTCCGCCATGCTCACCTTCGACCGGATGCTCGCGACCGGCACCTCCGCAAGCGTCACGAGCTCCGGCGAGTCCGGCCCGGCCTTCTTGCGGGACTCGACGCGAGCCATGAGCTCTGCCGCCGGCGCGACGGCCGCGACGTCGCCTCGCTTCACGTCCTTCGCCTCGAGGGTGAACCGGTTGTGCTCGCGGTCGAGCGTGACGCGACCGGGGTACGCGTCGCGGCCCTGTCCCTTCCAGTCGCCGATCTCGAGGCTCAGACGGAGCGCCTCGCCTCGACCGTTCCGGTGCGTGAGCTCGGCATGCGAGAGCCGCCCGTCGGAGACCTTCCACAGATCGCCGGGATCGTCGCTCGGCGACATCCGGAAGCCGTCGCCGTCGCGCGCCGCACTCTCGTACGCCGCCTTCCAGCACGTGCCTCCCTCGATCGCCGCGAGCAATCGCCGGAGCGTCTTCGCGCTCTCGCCCGTGAGGATCTGCGGTCCGGCGACGGGATCGACCTCCCACACATGGGCGGCGTTGGCCCCGTACTCGATGTGCGCGAGCACCGGCATCTCGAGTACCAGCACCCGCCCGCCCTTCGCGTCGCGGGCGAACCGGAACGTCCCCTTGGACAGCGGCGTGATCTCGTGCTGAGTCCGCCAGAACGCGCGGACGTCGCCGCGGATCTCGAGCGCCGCGCCCTCGCTGTCGTGACCGAGAATCGACTCGAGCGAGCCTTCGTCCATCGCCCCGGCCGTCGGCGCGAGCGCGCCTCCCAGCAGCCCGAGGATCAGCCCGAAAAGAATGCTTGCGTGCTTCCTGTGCTTCATGGCAGCCTCCGTGAGTCCCCTTGTCGCCCACGAGCCGTTACGAGAACCCGCCGGATTCTCGTACGAGACCGTGGAAAAAAAGAGACCGGCCTGATTTGGACCCACAGGATACCAGCACGAATCGATCGAACGCGGGATTTCCCAGCACCTGCTGGTCCCGCGTCCTCAAGATCGCCGGCGACGGCAGCGACGCGACCGACCCCGAGCTCGAGACGCTCCTGGTGGCGTACTGGCGTCCGGTGCATGCCTACCTGCTCGCGAAGTACCGGCTCTCCGCCGAGGATGCCCGTGACACGACGCAGGACTTCTTCGTGCGGATCCTCGAAGGGAACCTCTTCGAGCGCGCCGATCGCACGCGAGGCCGGTTTCGCAGCTTCGTGAAGACGGCGCTCGATCACTACGTCATCGATCGCGCGCGCGCCGAGCAGACGCAGAAGCGAGGCGGCGGCCGGATCCGGCTGTCGCTCGAAGGGAGCGCCGACCTCGACGACGCTTCGCCGGCCTTCGAAGATCCTTCGACGAAGACTCCCGACGAGATCCTCGACGCCACGTGGCGACGGGAGCTCGTTTCGGGCGCTCTCGACGAGATCCGCACCGAGCTCGAAGCCGAGGACCGCGAAACCTACTTCCGCGTGTTCGAGGCGTACTTCGTCGCGGGAGAAGAGGGGCTCGACTACCGCGCCCTCGCCGAGCGTCATCGGATCTCGACATCCGACGTGTCGAACTATCTGCAGCACGTGAAGCGGCGCTACCGTTCGCGACTGCGCGCCAAGATCCTCGAGACGGTCCGCAGCGACGAGGACTATCAGGCCGAGCTCACTTGGATGTTCGGGAGCGCGACATGACCCGCCCTCTCGACGACGACGCGATCCGGCGGCTCACCGACGTCGGCGCCGAGCCCGAACCGGATGCCGGCACGTCGCGCGACACCGTCGGGCCGTATCGGATCCTCGGCGAGCTCGGGAGCGGCGGCATGGGCGTCGTCTACGAGGCCGAGGATACGCGACTCGGGCGGCGGGTCGCCCTGAAGGTTCTCCGCGAGCATGCCGGCGCGAGCACGACGCTGCGCCAGCGTTTCGCGAGGGAAGCCCTGGCGGCAGCGCGGCTCCAGCATCCGAACATCGCGGCGATCTACGAGGCGACGCCGGACTACATCGCGATGCAGCTCGTCGAAGGTGTCTCGCTGCAAGCCGTACCGCGCGACGATGCGAGACACCTCGCCGCGTTGCTCGCCACCGCCGCCGATGCGGTCGACTACGCCCATCGCGCCGGCATCGTGCACCGCGACCTCAAGCCCACCAACTTCATGGTGACGGGCTCCGGCCCCGACGCGAGCCTGTACGTGCTCGACTTCGGTCTCGCGAAGGAGACCACCGTCGAATCCTCGCTTTCCGTCACCGGACACCTCCTCGGAACGCCCGAGTACATGGCTCCCGAGCAGGCGCGGGGGAGCATCCGCGAAGTCGACGAGCGGACCGACGTCTACGGCCTCGGCGCGACGCTCTACGCGTGCCTCGCTGGGCGGCCGCCGTTCGCGGGGGACGACCTGCTCGATATACTGAGGCAGATCGGCGACGACGAGCCCCCGCCCCTGCGCCGGTTGCGCACCGATATCGACCGTGATCTCGAGACCCTCGTTCGCAAGGCGATGGCAAAGGAGCCCGAGGCCCGCTACGCTCGCGCCCGGGAGCTCGGCGACGACTTGAGGCGGTGGCTCGCCGCCGAGCCGATCCTCGCTCGCCGACCGTCGCTCGCCTACAAGATGCGCAAGTTCGCCCGACGCCGAAGCGCTCCGCTGAAGGCCGCCGGCGTGGCCACACTGCTCGTCGGGATCGCGGGGATCGTCCTCGTCGCGAGCGAGCGCGCCACGCGACGCGGTACCGAGCAGGCGCTGCAGCTCTCGAACGCCGTATCCGCTCTCATCCGCGACGCCGAGGACGCCTTCCGCGCCGGGCACAAGGACGTTCGCGACGAGAAGCTGCTGCAGGCCGAATCGTTGTGCGCCGAAGCCCTCGCCCGGAGCGACGTCCCGCACGGGCACTACCTGATGGGATCGATCCTGTACGAGCGTGAGAAGTTCCGCGAAGCCCTCGCGGCCCTCGATCGCGCGCTCACCCTCGATCCCGATCTCGACGAGGCGCGCTTCCTCCGCGGGCTCGTCCTCGTGGACTTCGTCGCCCGGCCCCCGGAAATGGGAGGCCCTCCGACGTCGCTCGTCACCGGCCACTACCTCGAGCAGGCCCGCAAGGACCTCGCGATCCGCGAGACCTCCGAGCTGTCCTTTCGGAGCGTGGACGCCCTCTTCGGTGAAGCCCTTCTCGCCCGACTGCAGGACGGCGACACGGCGCGCTCGCGCCGCCATCTCGAGCGCATCGTCTACGATCTCGACGTCGCTCACGTCGGCGCCTTGCGGGAGCTCGGCCGGATGCTGCTCGAGGAAGACCCCGACGAGGCTCGACGCCTGAACGCCCGTGCGATGGACCTCGAGCGCGGCGTGGGTGTGGTCGCCACCTTGTCGACGCATCGCGCGCGACCGCCGGTCGGCCCCGTGCTCCCGGACGCCGGCCCGGTAGTCGACCTCGAAGCCGAGTCCTCCCGGTCCGCCCCGGCGCACGACCTCGGGATGCAGGCTCTCGCGCGGATGCAGGAAGCCGTCGAGCATCGCAGCGGCGGTCGAATCGCCGAGGCCCTCGACTCGTGGCGCGAGGCGATCGCGATCACCGGCGATGCGATTCGCGACTGTCCGGCGTCGATCGATCCGAAGCTTCGCGCCGGGCTCCTCAACAACCGTGGCGTCGGCCGCTCGGAGATCGACCGCATCCTCGACGTCACCGGCAAGCGCTTCGAGGCGATGCGCGAACGCATGCAGGCCCTCACCGACTTCGGCGAGGCGCTGGAGATCGATCCGCAATGCGCGCCGGCGCTGGTGAACCGCGGCCGGCTCCGCACGCGTCACGCCCGAACGCTCCTCGCTTCCGAGCAGGTCGACGCCGCCGACCAGGCCTTCGAGACGGCTCTCGCGGACTACGAGAAGGCTCTGACCCTGCTGCCGGCCGTCTCCGCCCACCGCGACTCCGCCGAGGCCGCGCTCCGGGCTCTCGAGCGCGAGCGAGGAAAGGCCGACGACTAGCCCGTCGCCGCCTTGACCCTCGCCCCTGCCGGGGTATCCTTCTCCGCGCCCTCCCTCTCGAACGAATGAGCCTCCCCCAAGGAGCTGCCATGATTCGCCTCCTCGCGCTCATCGCCGGCCTGCTCGCGATTCCGCAAGACACCGATCCCGCCCCACAGAACGGCATCACCGAAACGCGCATCCTCCTCGGTCAGTCCGTCATCAGCGAAGGGACGACGAGCACGGGCGCCAAGGCGATCCGCACCGGCCTGACCGCGTTCCTCGAGCGACTCAACGGCCGCGGCGGCATCGACGGGCGCGAGGTCGTCCTCGAGCCGGTCGAGCGCCGCCCCGAAGCGCCGCGCACCGCTCGCCCGACCGAAGCGCTGATCGCACGCGAAGGCGTCTTCGCGATGATCGGTGGCCTCGTCCGATTCCGCGGCAGCCAGGCGCGAGAGACGGAGCGCCTCGTCGGCTACCTCGTCGACGAGCGCAAGCTCGACCGCATCGCCTTCCTGCAGCGCGACGACGCACGGGGTGACGCCGCGCGGGCAGACCTCGAGAACGCGCTCGCACGCCGGGGCCTCGAGCTCACGGCGGCCGGTCGCTATCGCCCGGGCACCATCGCGATCGCGCGCGGGCTGCACGACATCGCGGCCCAGTCGCCTCAGGCGGTCCTCGTCAACGGCTCGCGCGAGTCCGCCGTCGCCTTCATCAAGGCCGCGAAGAAGAACCCCGCGCTGCGCGGCACCGTCTTCTGCTGCACGTCCGAGATCGGCACGCTCGAGCTGCTCCGATCGCTCGGGACCGCGTCCGAAGGATGCATCGTATCGCAGGTCGTCCCGTTTCCATGGGACACCGAGATCGCGGTCGTCGCCGAGTACCACGAAGCGATGCTCGAGGCCGACGCGGCCGACCAGATCGGGTTCGAGACGCTCGAGGGGTACCTCGCCGGGAGAGTCTTCGAGGCGGCGATGCGTCGCGTCCACGGGCCGCTCACCCGGACGGGATTCGTGCAGGCCCTCGAGCAGACGCGCCCGATGGACCTCGGCGGCATCACGGCGAGCTACGGCGCGCGCCGGACGCAGCAGGGCCTCGATCGGATCTTCCTGACGAAGTTCACGGCCGGCAAGGTGCTGCCGCTCTGAGGGTGGGACCCCGGAGTGGGCAGGGCCGCCGCAAGTCGATCCTTTCGACCCGCTACGGCCCTTTTTCGACGCCCCGAACTCAGCCGCTAGCAAACCCGAGCGCGCAAGCGGACTCGCGTCGGTCGGGATCGAGTTTTGGTGGGTTCGTGCTGCCCGTCGTATCGGCGGCCGACCGGCCTTCCCGCACGAACATCCTCGCCTTTCCCGGCCGATCGCCCGAGGACCCGACCGGGGACGCGGTTACGCGGATCCTTTTTCTTTCGCGATAAGCCGAGAGCTCGTCGCGGGGCTCGGTCAGAAGCGCAAGGGTGCCAGTTGTCGGGTCCGAACATGAAAAAAACCTCGCCCGCCGGATCGGCGAGCGAGGGTTCGAAAGCGTTCGGTAGTGCGGCGTGCGTCTAGTAGATCTCGACGTCGCTTCGTCGGACGTACACGCCGATGACGATGATGTCGCGCACGTTCTGCCCCGTCGGGTCGACGATGCGGAATTCCGTGCGGCGCACGCCGTCCACCCGGCTGCGCTTCACCGTGCCCGAGATCTCGCGGTTGACGCGAATCTTGTCCTCGCCCTGCTTGAAGTCGAGGATGGTGTCGACGGCGTCGTTGTCTCGCTCGTCGAAGATGTCGTAGAAGAAAATGTCGTTGCCCGGGCCGCCGACGAGCTCGTTGACCCCGCCCGCCGCATGCACCGTGTCGTCTCCCTCGCCACCGTCGACGGAATCGTCGCCCCAGCGCAGCCACAGAAAGTCATCTCCCGGGCCGCCGAAGACGTCGTCGTCGCCGAGGCCGGCGTTGACGTTGTCGTCGCCCGGACCGCAGTTCACGTAGTCGTTGGCAGCGAGCGCCTGGATCTCGTCGTCGCCGTACCCGCCGTGGATGAAGTCGCCGCCGTTCGATCCGTCGAGGTTGTCGTTGCCGTTCTCGCCGTAGAGGAAGTCGACGCCGTTGTTCCCGATGATGAAGTCGTTGCCGTCTCCACCGACGAGGATGTCGTTCCCGAGGTTTCCGGCGAGTCGGTCCGGACCGCCGAAACCGAAGATGATGTCGTTGCCGCCGCGGCCGAAGAGGCTGTCACCGGCCGACGTTCCGCGAAGGATCATCTTGGGCGCGTGGTCCTCTCGGACGATGCGACCGAAGTCGCCCGCCGTCGGGATCTTGCCCGGGGGCTCGGCTTCGCCGCCCGATCGGAGCGAAGGCTGCGGCGGATTCTGCTCGACGTCGCGCAGGATCTGGAGCACCTGCTCGATGGCGGAATCCCCGCCCTGAGCGGAGAGAGGAATCGAGCCGATCGCCACTGCGAGCACCGCGCCGAGCGCAAAGAGGGCGCCGATACGCGTAAGGGAGAATCGAATCGGTTTGCTGGATTTCATCTACCGACCTCCTCGGTCTCAGGGCTTCCCCGCCCGCAACGCCTCCACGAGCTCCCGGTCCTACGGGAGTATCGCCCCGTTCCGCGGCGTGGGAAGGATGCTCCATTTCTCGCAAGGACCGGCCGAAGTGTCAACCGCTGATGCGGCTAGATTTCGATGAGAGAGAGACTTAGGGCGACGGTCAAACCGGAGACGTCCGGCAACTCCTTGACAACTATCAACTTGGGAAAAGCACTCCCGAAGGTGTGTCAAATCGTCGCGTAGTACCGCCCCAAGCGGTTCTTAAGGAAGTCCGGCAGGGGGAAGGCTTCCTGAGCGACGAGTCCGCGGTACTGATCCGGGTTCGCGAGGACCAGATCGAGCACCCCGCAGATGCCCGACGCGGTGGTGACCTGGATCGCGGACCAGATGCGGCCGCCGATCTCCGCCGGGTAGATCTTGCGGACGTCGTTCATCTCGTAGAGCGCTCCTTCGCGGCGGCCGATCACCGCGACATACACGATCACGACATCCTGATCGGTGCGCGGAACGGAGCTCTCGAGGATGCGTTTGAGCGTCGCCCGGTCGTCGTTCAGCTTGAGGTCGTTCATGAGGACGCGCATCAGCCGGCAGTGCCCCGGATAGCGCACCGTCTTGTAGGTGAGGTTGCGCACGCGACCCGCGTACGTGTCCGCCAGGCTTCCCAGTCCGCCCGACGTGTTGAACGCCTCGTAGTCCGCGCCGTCGATCTGGATCGTCTCGAGCCCTTCGAGAGGCTGCATCGCGATCGACTCGCCGTCGGCGATCCCGTAGCACATGTTTCCGTACTCGTTGATCAGACCTTCCGTCGACCACGTGAGCGAGTACTTCAACACGTTGCTCGGGTTCTGCGGCAGCGCGCCCACGCGCATCTTCACGGTCTCGATCTCGTCGAACTGCTGCATCAGCTCGTTGGCCGCGATGCTGATGAAGCCCGGCGCGAGCCCGCACTGCGGAACGAAGGCCCGATTGGCCCCCTCGGCGAGCGCGGAGACCTTGCGGGTCACCTCGACGTCTTCGGTCAGATCGAAGTAGTGGCAACCGACCTTTCGCGCGATCTCGGCGACGGGCGGGTTGCAGTAGTACGGCAGCGACGAGAGTATCGCTCCCGTCTCGTGTCGGCGCACGAAATCCTCGAGGGCGGACGTATCCGCGACGTCGAGCGTGTGCACGCGGTCGAGGGTGTGATCTCCGAGGGCCCGAGTCGTGCCGGCCTCGCAGTCGGAGCCGGAAGCGTCCGCGACATGCACCTCGTAGTCCCCCGTTGCGTGGAGCATCGCCGCAATGAGGGAGCCGATCTTTCCGCCGCCCAGAATCAGAACGTTGTGCATGGTGGGTCGCTCGTCCGTCGTGAGAGTTCTTCTTGTGGTTCCCGCCGGGACGCCCTCGATCCGGCCCGGCCCGTTCGCATCGCCCGCGAACGCCTCGGATCCGCGTCCGGCGCGCGGGATTATTGCATTCGCGGCCGCGGGTGAATAGCGCCCCGGGCTTGGCCGCGCCCCGGGGACGCGGTACGCTGCTCGGGACCGGGGCGACCGGCGATGCCCCCGGACCGGACCGATTCCCGCGGGAGCCCGCAAATGACAGGTGCAAGGACCCGGTGGACCCTGCTCGGGGGCATCCTCGCGGTCGCCCTTCTCGGAGCCTGTCGGCCGGAATCCGAGGGGACCGGGGCCGGCTCGTCCGGAAGCGCCCCGCCCGCCGACGCGACTGGGGGAGCCCCCCTCCCGGACACGACGCCGGCGATCTCCGGAACCGCGGCCCTCGCCGGGACGCTCGCGGAGCTCCCCACCGATCTCGCGGTCTTCCTGTTCCCGACCGACGCCCCGCCCTCGAGCCTCTACCGGCTCGAGAGCTCGCCCGCGGTCCGCTATGCACCGCTCGGCGAAGACGGATCGTTCGCGTTCGCCGAGACGGAACCGGGACAATACTCGCTGGTGCTGAGCGACGGCCGCTTCCCGCTCGCCCCCGTCCTCGAGATCGCCGTCCCGTCGGACGCGACGAACGAGGTCCGCATCCAGATCGAGGCCGCCTGCGGCTACGACATCCACGTCACCGACGCCGGGGGCAAGCCCGCTCCGGAGGTCGCGGTGAGCGTTCTCCGGACGATGGGCAGCATCGCGTATCTCGGGAAGACCGACGCGAACGGGCTCTTCGTGATCGAGGGCGCGCCGATCGGCGACTACCAGTGCAATCTGCTTCCGCCGGGCGCGCGACTTCCGAAGCCCAAAGGCGTGATCGGGCTGCGACACGGTCCGCGAGGGGCGGCGTACTTCCAGCTCGGCGAATCCGACTACCGCTGACGAACGATCGCTGCGGCGTCGGCTCGGTGGCCGAGAGCCCTGTGCTCGAATGCGGGGACGCTAGAGATCGCGGCGCCCGCCGGACGTCGTCTTCTTCTCGGCGTCCATCTCTCCGAGCTCGAGTGCCGCGAGCAGCGCGAGACGCGCGGTCTTGGCCGCGAGGCCGGGAAGAATCCGATCCGCTTCGTCGGTCACCTTGTGGGTGTCCTCGTGGAAGTCCACCCCGAGGTAGAGCGACGGGATCTTCTTCATCACGAACGGCCTCTGATCGCTCATGTAGAGCCATCGCGGGTGTTCGTCGAAGTGCACGTCGAGCGCAACCGCCGGGTTCGCGTTCGCGCGCCGGATCGCCTCGGCAAGCTCGGGGAACATGCGCCCTCCCTCGACGAAGAGCAGATCGGGCTCGCCTCGACAGATCATGTCGAGGTTCAGGATTGCGCGCGCCGAGTCGAGCGGGAACAGCGGATGCTCGACGTAGTACTTCGAGCCCTTCATCCCGTACTCCTCGGCAGTGAACGCAATGAAGAGAATCGAGTATCGCGGCACGACCTCGATCTCGTCGAGCGCGCGCGCCATCTCGATCAGCGCCGCGACGCCGCCCGCGTTGTCGTCCGCACCGTTGTAGATGCGATCCGCGCCGCTCGTCTTCGGCTTCAGGTGATCGTAGTGCGCCGTCAGCAAGATGTGTCCCTTGCCGGTCCCCCGACGGATGCCCACGACATTCGGCGACGCGTCCTTCACGCCGATTCCCTGGTAGAAGCTCCGGGACTTGCCGGCGGGCTCGAGCCCCGACTCTTTGAACGCCTTGGCGATATAGCGCGCGGCGCGCATCCCGTCCTCCGACAGGTAGTACCGGCCGTTCATTTCGTCCGAGGCGAGCACATCGACGAGCTTCTGCACTCGGTCGGGCGTGATCGACTCGACGGCAGCCTGGACTCGCGCGTCCACATCGCTCGTCGAGCTGGCGGATTCCGGGGCGGGCTGCGACTCGTCCTCCGACGCTCGAACGAACGGCGTCACGAAGAGCGCCCCGAAGAGCACGAGCCCGCATGCCGAACGTCCTGCCCACTTCGTCATGACTGCCATCCAAACCATCGGTCGCCTCGTCTGCTGGAGAAAGATCGCCCTATCGAGCATAGTCGGCGCCACGACCCACCGCAACCGGCGCGAGGACGCCCGACCTATGCTATAAGACCGGGCCTTGCCCACAGCACGGATTGCGAGCTCGAAAGGAAGCCCGGTATCGTTCCATCCTTCGTCACCTGTCCGAAAGGCCTCGAGGACATCGTCGCGGACGAGCTTCGCTCCGACCGCATCGGGGCGGACGCGGTCGAGCCCGGCGCATCCGGCGTCTCGTTCCATGGCGACTCCGCGACCCTCTACCGCGCGAACCTGTGGCTCCGCAGCGGCATCCGTGTTCTCGGCGCGATCGCACACGGCCCGGCCCACGACCCCGACGAGCTCTATCGACTGGCCGGTTCCGTCGATTGGCTCTCGTTCATGGGCCTCGACCAGACTTTCTCCGTCGAAGCTCGCGTGCGGGATTCTGAGATCACGCACTCGAAGTACGCCGCTCTGCGGGTGAAGGATGCGCTGTGCGACCAGTTCCGTGAGAAGAAGAAGGGGCGCCGGCCCAATGTGAAGGTCCACGGCGCGGATCTTCCGATCTTCGTCACGGTCTACCGCAACCGCGTCACGATCTATCGCGACTGGTCGGGAGAGACCCTGCACAAGCGAGGCTATCGCGACGCGATGCACAAGTCGTCGCTGAACGAGACCGTGGCGGCCGGCATGCTCGCCCTGGCCGGCTACGATTCCGAGCGAGCGCTCGTCGACCCGATGTGCGGAGCCGGAACGATCGCCATCGAAGCCGCGCTCCTCGCGACGCACCGAGCTCCCGGTCTCTTCCGCGCCGAGGGAACGTTCCCCTTCGAGCGATGGCCCGACTTCGACGCGAAGGCCTGGAACGCCGTACGCGACGAGGCGCGATCGAAGGCCACGCCGGCCAGCTCGCTTCGCATCGCCGCCAACGACGTCCATCCGGGAGCCCTCGGCCTCGCGCGGCGCGATGCCGCCCGCGCCGGGGTCGCCGAGGCGATCCGTTTCTCGAAGTCGGATATCGCCGACTACGCACCGCCGTTCCGTCCCGACGTCGTCGTCGTGAACCCGCCGTGGGGCGAACGGCTCGACCCGGCCAACCTCGAGGCGTCCTGGAAAGGGCTCCGCGTGTTCCTGAAGGAGCACTGCGCTCCCGGTGATGCGTGGGTGCTCTCGGGGAACGCGGACGCGACGAAGTCGATGGGATTGCGCGCCAGCCAGAAGATCCCGCTGCGCATCGGCAAGGTCGACGCGCGCATCCTGCGCTACGAGATCCTGCCGCCGCGGAAGTAGCGCCGCCATGGTATCCTACGCGCCGTCTTGAAGATCTTGCACGCCATCCACGACTTCCTTCCGTTCCATCGCGCCGGATCGGAGATCTACGCGTTCGAGCTCTGTCGCGAGCTGCAGCGGCGCGGGCATGAGGTCGCCGTGGTTTGCGCCGAGTACGACGCCACGATGACGCACGGCTCGATGCGCGAGCGCGAGTACGAGGGGCTTCGCATCTTCGAGATCTTCAACAACTGGTCGTTCGAATCGTTCGCGACGAGCTACCGCGACCCCGCCATGGATCGCGCTCTCGCCGACGTCCTCGACTCGTTCCAGCCCGAGATCCTGCATCTGCAGAGCTTGCTGAATCTCTCGTTCCGGCTTCCCGCGATCGCCCGCGAGCGCGGGATCCCTTCGCTCGCCACGCTGCACGACTTCTCGCTCGTCTGCGCGTCGGGCGGACAGCGCGTGCACCTCGCGGATCAGCACGTCTGCCACGAGATCGACACCGATCGATGCGCGCGGTGCTTTCCGGCCACGCACTTCCACTCGCAGATGGTCGCCGCCGCGAACCCGCCGGTGGAACGTCCCACGAAGCGCCCGCAGCGCATCGCGTGGAAGCTCTCGCGGAAGCTCGGCCTGCAGTCGGATCCACCGCGCAACGAGATGCCCGTCACGTCGGGCGACATCGACGCGCGCCTCGAATACCTGCGCGACGTGGTCTTCCCTGCCGTCGACGTCTTCGTGGCCCCGTCGCGAGCGCTCGGCGAGGACATGAAACGGTTCGGCATGCCGGCCGATCGAGTCGTCGTCTCCGACTACGGGTTCCTGCCCCTGCGCGGAACGGTGGATCGCACCGCCGCCGACGAGCTCCGCATCGGCTTCGTCGGATCGCTCGTCTGGCACAAGGGAGTGCATGTCCTTCTCGAGGCCTTCTCGAAGCTGCCGCACGATCGCACCCGACTGCTCGTTTACGGCGCGACCGACACGGTCCCGGAATACACGGATCGCATCCGCGAGATGGCTGAAGGGCTGCCCGTGACGTTCGAAGGGCGCTTCGATGCCAACGACGTCGCCCGCGTCTACTCGAGCTTCGACGTCGCGGTCGTCTGCTCGTTGTGGCCGGAGAACTCCCCGCTCGTCATCCACGAAGCGTTCCAGGCGGGAGTGCCGATCGTCGGCGCGGATCAGGGCGGCATCCCCGGGCTCGTCACCCATGACGTGGACGGCCTGATCTACGAGGCCTACGACCCGGACGACCTCGCCGCGAAGCTCCGGCGGTTCCTCGACGAGCCCGAGCTTCTCCCCCGATTCGCCGCGGCGCTTCCCGGGGTGAAGTCGATGGAGCAAGACGCGGACGAATGGGTGGAACGCTACCGCACGTCCCTCGCAAGGACCCGGTCCGGAGGCTAGGAGCAGGCCATGCGATTGCTGTTCATCGTCCATGCCTTCCCGCCCGACGCCCTCGGTGGGACCGAGATCTACGCCCACGATCTGGCGGTCGGCCTGCGCGATCGACACGCCGATGAGGTGACGATCCTCACGCGCGAGTGGAACAAGAATCGCCCCGAGGGTTCCGTGCGATTCGAAGAGCGCGACGGTCTGCGCGTGGCGCTCATCAACAACACCCTCGACGCCTGCCGGGCCTATCGAGACACGTACCGGAACGAGGCGGTCCGCGACGCGGCCGAGACAATCCTCGACGAGGTGCGTCCGGATCTCGTCCACTTTCACCACATCGCGAACCTCTCGATCGGGATCGCGGACTTGCTGCGAGACCGCGGGATCCCCACGCTCTACACCTCGCAGGACTACTGGCTCCTGTGCCATCGCGGACAGCTGTTCGACATGGACCATCGGCGCTGCGCGCGCCACGAGGATAGCGCCTGCAACCGATGCATCGGCTTCCAGATCGCGCTATGGAACGCCTCGCCGCTCGTGCCGATGCTCCGCCGTCTGAACGAAGGCCCCTCCTTTCCGGGACGCGGCCTCGCGCGCAAGGCGGCCTTCGGTACCGCGAAGATCCTCCATCGCGGGATCGAGGGGCGGGTGCAGCAGCAGCGCACCGAGGACATGCGGGACTTCACGTCGAAGATCGATCACTTCCTCGCACCTTCTCGCACGATGCGAAAGGCGCTGATGAGCCTCGGCGTCGACGAGTCGAAGATCACGTACCTCACGCAGGGAATCGACCAGTCGCGATTCCGCCCGCAGGACCGCGTCGACTCCGATCGTCTTCGCGTGGGCTTCCTCGGGAGCCTCATCCATTCGAAGGCGCCTCACCTCCTGATCGAGGCGTTCGAAGGGATCCCGACCGAGAAGGCCACGCTCACGATCTACGGCGGCATCGGCACCTACCACGGCGATGATTCGTACCGGGGACAGATCGAAGCGCTGCTCGAGCGACCCTACGTCAACTGGGCGGGCGCCGTGCCGCACTCGGAGATCCCGGGAGCGCTGGCGGCAATGGACGTGCTCGTGATCTCGTCGGTGTGGATCGAGAACGCGCCGTTCGTGATTCGCGAGGCGTTCTGCTCGGGAGTGATCGTCGTCGCGTCCGACCTCGGCGGCATGGCCGAGATGGTCGCGCACGAGAAGGACGGCCTTCGCTTCGAGCCCGGTGATGCCGCGGATCTCCGCCGCACGATCCTGCGGCTGATCGAAGAGCCCGGCCTCGTCGAGAAGCTACGCGCCGGCCGGCCCGAGATGAAGACGATGGATCAGGACACCGACCAGACCCGCGAGATGTACGAACGCCTGCTCGGGTCCGGGGCCTAGTTCGACATCAGAGACCGCGCCGGCTCTTCGTGCTCTCGGGATCCCACTTCGGGGGAAGCGGCGTTTCCGGCTGACGAAGCGCGAGCAAGACCATCGCGGTTCCGAAGTTCTCGCTGCGGTCGAACACGCGGTCGTTCCAGCCGCCGCTCTCTTCGCGCACCTTGTAGAGGACGTCGTACAGAGACTTTCGGTACTCGGGACGCTCCTCGACCGGCAGCATCTCGATGGCCTGCGCCGTGTAGTAGTGCGCGTAGTAGAAGTAGTACGGCGCGATCATGAACGGCGGGATGTGCGTGCCGTTCTGCCGGCGCCGCTTCTCGAGCCACTCCCAGTGTTCGAAGAAGGCATCGAGGGACTCGCGGATTCGATCGACGCTCCCTCGCCCCGCGAGCGCGAGCGTCGTCTCGCAGACCGGCATGCGCGCGATCGCTCCCTCGACGGCCTCGAATCCCTTCTCCGATCGCCGGTCCGGATTCGTCGCGTACTGGAACGCGCTGTTGTCGAGTCTCGCCTCCTCGAGCGAATCGAGCCCGCGATCGATCACCCTCGGATCCACCTTCTTGCCGTTCGCCGAGGCGATGAAGAGCGCCTGCAGCGTGGGCGCCGTCATGAACGTCGAGGCGGCGATCCGTCCGCTGCGGTCGCGGCGCCGAGAGTAGTTCCAGCCGCCGTACTTCAGGATCTCACCTTTGTGGAGCAACGTGATCAGCGAGCGGATGGTCTTGTCGACCGTCGAGCGACGATTCGAGGGAACGCGCTGAAGCTCCTCGAGCCGGAGCAAGAACAGAAGCGCGTACGTGTGGCCCCAGCCACGGACGTCGTAGCCCACTTCGAAGCCCGGGCCCATCCGCTTGTCGCGCAGCGCCGCCAGCACGAAGTCGAGCGCACGCGACACCGCTTCGCGGCGCGGCTTCGACTCGTCCCAGCCCGGCACCTCCAGGAGCGCCATCGCACAGATGGACGTTCCGCCGATCCGGTACCCGATCGGGATCTCTCCGCCGACGCGGTACACGCCCTCGTACGGCCACTCGGCCGGCTTCGCGGATCGCAAAACGCAAACCATCGTCCATCGCAATCGGCGCAATCAGCTCAACCACCATGTTCACGTTGTCGCCAGGCATCACCATCTCAACGTCCTGCGGCAGCTCAACGCTACCCGTCACATCCGTCGTGCGGAAGTAAAACTGCGGACGGTAACCCT
>CAZQZX010000091.1:0-23735 GCA_964597885.1 uncultured Planctomycetota bacterium
CGCCCCGTTGTCCGTCGCGTCGTCGTTGATGCGAATCGGCGCGCTCCACGTCAGACCCCCGTCGGTGCTACGGCTGAAATGCACGTCGAGCGGATCGGAGCCGGGCGGGTTCACCGACGCGAGCGCGTAGACGTTCCCGTCATTCGCACCGCCGGAACGATCGACCGCGACCCACATCTGACCGAGCAGGCCTCCGGGGTTCGGCCCCTCCGAGAAGCGCAGGCCCCCGTCGAGGTCGACTTCCACGATCTGCGTGAAAACGGGCGTTTGGATGGGATCTGCGGCATTCGGCGACATCGCGACGTAGAGCTCGGACGAGTTGTTCGGCGATCGGCCGCACACGTACAGGCGTCCGTTCGAATCGGTATCGAGCGTGCCCCAGACGATGTCCCCAGGGCTGGCCTGCGGCGTGTCGTAGGTCGATCCGCCGTCCGTCGAGCGCGTGAAGGTGTCCGACCCGCAGCAGCCGGCGAAGAGGCTCCAGTCGATGTAGAGATTACCGGCTCCCGCTCCCGACGTGCGGTCCACGATGAACCACGCCTTGTCGCCGCCGAGCGCGGCCACCGGCCCCGTCCAGGTCTGACCTCCGTCCACCGACTGGAACGTGTCGCAGGAGAAGTCGCCCTTCAAGCTGTAGTAGTAGAAGGTGCCGTCGGGATCCGCGGCCAGGACCGGGTCGCTTCGGAACGTACCCGGGGTGAGCACGGTGTTGTTCGTCCAGCTCTTGCCGACGTCCGTGCTGTAGGCGTTGCCGGCAGTCCGAAAGTTCGAGGTGATCGTGTCGAACTGCCGCCATCCGACCGCGATGCGGCTCGGGTCGGTCGGGTCGACACACAGCGACGGCTCGTTGCCCGCATCGCCCGTGATGTTGTTCCCGTTCGCGTCGACGTTGACCTGGTAGCTCACGAACCCGCCGCGCAGGACCGGCGCGGCCTTCGTGCGCGGCGTGGATTGCGGCGGTCGCTCACCCGGCGAATCGCCGAGCTGCTCGTGCGGAAAGAGGATCGCGTCGTCCTGCGGCGCGATCTCTTGCTCGAGCACGCCGCGCGCCGGGGAAACGCGAAGCACGCTGACGACGACGACGACCGAGAGACAGAGAAGCAGCGGAACGACGAGCCCGGATCGCTTCATGGCGAACCTCCAATCAAAGGGCGATCCGAGGGACTCGGATGCGCGGTTCGGCCCGGTGGCAGGATCGGTGAAGGGGCGACGCTCCCGCGCCGCGGCTCCATTGTAAGCCGTTCCATCGCGATTGGAACCGCCGTCCGGAGATCCGGGGAGGCTAACTGTAAGCTCGAAAATCATCGAGATTTGCGACAAGGCCCGCCCCTCGGCCGCCGCGTGTTGCAAAACGGAGGGAAGTTTCTTTTAATACCCGACTCGGATCATTCCGAAGAGTCCTCCAGCCCGCACATAAGCCTCTAACGATTAACGAATTATCCCCTCGCCGGCGGGTGCGGGGCGACGGCCCCCCTCGGGACCAGCATGGAAGTCTGGCAAGCAGCTCTCTTCTACGGCATCGCTGTCGCGATCGGCGCCTGGGTCATGCTCGTGCATCGACGGGCTCCCGGTGCGCTCAAGGTCGTCGGTTTCGCGGCCCCGGTCGTGCTCTTCGGCGCCGGCGCGATTCTGGTCGGCGGCCGCGTGCTGTCCTTCGTCGACTTCCTCTTCTACGCGTTCTCCTCGACCGCCCTCGTGGCGGCATTCCTGATGATCACGGCCCGGCACCCGGTGCACGGCTCGCTGTGGCTGCTCGTGACGATCCTTTCGGTCAGCGGCTCGATCCTGTTGCTGAACGCCGAGCTCGTCGCGATCACATACGTCCTCGTGCACGCGAGCGTCATTCTCGTGCTGTACCTGGCCGCGGTCATGATGGTCGAGCTTCCGGACAAGCCCGCACCCGATCTCTGGCTGCGGCGCTACGACCTGGCGTGCGTCGCCGGGATCGCGCTGTACGCGGGACTGTGTGCGCTCCTGTCGCGCCTGCCCGCCGGGGATCCGTCCAAGGCGACAGTCGTCGATCTCGGCCCATCGATCGAAGCGCCGAACGGCAACGCGGCCGCGGTCGGCAGCTCGCTGTTCACCGAGTACCTGTTCGCCGTGCAGGTGGGCGGGCTGCTCCTGCTGACGGCGATCGTTGCCGGAATCTACCTGACGGCCCGCAGCGAAGGCGGTGACGAGTCGGAGGTCGTGCAATGATCCCGGCCACGCACGCTCTCGTCTTCGCGCTCGCGCTGTTCATCATCGGACTCCTCGGGTTCCTGATCCGCAAGAACGTGCTCGTGATGCTGATGTGCCTCGAGCTCATGCTCACGTCGGCCGTCATCGTCTTCGTGACGTTCAGCCACATGCACGGCGATGCGCGGGGACAGGCAATCCCGATGCTCATCGGTCTCATCGTCGCGTCCCAGGCTGCGCTCGGGCTCGCGATGCTTCTGCTCCTGTACCGACGCCGCGGCGAGCTCAATCCCACGAGCTGGGAACGACTGAAGGACTGGTAGCCCGATGACCCAAGCCCTCGTCGTCCTCGCCGTCTTGCTCCCCCTCGCGGGTGCGGCCCTCCACGGGCTGCTCGCCGTACGCGGGCGAGCGGGTGCCCCGATGCTGGCCGTCGCCACGGTCCTCGGGTCGCTCCTGACGTCCGCGGTACTGCTCGTTCAGGGAGTCGCTTCGAACCCGGCCGAGCTGACGTTCGGAACGTGGATCGCGTTCGACGACTGGTCGATCCGACCCGGTTTCCACGTCGACGGGCTCTCGGTCCTGTTCGCGATGCTCGTCACGATCATATCGACGGCCGCGCACCTTTCGGTTCGCGCCCTGTCGGCTGATTCGATGCCTCGCCGTGCGCACGCCCGGCTCTTCGCCGCACTCCAGGGGCTCACCGCCTCGGCCGTGATCCTCGTGTACGCCGGCGACCTCGCCATGATGCTGCTCGGATGGCAGCTCGTCGCGCTGTTCGGCTACCTGCTCGTCTCGCTTCGCGGGGAAGACGCCGCATCGACGGGTGCCGCCACCAAGGCCTTCGTCGTGGGACGAATCGGCGACCTCGGACTCGTGATCGCAGCCGCCGCGCTCCTCGTCGCCTTCGACACCGCCGATCTCTCGAAGATGGCCGAGATCGTCGAGACGGACGCGCAGATCGAACGGCTCGACATCAACGTCGAGCAGGAAGCTTCGATCGTGCTCGATTCGCCGGTGAAAGGACTCGGACTGTCACTCGCCGCGCTCATCGCCGCGGGGCTCGTCCTCGCCGGCGCCGTGCGAATGGCACAGTTCCCGCTTCAGGTCTGGCTGCCGGACACGTCGGTCGCTCCGGCGCCCGCCAACGCCATGATCCAGGGAGCGACGACCGCGGCGACCGGGGCCTACCTGCTCGCCCGACTCTCGTTCGTCATCGCGCTCGCACCCGGTGTCCTCGGTGTCGCGATGCTGGTCGGAGGCGCGACCGCCGTCGCGGGCGCCCTCGGAGCCTGGAAGCAGAACGACATCCGCCGCGCGATCGCGAGCGTGGCGATCGGACACTTCGGTCTCGTGCTTCTCGCTGCCGGATCCGGATCCTTCGCCGCGGCGATCGGACACTCGCTAACCGTCAGCGTCGGCATCGCGGCCAGCGTGCTCGCGGCCGGCGCGATCAGCAAAGCGCGCGGCGGTGTCACGGACCTGCGTCGCCTCGGCGGCGACCGCACGCCGATCCGCGTCGCGTCGATGGCGCTCGGAGCCGGCTTGATCACGCTCGCCGCCATTCCGCCCTTCGGTGGATTCTTCACGGCCTCGGGAGCGCTGATCGAAGCTCGAACCGCTTTCAACGAAACGATGTCCTTCGCGCCGATCACCGGCTACTTGCTCGGCGCGGTCGGCCTGTTCCTCCTCGCGGGGGCGTCGCTGCGCATCCTGACGCTGGCCACGGCCGCGAACCCCTCGGCTTCGACCGAAGCGAACGCGGCCGCCTCGACCTTCGACGGTGACGCTTCGCAGCCGCTCGGCGGACTGGCACTCGTCACGGGCTTCCTGGCCGTGCCGCCGCTCCTCGGCTTCGGGCTTCTCCCGAACGCGGCTGCCGATCTGATGGGGAAGGCCGTTCGGCTCGTCGGACACTACCCGGCCGGCGAAGGCGCCCGTGCGGGAGAGATCGAAGCCGTCCTCGTCGCGCTCGTCGCGGCTGTCGCCGGCGCGGCCGTGGGCGTCGCCCTCGGTCGCCGCATCGAGGCGGCACTCCCCGAAAAGGAGCCCGCCGCGAGCCCGCTGCTCGACCGAATCTACATCCGCGTCATCCTCCAGCCGCTGGACCGGCTCACGCTGGCCTTCGCCTGGATCGAGACGCGCGTCGTCGACCGAATCATCACCAGCATCGCTCGCATCGTCCGCTTCGCGGCGTTCTTGCTGAGCCGGTTCTTGAACGGGGACGTGCAGTACTACGGAATCGTGATGATCCTCGGAGTGGCCGGGTTCATCCTGTACCAGGTCCTCTCGTGAGAAACTGATGCGCGATCTGCCCTGGCTTTCTCTGATCGTGTTCCTGCCCGCCATCGGCGCGATGGTGCTGACACGGATCCGCTCCGTCTCCACCATTCGAGCGACGGCCGCGGCATGTTCCGGCGCGTCGTTCGCGATGCTGGCCGCGATGTTCGCGTTGCTCGAACGCAGCGACACCGAAGCCTGGCGCGTCGAACGATACGAATGGGTCGCGAGCCTGGGCCTGTCGTACACGCTCGCGATCGACGGTCTTTCGGTCGTCTTCGCCGGCTTCGCGGCGTTCCTCTGCTTCGTGACCGTGACGGCAAGCTTCCGAAACGTGAAGCACGACGATCGCGGCTTCCACATGGCCGTGCTCGGGCTCCAGTCCATGGTGCTCGGCGCGATCCTGTCGCGCGATCTGTTCCTGTTCTTCCTGTTCTTCCAGGCGAGCCTGCTGCCGATGTTCTTCCTGATCGGCGGATGGGGCGGCGAGAAGCGCGTTCCGGCCGCGACGAAGTACGCGGTCTACAGCGGCTTCGGCGGTCTCGCACTGCTCGCGGGCATCGCGGCGGTCTGCGTCAACGGGAGGCGCGTCCTCCGGTCGCTCACGTTCGACCTCGACGAGCTCGCCCGCGTCGGCATCCCGGATGCGATCGAGCCGTGGATCTTCGCCGCGTTCCTGGTGGGATTCGCGACGCGCATCCCGCTGTTCCCGCTACACTCCTGGTTCCCGGAAGCGCAGAGCGAGGCGCCACCGAGCGGCGCGGTGCTCCTCTCGGGCGTCATGATTCCGCTCGGCATCTACGGACTCGTCCGCGTGATGGTGCCGCTGCTTCCGGAAGCGACGCTCGACTTCGGCCCGCTGCTCGTTCCGGTTCTCCTGATCGGATTGCTCTACGGCGCGTGCCTCGGCATGGCGCAGCACGACATGCGCAAGCGTCTCGCGTACGTCAGCGTGAGCCAGCTCTCGCTCATCGCGCTCGGCGTATTCGCTCTCGACATCACGTCGATCGAGGGAGCCCTCCTGATGGCGCTGAGTCACGGCCTCGTCCTCGGCGCCATCCTGGTGCTGCTCGGCATCCTCGAGGAGCGACTCGAGATTCGAAGCCTGTTCGCGGCGGAAGGCCTCGGACGAGAGGCCCCCGCGTTCGCGGCGCTGTTAGGACTCGCGGCCTTCGCCCTGATCGGCGTGCCCGGCCTGAGCGGATTCGTCGGCGAGCTGCTCGTGTTCCGCGGCCTGTTCGAGCATCACCCTGCGTGGGCCCTGCTCGCTGCGGTAGGTACCGTGTTCGTCGCCGTCTACACGCTGATGCTGGTGCGGCGCGTGCTCCTCGGCCCGCCCGATCGACCGGGCGGTGAACCGCTGCGGGACCTCACGAACCGCGAGCGAGTGATCGCGGGAGCGCTGCTCGCCGCGTCCCTGGCGATGGGCATCGCGCCCGGCCTGATCCAAAAGCCGATCGACGGCCCGTCGAGGACCATCCTCGCGCCGGTCGAAGAGATCCGTTTCGACCGACTCGACGAGGAGATCGCCGAGCGCTTCGAGGAGCGTACACGATGAGCTTCGGGCTTTCCGACTTTGCGGCGATCCGACCCGAGATTGCGCTCCTGGTGGCCGCGATCGCCATTCTGATCCTCGAGAAGCCGCTGCGGCGCGCGAAGACCGAGATCGGCTCGCTGATCGCGCTCTTCGGGATCGGTGCGGCCGGGGTTCTCCTCGTGACCGGCTCGACGTCCGGTCGCTTCTTCGACGGCGTGTTCGCGGTCGACGCTTTCACGAACTTCTTCCGCTACGCGACACTGATCGCGGGCGGCATCGGGACGCTGACGGGCGCGACATTCCAGCGTTCGCTCGGCTTCCATCGTCCGGAGCACTTCGCTCTGCTGCTGCTCGCGATGGTCGGCGTGACGCTGACCGCGGGCTCGCGCGACCTGGCTCTCACGGTCCTGACGCTCGAAACCGGCGCCATCGCGTCCTATGCGCTCCTCGGCACGCACACGACGAACGAGAAGTCTCGTGAGTCGATGATGAAGTCGTTCCTGCTCGGTTCGCTCGCCACCATTCTGCTGGTGATCGGTGTGGCGTTCCTGTTCGGAGCCACCGGTGCGACGCGCTACGACGCGGTCCGGGAGGGACTCGCCGCGGCCGGTGGAAGTCACCCGTTCGTGGTGCTCGGCCTGATGCTGATCCTCGCCGGAATCGGCTTCCGCCTGACGGTCTTCCCCTTCTGCATGTTCGCTCCGGACGCGCTCCAGGGCGCCCCCGCCACGGCGAGCGCGGTCGTTTCGGCGACGTCGGTGCTCGCGGGTGCGGCCGGCCTCGCGCGCCTCGGGCAATCGCTCGGTGTCGCCGCGCTCGGAATCGACTGGTCGCCGCTTCTCTGGGCGATCGCCGCGCTCACGATCCTGCTCGGAAACCTGGTGGCGATCTACCAGGACAACGTGAGGCGCATGGTGGCGTACTCGACCGTCGCCCACGCGGGATACGTCTTCCTCGGGCTCGCGATCTTCCTGAGCCCGGGCGTGAGCGAACCGACGCGGAGCGCCGCGCTATCGGCCGTGCTCGTGTATCTCGTCGTGTTCGTCTTCATGCAGGCCGGAGCGTTCCTGCTGGTGAGCTCGATCTTCTTTGGCAAGCGCCACGGAGAGTACCTGCCGGAGTTCGCGGGCATCGGAAGGCGCTGCCCAGTGCTCGGCCTCGCATTCCTGCTCGTGCTGCTCTCGCTTGCGGGCCTTCCGCCGACCGCCGGCTTCCTCGGACGCTTCGGGCTCCTGATGGTCGCGTTCGAGGCGGACTTCTACGCGCTCGGAGTCGTCGCTCTCATCGGGACCGCGCTCGGATTCTTCTACTACCTGCGCGTCGCGGTACTGATGTACTTCCGCGAAGATCCGCACCTGCCGGGCATGATCGACTCGGTGCCGCTCCGGGCCGCGCTCGGAATCGTCGCGATCGCCGTTCTCTTCCTCGGGCTGTTCCCCGCGAAGATGATCGAGACGGCGGCGAAGTCGGTCGGCGCCCTCTTCTGAGCTGACGCCGCCGCGCCGGAACTCGATACCCCGGTCCCTGCCGCGCCCTACTCTTCGATGACGCGCGGCTGCTCCCAGGCGAAGCTCACCGAGCGAATCTTCGGAACCGCACCGTTCTGCGGATTGGCGGTCAGCGACAAGCGGAACGTGAGGTGCGAGAAGCCGTCGGCATCGTCGAGGTTCGCCGAGAACGACAGGGGCGGCGCTCCCGCGAACGATCCTCCCCACTCGGGCTCGAAGACCGTGCCCGAGCGATCGGGGTCCTCGACGATGAGGAAGCCGCCGAAGTCCGCCGCCGGCAGTTCCGTCGGGATGGGAATCGACTGGCCGAAGCTTCTCTTCGAGACGAAGTAGAAGCGCGTGTTGTACTGCGTGTTCTCGCGCAGCGTCACCGCGCGCTCGGAACCACCGTCGGCGAACGAGCGATGCGTCATGGCGCTACTGCTCGACCGGTTCTTGAAGAGCTGGAAGGTGTCTCCGCCCTCCGGCATGTCCCACTCGAAGATCGTCGGGTGGTCCGGGTCGATGTCGAAGTCTCGCGTGAAGTCGGGCCAGTCCACCCACATCACGTTCAGCGAGAACGGGACCTCGTAATCGCCGCGGAAGACCGTGATCGGCTGCTGCAGGTAGTTGACGTCGAACAGCGGGTTCAGGTGCTCTCCGTCGCCCGAGGCGAAGCTTCCCATGCGGATGGTGACGTTGCGATACATCGCGTTGAACGAGAAGTTCGAGCGCGGTGACCAGGCCATTCCGCTGATCGATTCACCCGGAACGGCGGGAATGTGGTTCGTGTCGTACTTCATCTGGAAGCGGCATCCGAGCGGCGTCTGCGGGTTGCCGGGCTCGACGAGCGGATGCGACAGGTTGAAGTTCGACTGCGGCGCGGGAATGTAGTCGTCGAAACGCTGCTGCACTTCGGACCCCTCGAGCGCGCCATCACCCCAGCGCGCCGACGTGTTGTCCGGATCGAGGTTGTCCTGGTTGTTGAAGAGCTCCGTGAAGACGACGAAATTCGGCTCGCGCGGACGATCGATCGTGCGGAAATGGAAGACCAGCGGTTCCTCGAGGCCGAGACCTGCGAAGTCGGCGACTTCTTCGGTCAGCACGACCTGGAACTCGAACGGCTCTTCCGAGTCGGGCCAGTCACCGAGGCTCACCACGTTCTGGATGATGATCTGGTCGGCACCGGGCGACAGCCGGGTGTTCATCAGCGCGATCTCACCCACACCGGCCGGAGGATTGTTCGGGATGTCGGTGACGTTCGTGACCGTCACCGAGCTGAACGGATCGATGCTTCCCGGCCGGATTCGCTCCGACATCTGGATGGTGATCGTGACCTCGGCGGGGTCGAGGATCGGCCAATCGGCCGGGTTCGGGCTGAACGGATCGCCGTCGACGAGGGGGGCCGGCTCGAACACCGGCGACTCCTCGAGGATGACCGTCGGCGGGATCGTCGGGTTCTCCGGCTGGAACTCGTCCGACGTGACGAAGTTCGAAACGAACGTCGTCGAGAGCGGCCGTCCCTTCTTGCTCTTGATCGCGGTGGATGCGTTCGACGTCATCTGCACGGTGTAGCGCGTATTGGCGTCGAGTCCGACACCATTCACGGGCGGACGGTTGTCGGGCACGTAGTCGTTGCGATCACCCTCGAGCACGACCGGATACCAGCGAATGGTCCTTCCGTCGATCTCGATACGGCCCGGGATCACGTTCGTGTTGGTGAGCACGCGCAGGCCGACCGCCGAGACGGACTCGGTATCGATCGCCGCACTGAATTCGAACTCGAGCGCCTGGTCTCGATAGACGAGGCCCTCGGTTCCGTCGAACTCGAACGAGACGACCTGAAGCGCCGACGCACCGCCGCCGCCTCCTCCACCGCTACTACAGGCGGCGAGCATCGCCATCGCGACGAGCACGAGTGCCATCCCAAGCTTGCCCTTGCCGGTGCTGAATCGGTCGACGGTTCCTGACATGATTTGTCCTCTTGTTGCTTCGTGTTGCATTACTCGAACCGGAAGCGAATCCTGATGTCGTCCACGGCCGGCGTCTCCGGATCCTCGGAGGCATCTTCGGTGACGATGCCGACCACCTGGAAGCGGACCTCCCACTGCAGGAGCGGGAATCCGTCGCAATCGCTGATGTCCGCGAACCACGGCGTCACCGTCGCCGGATTGTGGGCGTTCGGATTCTCGGGATCCGGGAACGCCCCGCGGAAGAAGATCTCGACCCGGGAGCCCTGCGGCAGATCGGATTCCGATGCCGCCCGGCGCCCCCGCGCGTCGAGGACCACGATGTCCTCTGCATCATACCGAACTCGGCCGGCCAGACCGCCGGATATCTCGTTTCCGTCGAACTGGTAGGCCACGCTCGTGCCCGCCGGCGGATGGGTGTTCAGGAAGTCCGAACGCCCCACGGTACGGCCGAGCATCGTGTCCGAGATCGGGCCGCTGACGCCCGGCGGATCGCAGTTGAAGCAATCGGCGTCCCCGGCGAGCGTCTCGACGCGGATCCGGCCCGGCGATCCATCCCCGCCTCGCGCCTCTCCGATCCCGCCACGGCCGCCCTTGGCCTCGCTGATCCCCGAGAGGATCGCCTCCCGGCCGCGGTACACGAGCGTTCCGCCGCTGCCGCCGCCGCCGCCCGCCGAGATGTACGGCGGATCGGAGCCCCGGCCGCCGACGCCGCCGTTCGCGCGGATGACGATCTGCGGGAGGCCCGACCGGATCTGGATCCGACCGAACGTTTCGAAGACGAGAAGGCCGCCGCCACCGCCGCCGCTGCCGCCGCCCGCGATCCCGGTATCGACGTCGTCCATGATGTCGCTGCCGCCGCCGGCCCCGCCGCCACCGCCGAGGAAGTCCGTTCCGTCCGCCTCGCCGTATCGCTGCCCGCCGTCGCCACCCGCGGAATCGTCACCGTTCGAGCCGCGCTGACCGAGCGTTCGATGTCCGGCCCCGCCGCCGCCGCCCGGTCCCGCGCCGGACACCCCGCCGAGGCCCTGTCCGTCCGTACCCGGCGGAGCACCGCCCTCCTCGCCAACGTCCATGCCGTCGACGACACCGCCGCGGCCCCCGTCGTATCCACCCGGACCGCCGCGGCCGCCGGGCGTAGGATCGAGGCTGTCGGGCTGTCCTTGAAAGCCCTCGTCCCCGCTCGCTTCGATCATCTGGCCCAGGCTCAGCGGGATGAAGTCGCCATAGAGCCGGATGATCGCGGGATTCGGACCGCGGACCTCGACGTTGAACGTGCTCTCCCACGCGCTGAAGTTGAAGATGCCGTCGTTGACGCGCGTGTCGATCACGCTTCCCAGGAAGGGACCGTCGCTGCCGTCACCGCCGAAGCCGACTCCGCCTTTGAGGCTGGTCTGCAGCATCGGGTTCCAGAGGCCGGTCGTGGCCGAACCCCGACGCCGCGTCGTCGAGAAGTCCTCGAAGAACACGTCCTCGGACGGTCGCTCGTTCGAAGTCTCGAACACGGCGTTGAACGTCGCGGACAGGCGGTTTCCGTTCAGATCGGTGAGATCGCTCGTCGCAACCATTCGGTGGCGCGAGAGCACCTCGAGGCCGAATCCCGCGCGCAATCGCACCAGCGATCGAGCGAAGCTCTCGCCCGGCGCGGGGGGAAACTCCTCGAAGGTCAGGTCGTAGAGAACCGGGGACGGACACAGGTCGCCGGGCCGCGGATCGTCGCACGCGTAGACATTCGTGAGGTCGACGAGCGAGAACGCGTCGGGCTGGCCGTCGACGTCGTCATCCGGAAAGATCGTGGCCGGGTCGAGTGCTTCCGCGAAGAGGAACCCCACTTCGAGCGGTGCGTCGGGAGCCGGCAGCCCCGCCGACCCGGTGCGCACACCGAGCTCGAACGGATCGAAGCGATCGAAGACGCTGTCGGTGTCGAAGAACTCCTCGTCCTCGGGGGTGGCGGGATCGCCGTCGGCATCGAATCGCTCGTTACCGTTGAGGTCGAGGAAGATGGCCGACACGCGCGGCGGCCCCGGAATCGAATCGAAGAAGAACGGTTCCTCGAATCGCGTCGTGAAGGTGAAGGTCCGCGTCTGCGCGAGAGGCTGTCCCGTTCGGCTGCGGATGGTGTTGAGGTCGGGCCTTCCCCGCAGGAAGAGCTGGTACTCGACGTCGGGCCGGAAACCGCTGTCGGATCGGTCGGCCTCGAGCGGAAGCTGCGGCCGGAAACGAACCGTCGACTCTTCGACCTCGATGGTGCCGGGAGCCAGCTGCGTGAAGCTCGGTCCCTCGAGGACGCGGAACGTCTGGGTGGAGACCGAGGCCGGATCGAGCGGCACCGAGAACTGAACGACGATCTCGCTGTTCAGATACAGGCCCTCGAGCGGAAGCTCGCCCAGGTCTTCGACGACGGCGTCCACCACCACGAGCGAGCTCGACCCGCCGCTCCCGCCGCCGCTGCAGCTGAGAACGCCGAGCGTCAGCCCCAGCACGAGCGCCATGAGCCGGAGCCCCACGGCGATACCCTTCTCGAGGTTTCGTGGTTCGGATGCGATGGGAAGCCTTCTTTCTTCGGGGGTCTGTGGACCTCCAATCCGGCATTATAGCCCCGGAGAGGGCCTTTGTCGTGGGTTCTGCCGCCGGTTGCCTCCCTCGGGAAACTCTTTGAAATTCCCCGGAACCGGGGTCGGCGTCCGACGTCAACGGGGCGCCGAACGGCGGAGGACGCCGTGAAAGCAAGACCCGACGCCCGCGGGATCTGCCATCTGAAATCCCGATCCGAGGAGAACCCCGATGCCGGTACCGAGCCTGTTTCGAACCCTGTGCACCGCCGCCCTCGCCGCGTGCCTGATCTCGTTTCCCGCTTCCGCCGACGACTCTCGCCTTCTCCGATGCCGGGCCCTTCCCCGCGACATCGACCAGCTCGCCCCCGAGTCGCCCGTTCGCATGCCGGACGGGACCGTCGACCTGCTCGGTCGCAACGCCGAAGGGGATCTCGTCCGCGTCCCCGTGACCGTGCACGACGGCAAGCCGCTCGGCCATCACTCGAGCCTCCCCGGCGCCGGGCTGCAAACGCGCGTCGATGCCGAGGCCTTTCCGACCCTCGCGGCCACCGGCCTTCACAACCCGGCCGAGCTCGACGCGATCGAGAGCATCACCGGACGAACGCTGTCCGAGCTCGACGCGCTCGCCCGCCCCGACGAGGCTTCGAGCGCCGGCTTCATCGCCGCCGACGAGACCCTGATCGGAGTCATCCGCGAGGACAATCGTCGCGTCCGCGCCCTCGGCCTGCGGCACCCGGACCTCGCCCGCCCGCTCTTCCACGTCTGGAATGCCGCCCTCGCTAGACACCAGGGTCACCCGAAGCTCGAGTCCGCCTACTACAACGGTGGCGAGATCCGGTTCGACGTCCTGGCGACGCGCGGCTATCAGGAATCGATCTTTGACGACGGCATCCGCGGATCGCACGAGATCCACATCGAACGCGAGCCGACCGCCGACGAGCTCGCCTTCCTGAAGAAGCGATACGACGATCCCGAAGATCCCGAGAAGCTGGCCTCGCTCATTCGTCGACTCTCCGTCATCGACACCGGCGAGATGGTCGCGTTCTACATCCAGCAGTACGGCTTCTACGAGGGACACACGGGATACCGCGCCGACCCGATCACGATCGCGTTCGTGTTCGGTCTCGTCCCGCTCGAGAAACTGGAAGCCACGTTCCCGGGACGGCTCGACGAAGCGCTCCGCGAGCACTTCGTCGGCCGTTGATCCGCGAAGCCTCCTGCGATCAGAAGATCGTCAGCTGCGCTCCGCCCGTCGCCGAGAGACCTTGCGACGCTCCGCCGTCGCGCACGAACCACTGGGCGAACAGCGTCCGCCCGACGAGTCCCGGCTGATTGCCGATCGCTCGCTTGATGGTCGCATGCCCCGCGCCGGCGCCGCTTCCCGAAAGCACCACGGAGAACTGCTGCGGCACCGGCTGGATCCCGATGTGCACAGTGACTCCGCGGTGCGTCGTGCCGGGCGGCGCGGCCTGATTCGACACGCCGAGGATCGCGGTCGCCCCGCCGAGCCCTCCGTGGATCCCGATCTTGAAATCCGGATTCGCGATGATCGGCGGCGAGTTCGCGATGAACTGCGGCTCGACTCCTCCCGACCCCGGATGCCCCTGACCGAAGACGCTCGGGTTGCCCGGCACGAGCTCCGAGTGCAGCGTCGGTCGATCGAACGGGAACTGCGCCGCCGGGACGCGCGGATCGGTCAGGCCGTTGCGCACGAAGTCGATGAGCTGCGTCTTCTCGAGATCGGTCAAGCCGAGCGGGACCACCAGCGGAGACTGGTTCTCGTGGAAGTCGCCTCCGCGATCGTAGAAATCGACGATCTCCTCGAGGGCGCCGAACGTGCCCGCGTGGGTGAGCCGAGGTCGCAGCCCGACATTGCGCAACGACGGCGTGCGGAACTTGCCGATGTCGGCCGCATTCCCGGTGACCGCCATGCGACCGATATCCTCGATCGCGGGCCGGATGCCCGTGTTGTGGAACACCTGATCGTTGAAGTCGTTCGGACGGTGGCAGAAGAAGCAGTTCGCGCGTCCGGTGAAGAGGGCGAACCCGGCTTGCTGCGCCGGCGTCAGTGCACTCGAATCGCCCTGGGAGAACGCATCGAACGGCGTCTGATCCGGAACGAGCGTGCGCAGGTAGCTCGCGAGCGCCATCGCCACGCGCGGCGCCGTGATCGTCGCATCCCCGAACGCGTTCGCGAAGAGCGCGGGATAGGTCGGGTTCGCCTGGAGCGCGGCCTGCACGTCGCCGGGCAGATTCGTCGCGAGATGCAGCGGGATCACCTGCTGCAGCTTGGCGAGGATCTGCGGCCAGTCGCGCTCGTCGTGCGCCATCTCGATCGTGTTGAGCTGCGGCTCCACCGCGAGGCTCTCGAGCGCACCACCGAACGGGATGACGGTCTGTCCGCTCACGGGATCGACGAAGGTCCCCGCGGCGCGCCCGTCCCAGAAGAGCTCGAACTGCAGTCCCGACATGAACACCGAAGGCGCGAGGCGGGGCGTGACCTGCGGCGCGAACCCGAACTCGGCATCCGGTAGGTATCGATTGGCCGCGTTGCTGCGGATCATGCCCGGGGATCCGAACGTGTCATCGGCCGTGCCGGGCACGCCGTCCGGTCCGCGACGCGAGGTCGTCCGCGGATCGGCGCCGCCTTCGGCCGGTCGATGGCACGTCCCGCAAGCCATCGTGTTGTCGCTCGATAGCTGTTCATCCCAGAACAGGGCCTTCCCGAGCACGGCTTTCTCGGGAGTCAGCGGATTCTCGGCCGGACCCTGGGGTGACGGAAGCTGGGCCCGCGCTGCCGAGAAACTCGATACGACACCGACCCCAAGCGACAGCAAGACGATCACGAGAATCGCGCGATGCATGGTGGACTCCTCTCGTTCCAGGGCCCGAAGACGGACCCGGTGCACACTCGCTCGAAGGAGATCTCCGCGCTTCGCCTCGAGTTTCACGACTTTTGTCGGAGAAAGATCGAAGTCGCGCGAGCCCTTCCGACCGCCCGCGCGCCCGGGTACGATGGGTCGCGCGGACCGAGGAGGCCGGAAGACGAAAGTGAAGGAGCGTCGGATGATCCGGGAAGACTCCACGGGAGCCGATTCGCTCGAGAGCCTCCTCGAGACCGACGGAGCCGCGGGAGACGAGCGAGCCTTCGCGAATCGGTTCGCCGGCTATCGGACGCGGCTCCATCGGATGATCCGTCTGAGGCTCGACGGCCCGATGACGCGCCGCATCGACGCTTCCGACATCATCCAGGAGACGTACCTCGACGCGGCTCGCAAGATGCCCGAGTACGCGCGGGATCCACGCGCTCCGTTCTACGTCTGGCTGCGGGGCATCGCGCAGGACCGCCTGCTGAAGGCGATGCGTCATCACCTCGGGGCTCAGTGCCGGGCGGCCGGCCGAGAGCTTCCCGCGGATTCCACGCTCGCGCTCGGACAGACTCTGCTCGCGACGGCCACCAGTCCGAGTCAGGCCGCCGAACGCGACGAGCTCCAGCGTCGCGTGACCCTCGCGCTCGATGCTCTCGACGACGAGGATCGCGAGATCCTCGTGCTGCGCCACTTCGAAGGGCTGACCAATCGTGAGATCGCCCACGTAATCGGAGTCGGCGATTCGGGCGCGACCATGCGGTACGGTCGAGCCCTCACGCGATTGAAGAGCGAGCTCGCCCGCATCCAGCGAGGCCCCGCGCCATGAGCTCTCGGTCGATCTCCACCCCCGAATCCGAGTCGGAGTTCCTGCGCAACGCCGCCATCGCCGAGGCTGTCGAGCAGGCGCGGCGCGAGCATCGCGAGGTCGACATCGCGAGCCTCGCTGCCGCGCATGACATGCAACCGCACGAGGTCGAGGCCTCGATCGAAGCGCTTCGCGCCCTCGACGCGATTTCCGCCGGCCTCCAGGCCGAAGCCGATTCGGACTCGTTCGTCGAGTCCGCAGGCGCCGCACGTGAGCTCGGCGACTACCGCCTCGTGCGCAAGATCGGGCATGGCGGGATGGGCGTTGTCTACGAGGCTCGCGATCGTTCCATCGATCGCCGCGTTGCGATCAAGATCCTGCCCTTTGCCTGCGCGCACGACGAGCGGCGCCTCCAGCGGTTCCAGCGAGAGGCGCGCGCCGCGGGTCGGCTCGAGCATCCGCACATCGTGCCGGTGTACGCCGTCGGTCGATCGGACGGCGTCCCGTACTACGTGATGAAGCTCATCGAGGGCGAGAACCTCTCGCAACGCATGGAGCGCCTCCGTGAGCATCCGGACCGCGATGCGATCCTCGCGAGCGAATCCCACATTCGCGCCGGGGTCGAGATCGCACGACAGGCGGCGGATGCCCTCGCCCACGCTCACGAACGCGGCGTCATCCACCGCGACGTGAAGCCGTCGAACTGGATCCTCGACGCCGAGGATCGCGTGTGGATCACGGACTTCGGCCTCGCGCTGCTCGACCATGGATCGACCGACACCGAGAGAGGCGTCGAGAGCTCGGCGGCACCGCCCGAACCAACGCGTACCGGAGACGTACTCGGAACGCTGCAGTACATGAGCCCCGAGCAGGCCTCGGGGAGACGCGACGTCGACGCTCGAACCGACGTGTACGGGGTCGGCGCGTCGCTCTACGAATGGCTGACCCTTGCACGACCGATCGAGGGGAACGACCGCGCGGACCTGCTGCGGCGCATCGCGAGCGACGAGCCGAAACGACTGCGCCGACACGGCAACGCCATCCCGCGCGATCTCGAGACGATCGTGATGCGAGCCATCGCCCGCGATCCGGCCGATCGCTACGCCTCGGCCGGAGACCTCGCCGACGATCTCGAACGATTCGCGAGCGGCCGTCCGATCCATGCCCGTCCGCCGACGACGTCGGATCGAGCCCTTCGGTTCGCCCGCCGGCATCGCATCGGCATCGTCGCCGCGGGAGTCGGCTCTCTTCTTCTGATCGCGTGCCTGACCGCGTTCACGTACTTGCTGTGGCAGGAGCGCATGAAGGCCGAAGCGGAGCGAGCCCGCGCGACCGAGCACTTCCGCCGCGCACGCGAGGCCGTGGATCGCCTGCTGACGGGAGTGGCCGACGAGTCCCTGGCCGGAACCCCGCGCTCCGAAGCCCTGCGTCGTGAGCTGCTCGAAGAAGCCGCCCGTTACTACGAGAGCTTCCTCGCCTCCGAATCGCGAACGCCCGAGCTCTTGCGCGAAGCCAGCCTCTCGCAAGGCCGACTCGGAAAGATCTACGAGCTCCTCGATCGTTTCGAGGATGCCGAGCGCGCCCTCCGCCAGTCGATCGCGTGGCACGAGGAGCTGCTCGTCGACGCAGACGACCTCGCCGCGCCACGCCTTCGCAAGGAGCTCGCCCGGGTCTGGAACAACCTCGGGGTGACGCTTCACCGTGCGGGTCACCTGCCGCAAGCCGCCGACGCCTACGCGCAGTCCGTCGCGTTGAAGTCGGACCTCGCCGAGATCGATCCGAGCGATCTCGAGATCCGCATCGAGCTCGCGCGGAGCCTCGCCAACCTCGGGATCGTCTACGAGCAGAGCGGTCGCCTACGCGAGGCGCGCGACACCCTGGAGCGCGCACGAGCTCGGAAAGAGCGGCTGCACGCCGAGTACCCCGAGAACGCCGAGTATCGAGACGAGCTCGCGGTGACGTGGACGAGCCTCGCGCGGCTGCACGAAACCGAGGGGCGCATCCCGGATGCGATCGATCATCTGAATCGAGCCATCGAGCTGTGGCGGGACCGGCCGTCCGACACGAACCAAGATCGCGAGGCGCTCCTCGCCGCGATCGGACAACGCGGGACCTGCTACGCGAAGCTCTATCAGGGCGACGCCGCTCGCCGCGATCTCGACGAAGCGATCGCGGGATTCGTAGCCGTCAGCGACGAGCATCCCGACGTCCCCGAGCTCCGCGCGGCGCTCGCGATGCATCTTTCGAATCGCGGGCTCCTCGCTGCCCAGCAGAGCGACCTCGTCTCGGCCGAGGACTTCGTCGGCCGCGCCATCGAGATCCGTGAGGCGCTTCTCGAGGAGTCCGACGGCTCGCCGCTGAGGCAGCGCGATCTCGCCGAGAGCCTTCATCATCTCGGGGATGTGCTCTCGTTCGCCGGACGCATCGAAGAGGCCGAAGCCCGGTATCTCCGAGCGATCGAGCTCCGCCACGCCGTCGCGGAGGCCTTCCCGGACGACGCGCGCCACGGCTATCCGCTGGCCGCACTCGAGGCCGCACTCGCCGTGCTCGCCCGTCGACGCGGCGACATCGAAACCGAGCGATCCGCGTGGCGTCGATCCGCGTCCGCGTTCGAAGCGCTCGTGGACCAGGTACCGACGAGGGCCGAGTACCGCGACGGCCTCGCCCGAGCCCTGCACGAGCTCACGCGACTGGCCTACGACGCCGGTCGCCTCTCGGAAGCTCGCGACCACCTGCGGCGGATCGTGCTCCTGCGGGAGTCGCTCCTCGACGACATGCCCGACGATCCGACGCGTCGAAGGCAGCTCGCCGACGCCCGCAACGACCTCGCCTGGATGTTGCTCTTCGCGATCGAGCCCACCGCCGCCGGCTACCGGGAAGCCCGGCGCCTCTCCGAGGGCGCGATCGAGCTCGCGCCCGAGGTCTCTCCCTTCTGGACCACCCTCGGAATCGCGCGCTGCCGCGACGGAGACGCGCGCGGTGCCATCGAGGCCCTCGAGCACTCGATGGAAACCGGCGGCGCTCCCGAAGCCCAGAACCGGCTCCTGCTGTCGTTGAGTCATCTGAATGCCGGCGATCGCGTGGAGGCGCGGCGCCACCTGGCCCTCGCCAAGAGCGCTCTCCAAGCCCCGGTCGGCGGGCTTCCGGGATGGGTGCTCGACCTCGTCGACGAGATCGAGCGCACGCTCCCCCCGCAAACGCCCGGAGAAGACCCGGCCGAAGGCTAAAACCTTTCGGGGGAGCTATTTGCCCGACGCTGGATCGTGGGGTAACCTTCCGAGCCCAAGATCCGTGGGCAGCGGCGCCCGGTCCGTCCGCGGTGCCCGGAGAACCCGCGGAACCCCGTCACATCCCTACCCATGCCCGCACCGACGCGAATCAGTCTCCCGGTCGCGATCCTCGCGACGCTGCTCCTCATGACGCCCGCCCTGGCCGAGCGCTATGCGTTCCGCACGTTCGCGAGCGAGGAGGGGCTCTCCCAGCTCGTCAGCCAGGCGCTGCTCCAGGATTCGCGGGGCTACGTCTGGGTGGGCACGCAGGCGGGGCTCAACCGATTCGACGGCTCACGATTCGAGGTCTTCTCGATCCGGCATGGACTCGAGAGCGACCGGATCTACTCCCTCGCCGAGCACCGCGACGGATCGATCTGGATCGGCACCGGCAGCGGCCTCAGCCGATACGCGGACGGAGAGTTCACGAACTTCGGCGCTTCCCACGGCAAGCCCGCCGGCTGGATCCAGAGGGTCGCCATCGGCGCCGACGATCGGATCTGGTGCGCGACACCGTCCCGGCTCTGCGTGTTCGATGGGCAGACGTTTCGTTCGCTCGGAATCGCGGAGGGCCTCCCCGAAGACGGACCCTGTCACAATCTGTTCGTGACAGGTGATGGGAGAGTCTTCGCGTCCTTCCGGGATGCCGTCTACGAGAGCGTCGACGGTCGATCCGAATTCCACCCGGCAGAATGCTTCCTCGGACTCGGATCGGCGACCGCGTTCGCCGAAGACCGGGACGGACGCATCTGGGCCGCGTTCGGCGGCAAGGTGGTCCGGGTCGATCGGGGCCGCATCGATTGGCGATACGACACGGGCAACGCCTTCGACGGCGTCCGAATCCAATGGATCTGCCACGACCGGCACGGCACGCTATGGCTCGGCGCGTACAAAGCCCTCGGGAGACTCGAGAACGGCGAGCTCCGCATCATCACGCGTGACCAGGGCCTCGATCTCGACAACCTCGCAGGATTGATGGAAGACCGCGACGGCGCGATCTGGGTTGCCGGATTCGGCGGCGTCTCCAGGCTCGCGACCCGCGCGTTCACCACTTACACATCGAAAGACGGCCTCGCGTCCGACAACGTTCGCCCGATCCTTCGCGATCGGACCGGGCGTCTTTGGGTCGGGACCTTTGAGGGACTGAGCTACCTCGGCAACGACGGGACCTGGCACACCTACACGACGGAAGACGGTCTCCACGACCCGAACATCGTTTCTCTCGCCGAAGGCCCGGACGGACGCATCTGGGCCGGCACCTGGCTGGGCCTGAACTACGTCAAGGACGGGAAGGTCCACGACGCCAGGGAGATCACGGAGATGGGCGGCGTCCCGTCGATCGTTTTCGACGCACAAGGTCGACAGTACTGCGCAGTCCATGGAGTCGGAATCGCCCGCATCACCGGGGATACGGTCGAGCTCCTCGAGCCGCCCGAAGGTGACGCGCTCACGAACGCGAGACTGGCCTTCGACTCGAAGCAGAACCTCTGGATCACCGGCGAGCGCGGTCTCGCGCGCTGGGATGGTTCGAGCTGGCAAACGTACACGGTCGCGAACGGGCTCGCGGAGCCCAATCCGTACTTCATCTGCGTGGATCACGACGATGCCCTGTGGTTCGGCTACGACTCCTCGTACGGAATCACGCGCTTCGACGGTGAGGAGTTCCGCACCTTCACGACGGAAGACGGACTGTGCAACGACGCCGTCTACTCCATCGGTGTGGATCGACAGAACCGCGTCTGGATCGGAACCGCCCACGGAGTGGACCGATTCGACGGCGAGAGATTCGTCCACTTCGGCGTGAGCGACGGATACGCGAATCCCGAAGCCAACGCCGGCGGATTCTTCGAGGATCACGACGGGACCATCTGGCTCGCCACGGTCCGCGGGCTCAGCCGATTCGACCCGCGGTACGACCCGAGTGATCAGCCCCCGCCGCGCATCCGGATCCACGAGGCGCGCCTCGGCAACACGGCGCTGACCACCGGCCCGTCCACGACCGTCGACACAGTGGACCGCGATCTCCACGCGCGGATCGCCTGCCTGTCCTCGGTGAATGGCGCGCGCGTCGAGCTCCGGCAGATGCTCGTCGGATTCGACGACACGTGGCGCCCGCTCGACGGCGACAAGATCCGTCGCTCGAAGCTGCCTCCCGGCTCGTACGAGCTCAAGGTGCAGGGACGAGCTTACCGCGGAACGTGGGGCGCGCCGGCATCGCTCCGGTTCGAGATCCCCGCGCCGTTCTGGCAGACGACCCGCGCTCGCTTGATCGTCGCCGTCGTCATCCTTTGCCTCATCCTCGGCTTCATTCGGCTGCGCGTCTATCACGTCGAAGCCCGCAGCCGCTCCCTCGAGCAGGTCGTCGAAGAACGCACTCGCGAGGTCGCGCGGCAGAAGGCCGACCTCGAAGAGCTCCTCCGGGAGCGCATCGCCGCGCAGTCGCTGCTCGAGCACGCCAAGGACATGGCCGAGGACGCGAACCGCTCGAAGGGCGAGTTCCTCGCGACGATGAGTCACGAGATCCGAACGCCGATGAACGGCATCCTCGGCATGAACGAGCTGCTCCTCGAGACCGAGCTCGACGAGGAGCAGTGCGAGTACGCGAGGATGATCAAGCTGAGCGCCGAGTCCCTTCTCACGCTCGTCAACGACATCCTGGACTTCTCCAAGATCGAAGCACGACGGCTCGAGCTCGAGTCCGTGCAGTTCGACATCGAGGAGATGGTGTCCGGCGTGGTCGACGTGACCGCACCTCGCGCGTACGACAAAGACCTCGAGGTACTCACCTACATCGACAACCGGATCCCGCCGAGCCTCGTCGGCGATCCCGGACGGCTGCGACAGGTACTCGTCAACCTGATCGGCAACGCCGTGAAGTTCACGAAGCGCGGTCAGATCATCGTGGAATGCGCGATGGTCACCGGGGCGTACGACTGGAACGGCCAGGATGACGTCGTCCTTCGCTTCGCGGTGCACGACTCCGGAATCGGCATCCCGCCGGAGATGGTGTCCCGCATCTTCGAGCGATTCGCGCAGGCCGACAGCTCCACGACGCGACGCTTCGGCGGCACGGGTCTCGGCCTCGCCATCTCGAAGAAGCTCGTCGAGTTGATGGGAGGCGAGATCACCGTGGACAGCGAGCCGGATCGCGGCTCGACGTTCTGGTTCACGGTCCGGCTCGAGCGGCCCACGCAGGCCGTCGTTCGCCGCGAATCCTCGAGAGATGCCCTCGAGGGGCAAGTCGTCTGGGTGCGCGAGCCGAACCGGATCGCCGGGGAGATCCTCGCGCGAACGCTTCGCGATCGCGGCTGCACGACGCGACTGCTCTCTCCGAAGGAAGCCGCGGACGAGCCGATCTTCGAATGCGTCGGCCCGCTGTTCGGAGAGCGCGACGACCGCGATCGCAAGCTCATCGGCAAGCCCGGACAGACCCCGGATGCCGTGCTGATCGGCGTGGCGGCGGGGATGTCCCTCTCGAAGGACGACCTTCGAGAGACGCTCGCCAGCGTACCCGAGGGCGCGCCGGTGCTGGCGCTCGTCCCGTACACGCGCACCGCCGACCGCGACGTCCTGCGCTCGCTCGGCGTGGACCGATCGCTGTCGCGGCCCATCCGGTCCGACCACCTCGTGACGGCGCTGCGAGAGGCCATCTGCGAGTCGCAAGGAGGCGAGGGACTCGAGTGCACGGAGCTCCCGGACGCCGAGACGCCCGACCACGCCCTGCGGATCCTCCTCGCCGAGGACAATGTCGTCAATCAGAAGCTCACGCGGCGCCTTCTCGAGATCCGCGGCCACCGAGTCGACATCGTTCCGAACGGTGCCGAGGCCGTCGAAGCCACGAAACAGCGTCCGTACGATCTGATCCTGCTCGACCTCCACATGCCGGAGCTCGGCGGGATGGATGCGGCCCGTGCGATTCGAACGCTCGAGGGCGAAGGCGCCCCGCGCACGCCGATCGTCGCCCTCACGGGAAGCGACGGTGGGACGGAGCGCGCTCGATGCATCGAAGCCGGGATGGACGCCTACCTGACGAAGCCGATCCGTGCCGACGAGCTGCACGCGTCGATCGAGTCCATCGCCACGCGCCACGATAGTCCGGAGCCGACCGACGGACCCGACGGTTCGGCACCGCCCGCCGCCTAGAAGCAGGCCGGCGACGGACCCTCGTCCACCCGCCTAGAGATTGAGCTCGGCGTACATCCCGTAGACGAGGTACACGGTGATGAGCGCACTCGCCCCGAGGAACGCGAGCCCCTTCCACCGGACCGACTTGATCTGGATCCACATCAGCACGCCCGAGAACGCCCAGAACACCATCGCGGCAAACATCAGGTCCACGACGATCGCCCAGAAGAATCGCATCTTCGGGTTCGTCGGATAGCCGTGCGCGAGGTGCAGCTCGGTCAGGTAGTCGCGCGTGCCGAGCGCGTCGCCTTGCTGCTCGAGGATCTCGATGCCGGATACGATGCCGGTCTCGGGCGCGTACGTGACGTCGAAACGACTGTCGTGCGCTTCCATCTCGAAATGCAGCAAGGGCGCGAACCGAAGCGCCGCCGATTCGTGCTCGACGCCGCGCTGTTCGAGCAGGCGCCCGGCCTCGGCGACGATCTTCTCGATGTAGGGCGCAGCCGTCTCCACCAGCTGTCGCTCGAATGTCGCCGGCTCGGGAGCCGCCGTCTCGCTCCCCTCGAGCTTCGCCGACACGCCGTTCCAGCGTCGAGGATCGACACGCACGCGGTAGACCGACTCGCCCTCGAACGCCTCGACGATGAACTCCTGATCGA
>CAZQZX010000092.1:0-23454 GCA_964597885.1 uncultured Planctomycetota bacterium
CCCCCGCGGGAGGGACGGGGCACCGGCGAACGCGATCGCGAGCAACGCGAGCAGGACCGTCCCGCCGAGAAGAGCGCCGACGAGCGCGGTGTAGGCCCCGAATCGGCGCGAGGCCGTCTGGATGGTCACGTTCGCGAGCGTCCACGAAACGGCACAGGCGATCGCGTAGGAAAAGCCGGCGCTCATCGCGATGCCGCCACGCCAGGAGGAATCATCCGGCTCCGAGGACCCGGTCCATGCGCGCCTTGATGTCGCGCAGCCGAGCCTCCTGACCGCCCACGACCTCGGCCGTGCACCATCCCGTGAAGCCGATATCGCGAAGCGCGCTGCGCACCGCCGGCCAATCGACATCGCCCTCGCCGATCTTCACCCAGCCGGCCTTCTTCCCCCAGTCCTTCACGTCCAGCTTCACGATGCGCGGGCCGAGAGTACGCACCCAGTCTTCGACCTTGCCGTACTTGCAATGGTTGCCGAGATCGAAGTACGCCCCCACCCAGGGGCTGCCGATCTCGTCGAGGTACTGCGCGAATCGATGCGCCGTCTGGTCGCTCGAGCCGTCGTGGTCGTAGAGGAATCGGTTCCACACGTTCTCGATGAGGATGCGGATGCCGAGCTCGGCGGCGAGAGGCAGCACCGCGCGGATCTCCACGATCGACCGCTCGTACACCTGCTCGGCGTTCTCGCGCTCGGGATCGCGCACCGCACCCGGCACGAGCAGCACGCTCGAGCCGCCGTAGGCGTGGGCATCACGAATCGCCGTCTCCAAGCCCTCGCGTCCCCGGCGGCGCACGTCCGGATCCGGGTCCGAGAGACGGATCTGCCAGTGGATGGAATCGACGACCCCATGGATCGGGAGGCCGCTCTCGTCCCGCGCGCGCAGGACATCGTCGCGCGCGTATCCGTTCGGGCTGTCGAGCTCGACACCGTCATAGCCGAGACGACGCAGCATCCGGAAGTCCTCGAGCATCGGCTGGTCCGTCTTCACCATCGAGTACTTGACGGCGAATCGAAGCGGCAGTGGCGCCCTGCCGGCCGAAAACGGCCGGTTCTCCTCGGCCAGGACGGGAATCGCACCCGCTCCGACTCCGCTCGCCAGGCCCGCGCCCAGGATCCCCGCCGCCGCGGAGGTCATCCACTCGCGTCGCGTCCAGGAGCTTGGCGCGTTCGCGCTCGACGGGCCCGAGGATCCCGCCCCGGAGTCCGCGTTTCTGGCGTCGGAGCACGCGATCTCGATGCGCTTTTTCATGGTGGGCAGGATCCTCGCTGCAGGGTCTAGGCTTTCCGGATTGAGACAATAGCGTATCAAGCACCGCCAAGAGCGGGAAAGGAGCCCGATGATGACCTTCCAGGCGATTCGAAGCCGAGTTCTCATGCTCGGCGCCGTCCTCGCGATGCTCGTCACGAACGGCCACGCGAACGACACCGGACCGGACCCGTGCGCCGGGCAGGGATCGGCCACGCTGGCGCTGAGCGGCGACATTCCTCCGGCGGTCGGAACGCGGCTCACCGTAGAGATCCAGGGGCCGCCGCTCGCGCCGTACAGCCTGCTCGCGGACGAGGGCCCGGGCCCGGTGACGGTCCCGCGCATCGGCACGCTCTGCCTCGACCTCGGTCCCAACCTGCGGGTGCTTCGCGACGGAATCCGAAACGGCAGCCCCACGCTCGACGGGACCGGATCGGCGACCGTGTCGCTGCCGATCCCGCGCGCGCAGGCCCTCGCCGGGGCCGTGTTCTATCTCCAGGCGATCGTCGCGGACGACAACGCGCCCAACGGGCTCGCCGTCTCGCCGCTTCTGACCGTGCGTATCCTCCCGAGCCTCCTCGAGGATTTCGAGACCACCGATCAGCGGGACCCCGCCCAGACGAATGCCATCTGGGATGGAGACGGCTTCCTTCGCGGACTGCCGACGAGCGGCCCGCGAACGGTGCAGTACACGCCCTTCGAAACCAACTTCAACCTCTCGCATCCTCTCGTCGAGCAGGAGAACCCGTTCACGACGGGAGCCCGGCTGCACATGCTCTTCCATCCCGCCGTTCTCGGCGCGATGCCGGGCGAGAGCGTCGTCGGAATGGAATGGTCGCCCCGCTCGGACTTCGTCTTCGTGTCGAGCTACCAGGACAGCAGCATGACGATGGCACATCTGCCCATCCGCGGCCCGATCCCGACGCTCCAGCTCAACTACGAGCAGAACCTCGATCGAGCGGCCGGCGCGGCGCCCACCACCGTCTTCGAAGGCGAGTTCCGGGTGGAGAACGCGCTCAGCCAGCCGTGGGAGCCGTGGCCGACCTTCGCGACGAGCTTCGAGTACGACAACGAGCGTGCGCTGGTGTTCGAGTGGGACATGCCGGAGGGCGGCGACACCTATCAGCTCTTCCGCAACAACTCGACGTCGGTCTCGCCGAACAACCGCATCTTCGGCAACGGCGGATCCGACCGGGCGACGTTCGGCTTCGAGGACACGACCTACTGGACGCGCTTCATCCTGCTCCAGGATCGCGCCCTCGCCCGCTCGAACTTCCTGAAGCCCGACGCCGACCAGCCGGACTATTCGCCCGCCCTGGTACGGCTCGGTGCGAACAACCCCGAGGGAACGTCGGTCGATATCGAGTACGAAGGGGCCCTCGACAACAACGGGGACGGACAGCCCGATGTCGGAACGCTCACGGGCTTCCGCGCGAATGTCGACGATCTCGACGGCCTGCCGCTGATCCGCTTCCGGCTGACCCTCCGGCCGAACGAGGCCGAGGAAGTCCCGGTCGTGAAGGCCGTCATCCTCCCGTTCGACGACACGGCCGAGGAGTAGTCCGCGCGGCGCGTCGTCACGTCCTTCCCGCGGGCCGAATGTGGTACAACACCTGCCACGTCCGGTCCGCAGGAGGGGACCTTTGGAGACCCGCACCGCCTTCAAGATCAGCATCGTCGTCTTCACGGCCATCGCGACCCTCGCGCTTGTCGCCGTGCCGCTGTCGATGCGCAACGCGCGCAGCACGGTGCTCGTTCCCATCGACCTCGAGTCGATCCAGTCGACCGAGCTCGATGAGACCGCTGCTCGCGCCCTCTTCCCCGCGATCCGAGACGGCGACAATCGACGCGCCCGCTTCGATCCCGTGACCCTCCTCGCCCTGCAGCCCGACCAGAGCCGCGCTCAGGACCACAGCGAGCATCCCAACGGCGAGTGGATGATGCGGACGAACAACCGCGGATTCCGCGAGGACACACCCACCGTCGTCGAGAAGGGCGAAGACACCTACCGGATCCTCGTGGCGGGCGACTCCCACACCGAGGGTCTCGTCGACAATCGCGAATCGTTCCCGAACGTGCTCGAGCGACGGCTCGCCGAAGAGATCCCCGGCCGATCCTTCGACGTCGTCAACGCCGGCGTCGCGACCATGGGTCCCTACAACTATCTCCAGGTCCTGAAGAAGAACCTCGATCTCGCGCCCGACCTGTTCGTCGCCGCGTTTTTCGTCGGCAATGATTTCAACGACGCGGTAACGATCCAGAGCTTCCTCGATCGACGCAAGCACGGCCCGTGGACCGCCGACGCGCGCAAGCGACTACAGGCCGCCGCAAAGAAGTGGCCGGCCCAGATGGCGCAGGGAGCGTACCAGGCCTTCCGATTCCATCATCACCCGGAAGAGACCAAGATCGGCCTCGAGTCTTCGGTCCGGTGGTTCGAAGAGATCCGCGACCTCTGCGAGTCTTGCCGGATCGGCTTTCTCGCCGTGATCATCCCCATCAAGTATGACGTGGATCTGCGGGACGACCGGCCGACCTATCGCCAGTTCCTGAGCTCGCTCGACCTCACCGGCGCCGAGCTCGCGCTCAACCGCAGGCTCGGTCAGCGCTTCGTCCGCATGCTCGGGGAGTCCGGCATCGACGTGCTCGACCCGACCGAGGCGATGCGCGAGTGCGACGACGTCCTCTACTGGCGTGAGGACTATCACATCAACGTCCTCGGCCACGCGTTCCTCGCGGAGCGCATCCTCGAGAACATCGAGGACGAGATCCAAGGGCCGGGGATTCTGGAGTCTCTATTCCGATGATTCGACGATGCGCCGACGCCGCCCGGACCGCGCTGGTTCTCGCGCTGCTGACCACGCTCACCGTCTCGTGCAACCGCGGCGACGCCACGGACGACGCGATCCCTTCGCGCCCGGATATCGTCGTGATGCTGATCGACACCCTCCGCGCCGACTGGCTCAGCACGTACGGCTTCGACCTCGCGACGTCGCCGGAGCTCGACACGCTCGCCGGCGAGTGCATCCTCTTCGAGAACGCGTGCTCGCCCGCGCCCTGGACGCTCCCGTCGGTGGTCTCCCTGTTCACGGGGCGGCACGTCGCCGAGCACGGAGTCCTCAAGCGTGGCGATCGCCTTCCCGAAACGCTCGAGACGTTCACCGAAACGGCGCGCGACCTCGGCTACACGACGACGTCGTGGCACCGAAACCCCTTCGCCGGGGAGCTCTCGGGACTCGATCGCGCTTTCGACATCTGCGAGCTGAGGCCGCGCCAGGTCGACGGCACGGCGCTCGACGCGTTCTTCGACCAGAATCCCGAGCCGCCGTACTTCCTCTACATCCACAACACGCAGCCGCACGACCCGCACGTCATCCGCAAGAGGTTCTACGACACGTTCGCGCCGGTACCGGACGGGTTCCTCCAGCAGTACGGCGGGCTCATGAAGTCGTTTCGGCAGCTCACGCGCGTGGACTTCGTTCGCGATCGCCCGCTCGGCACGACCGACAACACGAAGCAGCAGCAGGCGAAGCTCGAAGAGCTCGCGACCGTCGTCGACGAGGTGCACAATCTCTATTCGGCCTCGGTGCGCGACGCGGACGACTGCATCGGGTCGGTCGTCGCGAAGCTTCGCGAGCGCGGCCGATTCGACGAGACGCTCCTGATCATCCTCGCCGACCACGGCGAAGAGATGGGCGAGCACGGCGGCTGGCAGCATGATCAATCCGTCTATCAGGAGCTCATCCACGTGCCGCTACTGGTGAGGCTCCCCGGCGGCAAGCACGGAGGTCGCCGCGTCCAGACGCCCGTGTCGCTCGTCGACGTCGTCCCGACGCTGCTCGACATTCTCGATGCCGAGGACGTCTACGACGGCCCGGGTCGCTCCCTCGTCCCGCTGCTCCTCGAAGACGAGCCCGATCGCGCCGTCGAGCCGCGCGTCGTCTCGATGCGTCACAACCAGCAGAAGTACTTCCGCCCGTTCAAGGAATCACGCGGAGACATCAACGTCGTGGTCCGTCTCGATTCCTGGAAGGCGATCCTGAACGTCGAGCCCGATACGGTCGAGCTCTACGACCTCGCGACGGATCCGAACGAGACGAGCGAAGTCTCGGCCGATCATCCCGAGCTCGCCGAACAGCTCGGCGGCTTCGCGCGGCGCCGCTACGCCGAGATGGAAAGCGGAGGCGCCACCGCCGGGTCCCGCGATCGCGATGCCCTCGACGCGAAGACCCGCAAAGCTCTCGAGGACCTCGGCTACGTGGACAAGGAAGACCCTTGAGCCCGGACCTCCGTCGACATCTCGAGCGGCAGCTGCGCCACGATCAATGGGCGCACGTCGAGGTTCGCGACGCCCTGCGTGCCCTCGCGCCGCCCCCGCCCGCGACCGTACGCCTCTACACGCATCTCATCGCCACCGAGCATCTCTGGATCGCGAGGATCGACCGGCGCGAATCTCCCGCCGCGGTCTGGCCCGACTGGAGCCTCGAGGACGCCGATCCCTGGCGCGTCGAGCTCGCATCTCTTTGGGCCCCAGTGCTGGAGCGCGATACCGAGGAGCCGATCGCGTACACGAACTCGAAGGGCGAGCCGTGGACGAGCACCGTGATCGACATCGTCACGCACGTGCTGCAGCACTCGGCCTACCACCGCGGCCAGATCGCGTCGCGGCTGCGCGCCGACGGACACTCCCCGCCCTACACGGACTTCGTGCACGCCACGCGCGCCGGCCTCCTCGATTGAAGATGCCGCCGCCAGCCGGTATCATCGGTCCCGGCCGCCGTCGGTAACGACCACGCGGTCGCCAACGTCGTGCAAATACCGAAGAACGCGGGTGCCTCGGGTTCACCCGCGCGTCCATCAAGGGGAGAGACCGTCGTGCGCCAAGCCTCCGTCCTCGTCCTGGCCCTCGCTCTGCTCGCACCGCGCGTCGCGGCCAAGGACGAGCTCGAACCGGCGTTCCAGGAGCTGTACCACGCCATCGACAAGAAGCACGTCCCGTCGCTGCTCGATCTCGCGGCGTGGTCGCGCGAGCAGGGCATGGTTCGCGAGATGATCCATGCCGCCCGGAAGGCGCTCGAGCAAGATCCCGACAACGAGAGCGCACGGCGCTTCCTCTACCAGAAGCGCGACGGCGACGCCTGGATCTGCTCGCTCCCCAAACCGACGATCGCGGCCGACGTCGCGCCCGTCGATACGAGCGCCGCACGCGAGAGGAAGCTCCACGAAGCACGATCGCGCGTGTTCAAGAAGAAGCAGGCGACGTACTTCACCCTGTGGAGCGATCTCGACCGCGATCGATCCGTCGAGTACGCAAAGGTCATGAACCGCTTCTATGAAGAGACCAAGGGGTACTTCGGCAGCTCGAAGGGCAACGTCGGCGTTCCCGTCTTCATCTTCTCGAAGCGAAGCGACTATCTCGATTTCTACAAGCTCTTCACCGGGAAAAGCGGCGAGCACGTGGGCGGGTTCTACGCGAGCACGGACACGGGCGGCTTCCTCTGCTTCTACGACAACGTCTACGACCCCGAGCGCACGTTCAACACCGCGCGGCACGAGTGCACGCACCTTCTCGTCGATCAGGCGATGAAGGATGCCGAGCTCGTGAACTGGTTGAACGAAGGTTTCGCGGTGTATCTCGCCGGCAGCGGACAGGACTGGGTCGGGGAGTACCCCGCCGATTGCTACCTGACCGTTCGACGACTCTTCCGCGCGGGTACGGCCCTCTCGCTCGACGAGCTGATGGACGTCGAGTACAAGGACTTCAAGTTCGCCCACTACGCGATGGCCTGGTCGTGGGTCAAGCTGCTGACCTCCGACAAGGACCGCAAGCGCAAGCTCTCTCGGATGTTCCAGGACGTCCGTGAGCTGGTCGACGACGAGAAGACCCAGAAGTGGACCGCCAAGGACTGGTCCAAGGAGACGCAGAAGCTCTTCCGCGAGAACGTCGGCTCGCCGGTGCGCCTCCAGCAGGAGTGGGACACCTACGTCGAGGGCGATCTCGCTCCGCGATCGCACGCACAGAAGTTCGCGTGCGCCCGATCCGCGCTCGAGATCGCATCCGGACGGGTCCCTGTCGTTCCCCCAGCGTCGACTTCAGATCGCATCGAGATGCTGCGAGAAGCTCAGCAGTGGCTGCGCGAAGCCTCGTCCACCGAGGACGCCGCCCTCTTCGCGCGGATCCGGCTGGAAGAGATCGGGGCGAAGCTCACGCGCGCGACCGTGTCCGACTACGACGAGATCGCTCTCACCTGCGTCGCCGCCGAGACCGCTCTGGATCTCGACGAGTTCCTGTCGAGCGAGTCTCACGCATCGCTCGCGAGCGATGCCTCGCGGATCGCGCTGCGCAGCCTGCGCGCTGTCGCAAAAGCGGGAGGCTACCTCGAGAGCCGCGATTCGATCGAGGACTTCGACGCCGTCATCGACGCGCGCCGCGGAACGCTGCCGAACACGTCGGACGCCGAATGGCTCGCGCTCCTCGAGCTGCAGCGCGCGACCGTCTCGAACCTGATCGACATCACGAAGCACGGGTGCCGCAAGGCTCTCGAGAGAGATCCGGGAGATGCGCAGGCGGCGTTCCAGTGGACACTGCTCTCGCTCGAGTTCGACAAGTCCGAAGCCGAAGCCGTGTTTCCGCACATGCTGCTGCAGGTCGAGCTCGATGCGGACGACTTCGGCCTCGCGGCGCTCGCCGCCGTCTACTCGCTGATGGGCCAGGAGGCCTACGCGAAGTCACTGCTCGATCGAGCGTACAGCATCACGAACGACAAGAAGTCCCTCGCTGTCTTCGCGGACCACGTGAAGAGCCCCTGAACCAAGGCATCGTCGAGCGGCGCTAGTCCTTGCAGACCGGACAAGCAATGGTGCCCGCACTCTTCCGGCAATGCTCGCAGGCTTTCTTCTTGCCGAAACGCTCGCACGGAAGGACGCCCTTGCCCTTGCACTCGCTACAGGTCTCGGCTCCCTTGCCCTTGCAATCCGGGCATCGCTCCGTGCCGCCACCGACGTAGCGAAGCTTCCCGGCTCCCGAGCACTTCGAGCATCGTACGCGGCCGCCCTGACACGCCTTGCGGGTGCACCATTTCAGCCCGAAGCCCGAGCACTTCTTGCAGTACTGGACGGTCTCCTTCTTGCCGAGACAGACCGGGCACGTGACCTTCCCTTCGTGGGTACACAACGTGCACGACGCGGATGCCGGCTTCGGCCCTTTCGGGCATGGAAACGCACCGACGCCGAAGCAGGACTCGCACGTCTTCTCGATGCGGCCCTTGCGCTCGCACCCCCGGCAGGCGAGCGTCTTCTTCCCGCGGCAGAAGGGACAGGTAATCTTGCCGCCCTGTCCGCAGAGCTTGCACGGATCCGATCCGCCGCCTTTCCAGCGGATCTTGCCCTTCACGCAGTTGGGACAGCTGAACTTGCCTTCTTCGCCACAGACATTGCACGCCGAGGTCTTCTTGCCCAGACAGTCCCGGCACACGACGCGGTACTTGCCTTTACCTTCGCATCGACCGCACTCGATTCGGTGCGAGCCGTCGCATAGATCGCAGGTGCCCCCGCCACCACGGATCGCGGCCGGCGCCCCCAGCAGGAACACCAGCGAAAGCAGGAACAAGATCCGCATCGGGCTTCACCTCTTGGCTCGTGCTCGGGTTCGCGGAGGTGGTTCGTGACTCGGTCACGAACCGTGCGATGGCGGGAAAACGGCCGCCAAATTCTCCTGCCCCGATCCTAGCGGCAGCATCTCCGGGCGTCAACTCGCGGAAACAAAGTCTGCTCTACGTCGGACGCGTGCGCAGGAGGAGCAGTACGAGGGTCGCGAAGAAGACGAGCGCCACGACGTTGATCAGCAAGATCTTGACGACGGAGCGGCGCCAGTCGTCGAAGTCCGCGGATCCGGCCTCGCGGCGCATCGCATCGCACATCCCCTGGATGCGGTTGTACTGCGAGTCGTAATCCTGATCGAGCTTCGACCCCGTTCCGGCCTCGAGCTCCTGGCGCTTGATCGTCAGGTTCGCGAAGAGTCCGACCTCGTGCGCGAGCTCGGAGAGCCGGCCGGCGCTCTGCGTGCGTACCGACGGTCCGATCGATCCGTACGACGTGGACTCACCGGAAGCCGCATTGCGCAGTAGCGTGTCGCAGCTGGCGAGCGGCTCGAGCACGTCGCGCTCGATATCGATGGTGGTGTCCTCGGCGAGCCACTCCTCGAACCACAGATGCGCGTCGGCGACCTCGCCGCTGACCTCCTCGACCACGTTGACCAGCGTGGCGCGATCGGCTCGCACGCGCTCGGCACCGAGGTACCAACCGAATCCGGCGACGAGGCCGCCGAGGATCGACACGAACATGACGGCCAGCACCACGACGAAGATCTTGTTCCGACGGATGAACTTTCCGAGGCGGTAGCGTGCACCCGGCGGCCCGGCGAGCGCGGGCTCGTCGCGCAGGTAGCGGTCGATGTCGGCGCCGAGCATCGCAGTGCTGGCGTAGCGACGCTCGCGATCCATCTCGACGGCCTTGCGCGTGATCCAGTCGAGGTCGCCACGCACGACGCGACGGAGGTTCGATGGATCCGTGCGACGTTTGCGCGCCATGTCGTCGGTGGCCTGGTCGTCCTTCAGAACGATGCGCGTACTCGGCGTGGGGGCATCCGTGTCGCGCAGCCGCACCAGGTCCTCCGCGCTCCGCGGCACGGTCTCGTACGGGAGGCGCCCGACGAGGAGCAGGTACAGGATGACGCCGAGCGAATAGACGTCCGATCGCTCGTCCACCGCGGGCGCGCTCGAGTCCGCCTGCTCCGGGCTCATGAAGCTCGGCGACCCGAGAACCTGACCGGCGTGCGTCAGGGTGGTGCGGCCGTCGAGGTCGTTGCCGACCAGTGTCGAGATCCCGAAGTCGATGATCTTCGGGATCGGCTTTCCGGCGCGCTCGGTGACGAGGATGTTCGACGGCTTGAGATCGCGGTGCACGACGTGCTTTCCGTGCGCGTACTGGACCGCGGAGCACACATCGAGGAAGAGCCGAAGACGCTCCTCGATCGAGAGACCTCGGTCGTCGCAGTACTCGTCGATCGGAAGGCCGTCGATGTACTCCATCACGAGGTACGGCCGCCCGTCGTCGGTCGCGCCGCCGTCCTGCAAGCGCCCGATGTGCGGGTGCGCGAGGTCGGCGAGGGTCTGTCTCTCGTTCTCGAATCGACGCAGGATGGCCTCGGTGTCCATCCCGCGCTTGATCAATTTGACGGCGACCTTCTCTTCGTAGCTGTCGGTCCGCGTCGCGAGAAAAACCTGACCCATGCCTCCCGAGGCGATCCGACGAACGAGCTTGTAGCGACCGAGAGTGCGACCCTCATCGGGATGCGGCTCTCCCGTGCCGATCGCCCGGTAGGCAACGGAGGGCTCGGGCGGAGCGAGGAACTCGCCGTTGTTGGTCTCGTCGGCCGCCAGTAGCTCTTCCACACCCCTGCGTAGGGACGGATCCTCTTCGCCCAGGCGATCGAGGTAGAGCGCCCGCTCGTTTCCCGAAAGGTCCAGCGCGTGCTGGAAGCCTTCCTTGATTCGACTCCAATGCTCGGGTTTCATGCCGCGAATCCGTTGCGGAAAGCATGGACGGCCACGATTCATGGTACCCCGAACGCCCCGCCCGGACGAAGGCCGAGTCTCAATTTCGGTACGCGTACCCCCGCCGCTTGACCCTCGGGGTCCCCAGGGTAGTCTTCCGCGCCGCGATCGGCGTCCTGGGACGGTTCTGTTCGATCACGGATTCTCAGCCTGAAAGGAGCAACGCCCATGGGTACCCGGGCTCTTTCCCTCGTTTCGATCGGTACATCGTTCCTCTTCGCCGCGATGCTCGCGCTTCCCGCGGCGGCGTGTCCGCCCGACAAGGTCTCCGTGAAGGGACGCTTCGCGTCCGAGGGAGGCAAGCTCGAGGTGAAGGTCTCGGCGTCCGACGACGACGTCGAGATCGAAGTCGAAACCGATTCCTTCGACGCGCCCGTCAGCGGCGAGTGGGTGCTGGTGCTTCGCGGAAGCACGGAGGATGTCGAGGTCGCGCGCATCCAGGTGGATGACGATGGCGATCACGAAAGCGAAGTCGAGCTGGACGAAGACTGGCGGGACCGCGTTCTCGAAGCGACGGGCTTCCTCCTGCTCGACGGCGAGGAGATCGTCGACGAGTCGAGCGCCACGGCGCGCATCCGAGTCCGGGGTCGCGGACGGGAACGAGGCGAAGACGGCGAGTTCCGCTACCGACACACCGTCGAGATCAAGAACGGCGGTCGCGTGAAGAGCGTGTTCGATGCGCGCGTGAAGAACGGACCGGCGAACACGACGGTCGTCTTCCGGCTCGAGGGCGAGTCCGGCGATCACGAGATCGAGGTCGCGCTGGATCACCGCGGACGCGGACGACTGCGTACGGTCGATCGCGAAACGGACCACGTCGACGCTGCGCTCGACTGGGATCGCTGCACGATCCTCGATGCCGAGGGCGACGAGATCACGGCCTTCGATCTCGACTGTCGCTAGTTCCGTCGTCATCGCCGCCCTCCGCGAGCACGGTATGACCGGCGCCGCGGAGGGCTCGCACGGCTTCGCCGAACCGTTCCTCTCGAACCAGTAGCCAGTCGGTATCGAAGGTCGAGAGAACGAAGATCGGGATCTCGGCCGTGGCGAGAGGCGCCGCGAGCGAAGCGAGCACGCCGGTCAGCCCGAAATCGAGCGGACCCTCGACGGCGAGCGCAACGAACGGGCCTTCCCGCGGAATGGATTCCGGGATCGCATCCCACGCGGCGACGATCGAGAGCTCGTCTGCAGTCCGCGTCACCGACCGGACCGGGCTCCGGTCGTCCGAGGCCCAGTCCGGAATCGCCGCTTCCGGTGCGAGCTTGGCGATCCCCACGCTCCCGTCACGTCGTTGCAGCCGCTGTCCGCGCATCTCGTCGCACGTCCTTCTTCTCGATCGCAGGGGGGCCGTGCGGACGCGCGATCCGCCCGGTTGCGGGAGAACACCGCGTGTCCCGATGCGGGGTCACCCCAAGCCCCTGGAACCCCCGAAAACGCCCCCGGCGCCTCGCCTCGGTTTGGCCCGGGCTTTGCGCTATCCAGGACAGCCGCCGACGGACGGCCGCGTCGAAGCGTCAGAGCCCGGCTCGCTGGAGAGCCGATGACCGCTCAACTCTCGTCGAAGCGCAACGGCGCGGCCGCTCCGAAGGCATCCATCCGCAATCATCGCCCGCCTCCTGAGCCGCCCGCAGCCCACTTCCGGATGACGCCGGCTCGCCGATGGAGTATCCTTCCATCGCGGATCTTACCAGCTTTCGATTCGGAGCCGAGCCGATGCCGATCTACGAGTACGTGTGCAAGAAGTGCGACCACCCGTTCGAGATGCTCGTCCGGGGGTCCGAGAAGCCGGTGTGTCCGAGCTGCGGCAGCGGGTCGCTCGAGAAGCAGTTCTCGGTGTTCGCGCCGAAGAACGGAGGGGGCGCGTCTCCGGACATGGGGATGCCGCCTTCCGGCGCGTGCGGTACGTGAGGCGATCCGCGCGGGCCGGGTGCCTGCAACAGCTGATCGACCCTAGGACGACGGCTTCTTGTCGTCGTTGTCGCTCAACGCGTGCTTGATGAAGTCGCGGACCTGGCGCTGCGCTTCGTCGTCATTCCAGCCGATCCACCAGAACTCCACGCCCACGTCGAAACGTCCATCGGCGCGGGCGACGCTCCAGCAGACACGCCCATAGCTGATGACATCGCGGGGGAAACCGGGAAGCGAGAGCTCGAGGGCCAGCATCTGACCTTCGCTCTGTCGGTCCGGCGCCACGAAGCACACACCGCCGCCCGAGATGTTGTTCAGGACGCCCGGCGTCTGATCGCCGAGGTCCCGAACCCCGTCTTCGAGATCGACGGGACGGAACTTCACTTCGCAGTTCACGTCGACGCGGGGAAACTTGCGACGCTCCCGCACCGAAGATGCTCCATTCTGCTCTTGCATGGCTCGGCCACCTCACCCATTCCCAAGGAACCCGGATCATCCGGGACTATCGAGCGGGCGATACGGCCGACTTGAGGGGATTCCGGAGAAACCCGAGCCGCTCAGTCGATCCGAAGAACGATCGGGTTCGTGATCGAGACGCCGCGGGTCGAGCTCGAGGCCGCGTTGCGAACGATCGCCTGCGCCGTCCAGATCGAGCCGGAAGGCAGGTTCGCGAGATCGATCACGGGTCGATTCGGCTCGACGAACGTGGGGGCCTTGCCGGGATCGGGCACCGACGTCCCGAAGTAGCTCGACGCGCCGAGCCGATTCGTCTTCCCGATGTTGTTGGCAACGACCGTGGGGCCCGGGATCTCGGGCTCGTTCGGATTGCACGGGTCGATCGAAGGAGGATCGAGCACGAACGGAAAGCAAGGCGAGCCGAGATCGAGGAGCGGCATCACCGTGCCGCACGTCGGCGCCCCTTCGTGCAGATGGAACACGAACCGACCGTTGCCCGACGGAGGCCGCTGCAGCGCGGTGGAGATCGGCCCGGCCGAATCCACGACCAGGCTTCCGAAGACGCCCCCTTGCTGACCGTTGACCCACAGCATGTCGACGTCCGGATCGACGCTCTGGCAGTCGCAGAACCCGTCTCCCAGCCGAACGAGGATGAAGAAGTTCGATCCGGCATTGTCGACGACCGCGAGGGCCTTCTCGCCGTTCAGGTCGAGCTCATCGATGTCGTTGATGAACGTGCTGAACGCTCCGACCTCGTAGTAGTCGCGGCAGCATTCCGAGAAGACGTCGCAATCGTAGTGCTGCGCGCGAACGGTCTGCCCTTCGTTGATGGTGCCCGAGGCCACGACCAGAGTCGCGCCGTTGCACTCGTCGGGAAACGCCGAATCACCGAGGCCGTTTCCGAACGCACCGCCGCCGGTGTTGTCGGCGTTCGCGAAGCTGCACACGAACGAGCCGCTCTGATCGAGGTCGATGCAGTAGATGAGGTCCTCGACGATATCCTGGTAGCACAGGATCTCGCCGGTGCGGTGATCGTCGATCACCGATGGGCCCGCGACCCCGGTCCCCGAGGGCACCGCAAGGCTCACCCCGGTCGGTACGCCGGTTCCGCGGACGTACTGCGCGATCACGCCGGTGGACGGATCGATCGCCCAGTAGAGGCGCGAATCGCCGTTCGGGATCGCGATCCCGGTCTGCGTCGATCCGGCGATCGCGGTGTTCCAGCTCGCGACGGCGTTGCACGCTTCGTCGATCTCGAACACCGTGAAAGGCGCGAAGAGGGTTCCGACGACGGCACGGAATGATGCGCCCACGCCCTCCGTGTCGACCGCGAACACCGACGAGCCTCCGAGCGACAGCGAGCACGCGATGACCTCGCCCGCGGCATACGCCGGCTCCTCATGCTTCACGGGCGAGTCGAGAAGATCGGCCCACGCCGGATTCTGAGCCATGCAAGGATGGGAAAGCAGAAGGACGAGCCCGAGGATCGGGCCGAGGCAAGAAAGGGACGAACGCACACGATCGGTCATGTGACACTCCTCCACTGCGGGTTTCCTCTTCACGCTCCATCCTACGCGAACGCCGGGATCACTTCCAGCGAAACACGCGCAGCGCGATGGCGAAGGGAATCACTCCCCAGAGGAGCGCGAGACCGATCTCGGGCAGCACGTCGAAGAAGCCCGCGCCGTCGAGCATGAGCGCGCGGAGCGCATCGTTAACGGCCGTCAGCGGGAGCGCCTCGAGGAACGGGTGCATGACCTCGGGAAAGTTCTTCACCGAGAAGAAGACGCCCGAGAAGAGCCACATCGGCATCATCACGAGGTTGAGGAGCCCCGAAGCGCCTTCCACGGTCTGAACGCGCGAGGCGCAGAGCGCCCCCATGCCGCAGAACGAAAGCGAGCCGAGGAAGCTCACCACGAAGAGGGCGAACAACGATCCGCGGACCGGCACGCCGAAGATCAGATGGCCGGCGCCGACGATCGCGGCGATCTCGGGAATCAGAAAGACCATGCGGCTGAAGAACAGCGAGAGCAGGAAATCCGACTTCCGCATCGGCGTGGCGACGAATCGCTTCAGGAGCTTCTTCTGTCGCATCTGAACGATCGCGAAGCCGATCCCCCACATGCCGCTGCCGAGCAGGTTCAGGCCGAGCAGCCCCGGGATGAGGAAGTCGATGTACCGCCGACCGACCTGCGACGTCACGAGGTCGCGGCTCCGGACGCGGTCGTCACGACCCGCCGCGCGCTCGAGCACGTCGCTCGCGAGCAATCGCGCGTACCGGCTCTCGGTGCGCACGGGATCGAATCGGTAAACGACCTCGGCATCGGGCTCGGTCGGATCCGCGGGAACGATCAGGACCGCGACGCTTCCGTCGCGCAGCTCGTCGTCGACATCTTCGGGAGCGATCCGCACCGCCACCGTCCGCTCGTCCTCTTCGAGCGCGGCCGCGACCGCATCGGCGCCCGGCCCTTCCTGCACGCCGATCCTCACCGACTCTTCGCCGCGGTTGCGAAACGCGATACCGAGCACCATCGACAGCAGCACCGGGAACACGAACACCCAGAACAGTGCCTCCGGCTCGCGCAGGAACTCGCGAACCCGGGCGAACGTCATCTCGACGAGGGCGCCTTGCACGCGTCTAGCCATCGCGGAGCTGCCTCCCCGTGAGCGAGACGAACACGTCGTCGAGCGTCGCGTGGTGCGTGGTCAAATTCGAGAGTCGTGCGCCGGCATCGCGCAGCGTCTCGAGCAGCGCCGGCACGACCTCGTGCACTTCCTCGACGCACAGCCGGACGGAGCCCGGAAGCACCTCGGCGGAGGTCACGCCAGGAAGCGCGCGCAGCACGTCGAGGCCGGGCGCCGGCGACCCGCCTTCCTCCACCGAGAAGTCGACGAGATCCTCGCCGCCGATCGATCGGATCAGCTCGCGCGGCGTGCCGAGCGCGATCACCTTCCCGCGATCGACGATGGCCACGCGATCCGAGAGCCGCTCGGCTTCTTCCATGTAGTGCGTCGTCAGGACGACGGTCCGACCCCGCTCGCGAAAGCGCTCGACCAGCTCCCAAACCTTGCGACGCGCCTGCGGGTCGAGTCCCGTCGTCGGTTCGTCGAGGAAGAGCACCTCGGGGTCGTTCACGAGCGCGCAGCCGATCGCGAGTCGCTGCCGCTGCCCGCCCGAGAGCTTCGACACCCACGACTTCGCCTTCTCTTCGAGCTCGACGATCGCGAGCACTTCCTCGGGCGAAGGCCCGTCCGGGTAGAAGCTTCGGAACAGCTGCAGGACCTCGATCACGGTCAGCTTGTCGGGGAGCTTCGTCTCCTGGAGCTGGATGCCGAGCCGCGCCTGAAGCCGGCGGTCATCGCCCTTCCCCCACTGCATGTCGAGCACGGAGACCTCACCCGCGTCGGCGTCGAGGAGCCCCTCGAGGATCTCGATCGTGGTGGTCTTGCCCGCGCCGTTCGGCCCGAGGAGGCCGAAACACTCCCCGACCCCGATCTCGAGATCGAGCCCGTCGACGGCGGTGACATCCGGGTAGCGTTTGACGAGCCCCCGGCAGAGAATGGCGGTTGCGCTCATGAGAGCCGGCGATTCTACCAACCTCGGGGGTGGAGATCTTCCACCGGTCACGGTAACCTAGCGACCGCAGCGCAGGGGGCAAACCCCGCCTACGGACGGGTCGGCCCGATTTGCGAGTGCACGCTGCAGGTTCAGTTTGCGAATTCACTTTGCGAGCGGAAGGGGGTAGCGGAACCCGATGGGCAAGCCGATCGAGTACAACGCGACACTGGAGAAAAGGGACGACCACACCGACGCGCTCACCACCTTCAAGATCGTTCCCGACGAGCCCTTCGAGGCCGATCCGATGTTCGTCCCCGGGCAGTACACGACGCTCGGGCTCAACAACGAAGAGAAGCCCGATCTCGGGTCCGTGAAGCGCGCGATGTCGATCGCCTCGGCGCCCGAGAAGGAAGGCCCGCTCGAGTTCTACATCCGCTACGTGTCGCGTCCCGAATCCGACAACCCGCTGACACACCTCCTGTGGAAGCTCGCGGACGGCGACCGCGTCTGGATGCGCACCAAGGCCGTCGGTAAGTTCACGGTCCCCCACACGATCGATCCGAGCGACGAACGCATGCGCATTCTCGTCGCCGCCGGCACCGGGCTCGCACCGTTCACCTCCATGGTGCGGAGCGACAAGATCCGCGACGATGCGTGCGATCTCTCGAACTACGCGATCCTGCACGGCGCGTCGTATCCGGACGACCTCGGTTATCGCGAAGAGCTCGAGGCGCTCTCCGCCTCGAATCGCCTCCACTATCGCTGCTCGGTCAGCCGTCCGAACGAAGCGCCCGACTGGAAGGGTGACTCGGGCCGCGTCGAGGACTACTTCAAGCCGGAGCGCATCGAAGAGCTCGAGGCGAGCCTCGGTTTCGGTCCGGGTGAGATGCGTCCCGACCGCGCCGTCATCTACATCTGTGGTCTGACCGGCACCATCACGCAGACGATCCTCCGCCTGCTCGACCGGGGCTTCATTCCCGACGACAAGAAGATCCGCCGCGCCCTCGAGGTTCCCGAGGACCTCGCGTCGAACGTCTTCTACGAGCAGTACGACACCGAGCCGGTGATCGACATCAAGGATCCCGAGGTGGTCGAGCCGCTCAAGGATCGCATGCAGAAGGCGCTCGCCACTCGCTAGGGCCTCCGCAGCGCCCGATTGCGGGGCAAAGGCCGAGGAAGCGGTAAGTCCCTTCGCGGAGGGGGCTTGCCGGACAGACCGATCCGTGGGACAATCGGTTTTCCACTCCCCTTACGATCGCCTCCTCCACCGGGAGGCCTTCGATGCTCGTCCGCGGTATCTGTCTGTTCATCGCCCTCGCTCTGTCCTCGCCGATCCAGGCCGAAACGCCTCCGAGCGCGGGTTCCTCGGCCGAGGGACCGCTCGTCGACCCCGCCTGGTGCCTTCGCATCGACCCGGGGGCGACCGGATGGCAGCCCCTCGACGAGCCCACGATCTCGCCCATGGTCTCGGACGCGATCGCCGGCGCGATCGGTCCCGCGGGCTCCGAGTGCCTGGCCGCGATCCTCGTCGAGCGCGAGCCGGACGCGAGCCTCCTGGAACTGGCGCGGGCCCGCATCGCCGCGATGCCGCTCGACCATCCACGCCTCGTCGCCCTCGAACCGACGGAGTACTGCGGCCGCGACGCCGTCCGATTCGAGATCCTCGGTGACGTCGACGGCGATCGCTTCCGCTATGTCGACACGATCTTCGTGAACGACGGCCACGCCTTCCAGGTCATCGCGTTCGGCCCGGTCGAAGCCGATCGATCCATCCTCGAAGACTTCACCCGATGCGTGACGCTCCTCGACGGACCGGTTCGCGGGCGTGGACGCGCGGCTCGACCGACAGCCGTTCTCGGCGAAGGCTGGCGCATCCGCGACGACGGCACCTACGAGAGCGCGACGTCCCGGATCCGCATCCGTCCGGGTGCTTCCTGGCGGATCGCCGTCGGCCGCGAGCGCGTCCTCCTCGCGCCCGACGCCGATGTGGCCCTCGTCCACACCGAGGCGGACGCGTACGTCTCGCTGCGCGTCCAGCGAGCCGGCGGCCTCGATCGGGACGCGTTCATCCGTTATCTGCACGGAGACGGGATGCGACGACTCGGCCGAACGTCGTCCGCCGAATCGACGACGATGCGCGTCGACGGTCGGGATCGAGCCGCGGATCGCTTCCAACTCGAAGGATCTCCGGTCATCGAGGCGCGCCTCGCCACGTTCTTCGAGGGCGCGCGCTGCTACCAGGTCCTGGCCTGCGTCGGGGACGCCGACCGCGAGGAAGTCGAGCCCGATCTGCGCGCGATCCTCGACTCGGTCGAGATCCTCGACACCGTCAAGGCCGACCGCCTCGCCGAGGAGATCCTCGCGGCGGGATCGCCGAAGGGAGTCGAATCCGTCCACTCGTGCGAGGACGGGACGATCGTCTGGCAACGAAGTCACGGCTTCTGGCGCGTCCGGATCGGCGACGCCGCGCGTCACATCGACCCCAACGTCTCGATGGTGCTCGAGGAGCGCGGCCTCGGCATCTTCGGGCTCATGTCCTCGGTGAGCACCGGGCGAACCGATGCCCGCGCCCACCACGAGGCGACGGTCGAAGAGTATCTCGGCCTCTCGCGATCGAAGCTCGTCCATCGGCCGCTACGGCTCGGAGGGATGTCGGCGTACTCCACCGAAGGCCTCGTCCACGACGGACTCCCGATGCGCTACCGCGTCGTGACCGCGTTCTCCGAGGGCCGCGTCCTGCAGGCGCTCTTCTTCGGATTCCCGGGCAACATGGAAGCCGCACGTGGATCCCTCGACGAAGCGATCGCGGGGCTCCGCCTCGAGGTCGCGCCGATGGGAGCTCGCGTCACTCGCTAGCGATTCCGGTGCGATCTCGAACTGCAGGCTACGCGAGCGACTACCTCCTGCGGTTACTCCAGAGCCAATCGAGGGCCCGGTCGACTACGACCGGATCGTGATAGAGGGCACGTTCACGACCCACCTCCGGAACAGGCATGCCGGGATAAAAGTCGATCAACATCGCAAGAATCACACCCGCCGCCGAGGGCTGGGCGTGCCCTGTCACTCGCAGCCCTCGACGATCGACGTGAAATACAATGTCAACAACGACATCGATCGCCGCAGGCGACCTCACGAAGCAGAGATCCTTCGACAATACGGAGAACCGGCCCATCGGATCGAGCTCCACTAGCGATCTCGCCTCTTTCACTACGAGAGCAAGCGCACCCTCGTCACCGAGCCGCGCTCGCGCGAGCAAAGCACTCCACCTCAGCCGCTTCGCATCGTGCTGATTTGAGAACGTCGACAGCCACTCGACGGCATCGGATACGCCCGCGATAGCTACAAGTCGCACTGACCGCTCACACGGCATCTCACAGGCGAACTCGAAAACCGTTCTCCTATCGTCCTCCGAGAAGTCGTCCACGGAGAATCTCTGCAGTGAATCGAGCCAGGCAATCCGCACCCCGACTTCTTCTTTCGTGGTCGAGCGCAAGGCTTCCGTAAGTGCGCTGACCGCCGCCTGTCGAATGGTCTTGCTCCCTGCGATCACCCCGAGATGCGCCAGCGCCACGAGAGAACTTCTACGTGTATTCTCGTCGGCACTCCGCACATATCCGAGTAGCGCGCGCAGGCTCGCATCACCATCGCGCAGCAAGTCCTCGTCAACAATAGATACCGCCTGTCCCTCGACGTAACGGAGATGTAGTTTCTCAGCGATCGTCAAACTGCCCGACGTATCTTCGGCCCACGCGGTCGCGGGTGCCAACGCAATCAACACAGTGACTAGCCCCAGTCCTACTAACTGCATTCTCATCTGTGCCTCCTCAACGTCCGACACTCACCTACCGCGAGCGTGTATCTTGTCCCATTGCCATTTTCGAAGCCTCGTAGCAACTTGAGGTCTCTTGGCCATCAGATTCTCGTACCCGTCACCCTCCTCGCCTTCGTCCTCAATATGGGATAGCCCGAGTGTGTGCCCGATCTCGTGCGCTATCGTTGAAATCAACGCGTCGTAGGCCGCTGCGTTCCCCGACTCGGCCCCTATCGCCTCGATCGCATCCGCGTAGATTGCGATTGAATTCCGGTCTCCAATTCTCGCGTCTCCGAGGATCTTGTCCGGTTGCTCGTACGACTTTGCACCAAGGATGTAGATCGTCGTTCCCGCAAACGACGATTCGACGCTGTGTAGAACATGCACCATCTCAGTATCGTAATCGCACAGGTCGTCGTCGTTGCGGTCCCAGTCGTGGCAGACGTTCAGCACGTGTAGGGGGCCATATACACCAACGATGGCTTGCCACAGCGTATCGGATACGGCATCGATCACCGCACCCTCGTCCCCCACGTCTCTTGGAGGGTCTGCCGGAGTACTAGGATCGCCGTTCAAGTAGTCCGTGACGTACACAATGCGCGCCGATACAGAGACCTCGCGATAGGCGGTTACGCTCATCCGAGCCAGCAGCACGCCGTCTTCATCGATTGGATGACTCCCCCCATGGACCCACATGCTAGTCGACGCAAATTTGTTATTGCCCAGGTAGGTAGACTCGGATTGGCCACCAAGCAGAAGCCGCGTTGTCCACGCATCATCCGTAGCCTCACCAGGCGTTACCGTGAACACCGACTCGTCGTCGCTCGTGATCTTGATCGCGCTGCCGTGACGATTGGGATGCTGCAGATCGACCTCTTCGAACTCGCCGAGGGCGACCGAATGATGAATCACGTGCGGCTCGTATCTCTCGCGTCCGCCGCCCTCGACTACGGCCTCTTCCGTGTACTCGTCGTATCCACGAAAAGGCAGGGGATGGACTTCGTCGATATCGACGGTCATGATCGTCGCTGATTCGAAGACCTCGCAAAGAAACTTTTCGTTGGCTGTCGTTCCAGTTACGGAGATCGTAATCGGATGGCCTGACCAGTTCTCAGCGAAGGGAAGATCTGGATAGTCCTTCGTCTTTGCCAGGACCTCGATCGTCATCGGGAGATCGCTTCGCGTACCGCCCGAAATGGGTTGACCGTCCCGACCCAAGAATTGAACATCATCTGGGACGGCCTTGATCTTCCACTCATAATCCGGTGGGACGTCATCGTCCCATGCGACGGTAAGCTCGCCCGTGGCATACTGAACGCTCGTCGGTTCCCTCTCGAACCTCTCATCCAAGAGCTGACCTGGCTGGCAGTCACCGGCAGAATCCGCCCAGCTCAATTCGATCGTTGGATAGATGGTGACGTTGACGATCGCGGAATCGATCTCGTTCACACCTAGCGGCGGATTGTCGTCGCACCATGGATAGTGAGCATTGCTCGCTTCCGCGTCGAGCTCGGCAACGCCGGGTTGGTAGGCGTGAAACACGGCCTCTCCGTAGCGCCGCTCCGCTGCAAAGCCCCCGAGGTCCGGTGTCGAGTTCGAAAACCTCACGGAGACCGTATCGCTGAACTCAATCTCGGTGGTGGGCTCGGGACAGGTTCCGATACACGAGTAGCTGGCCTTGTCGATATCAGCGATTCTAACCACGTCCATCGGCCGAAAGGTCCATTCACACATCTCGACAGCCCCGACAACCTGAAGCTCGAGAGGTTCGTCTTCCAAGGCCGTAACAAGAATGTCGCAGTCACAGTCATCCGGCACAGGACTACCGGGACAGTAGACGTTCACTCCCGGATTCAGATCGCACTTCAGGCCGACCTCGGGGATGACGGGTGCAGCGGCAAGCACCCTGAAGGTGAAGTCGTGCTCACGAATCACTTGTACCCCGAATTCGAGTAGCACAAGGGGAGGTGGACCGCTCAGCCCGCCAGTCCCGCCCGTACCGAATGACGTTCCGTCGTCACAGTCCACATCGTCGCGATTTCCGGGCTCGCTGTCCGTATCGCTCACGAAGAACTGAAGGCGAAGCGTTCTCTGCTCCCCGGGGGCAATATCATAGGGAGGATGAAAAACGACTGCGTTATTGCCCGCCCAGTCGTCTCCAGCGATGCTGATCGTCTCAAGCATCGAGCCATCGGTAGTGACGAAGTAGCCGAGGTCCCCCGTCGGACCGCTGTCGTGACTTGTCTGCCACCCGATCTGCGTGTTCTCGCACACGAGGTACCTGGTGATGTGCTGAGTCCCATCGGGCTCGCAGCAAACGAAAGAGAACTCGTCGGGATCGCAGGTATCCACGTACAGTACGATCGGCTCCGGCGCGCACGCCCTGCTCTCGTAGTTCTTGGTTCCGTCTTCGTCGTTCTGGCCGAAGATGTCCGCTCCCTTCACAACGAGCGATGGGTAGGACTCGGTCACTGGGAAGCTGCTGCACTGCGCGGACGCACGAGCTGAGACCAGCACCACCACAGCCCAAACGAGCCAGGAAGCGTAGATCAATCGAACGATACTCGAGTTCACCACGGGCGCTCCTTTCGAACACGACACGGCATGTCGGCCCACAGAATTGTTCACTGATTCGAACGTAAGGCGACCTCGTGCGAACGGTCAAGCCATGACCCACTTCTCGCGATGGCCCGCACACGTACGTCGTTCGCACCTTAGGACGTACACGGCAAAAAAAAGAGGCTTGCGTCCTCGGTTGATCGCCAGACGACGTCCGCAGCGGATGCCGTCTCACGATCGATTCATGGAGCCCCGGTACGCCGACTTCGGTCGCACCGGGCGACAATCTACGATGCCCCGATGCTCG
>CAZQZX010000093.1:0-23335 GCA_964597885.1 uncultured Planctomycetota bacterium
ACCGCACCCGCATCCACCGCCAGGCGCACCCGGATCGGGCTGCCGTCCGGCGAGTACTTCCGCGCGTTGTCGAGCAGGTTCCACAGGATCTGGCTGACCGCGTCACGATCGAGCAGCGCGGGCGGCAGGTCCGCGGGAACGTCCACATCGACGGCAGCGCCGGATGCCGTTCCGGATGCCGATGCCCCTTCTCGCGGGCCTTCGAACCCTCGCACCGTCTCGAGCACGATCGCCTCGATCGACTCGGGACGGCAGTCGAGGCGAAGCTCGTCCCGCTCGATCCGCGAGAAGCTCAGCACGCGCTCGATCAGCCTCGTGAGCCGCTCGGACTCGCGCACGATCACATCGTGGTACTCGGCTCGCTTGGATTCCTGCCGTACCCGGCCGTCGCGGAGCATCTCGCCGAAGAGCCGGATCGACGCGAGCGGTGTGCGCAGCTCGTGCGACACGCGCGCGACGAACTCGGTCTTCATGCGGGACACTTCCGACTCGCGGCGGAACGCGCGATAGGTGAGCGCGGCGCCGAGCCCGACCATCGCGATCAGGAACGCGAGCAGCCCCGCGATCGCCATCCATCGCGTGCCGGCGGGCGGCGGGCCGAAGAGATCCGGCGCGCACGCGACCGCGAGGAACCCGTAGGCGCCGGGCAGTGCGGCTTCGATCCATGGCGGGTTCTCGGTTGGAGCGGCGCCGTGAACCGCGGTGCCGTCCTGCGCGCGCACCGCGAATCGTCCTTCGCTGTTCGCGGGCAGCGCGAAGCCCCCCGGTCGAACGTCGTCGCCGGCAGCAAGGAGCGGAATCACGAAGCCCTCGATTCCGCCCGCCTCCACGCGCCGAACGCCGAGGATCGAGCGATCGCCGCTTCCTTCGAGGATCACGCGCGCGAAGTCCTCGCCGGCGACAAGACGCGACGCCCGCCGCACCGCCGCATCGATCGCTCGCTGGTAGCGGGCCCGCGTCGCGACCCGTTCCTCGACGAAGCGTCGAAGCCCGAGGGCCGCCGACGCCTCCTCGCCGAAGCGTTCCTCGAGGCGACGGGCCATGGCCGCGAGACCCACCGGCGATCCTTCATCGGCCGAGGCCGCGAGCTCCGCCAGGATCTCCTCGGGCGAAAGCGTATCCGCGAGCCGCCAGAGGACGATCCATCGCACGGCGAAGCCATCCGCCGCCGGGCCGGGATCCTGGATCGACCGCACGCGCTCGAGCGCGGCCCGTTCGGCGGCCGCGTCGCCGCTGCGGGCGTGCTCGGACGCGAGCTCGAGCAGCAGCCGCGCGCGCAGGTTCGGGTGCTCGATGCGCTCGAGGGCATCCTCGATCGCCGCCGCGCTGCGCTCTCCCGTCGTCACCAGCCCGAACAGCTCGGACTCCCGCTCGGCGGGCGGATCGAACGCGGGCGGACGCAGCTCGGCCGGCGCGATCACCGCCCCGCCCTCGTCGAGGACGAACTCGAACGCGCCGGCGTCCGGCGCCATGGGGGCGCGAGCGCCCGGGTCCGCGGCCAGACGGCTCACGGCGAGCGCCTCGCGGACCTCCAGATCGCCGGCGAGACGATTCGCCAGGTCGGCCGTCAGGTCCTCGCGGCGCTCGAGATCCGCGGCGAGACGCAGCCGGAAGTCCTGTCGAAGCCCGATCGCCCCCCACGCGCACAGGAGCACGCTCGGCAGCAGGATGCCGAGGAGAAGCGTCGCGAGCATTCGTTTCGAGCCGGCCTCATTCATGTCGCCAAGATTCTATCCCGCCGGGTTCCCCGAGTTGTCACCGATTTGTCAACTCGCTGTGGCCCGCGACGCCCGGCCGGGGACGCGCCCGGCCCCGGACCGGGCCCCGTGCTACAATTCGCGCTCGCCAAGCCTCCCACCCGACGAGGAAAACCCCGAGAGCCATGGATCAGCCCATTCCCAAGCGCGTCGACGCCATCGACTGGAACGACTGGAAGCCCGTCGACCGCGCCACGCTCCTGTTCGTGATCCGCGAAGGCAAGATCCTGCTGATCCGCAAGAAGCGGGGCCTCGGAGCCGGCAAGATCAACGGCCCGGGCGGGCGCCTCGAGGAGGGCGAGACCCCGGAACAGGCCGCCGTGCGCGAGGTCGAGGAAGAGCTCCTCGTGACTCCGAGCGAGATCCGGCCGGCGGGCGAGCTCTCCTTCCAGTTCATGGACGGCCACTCCATCCACGTCTGGGTGTTCACGGCGACGGAATGCGCGGGCGAGGCCAAGGAGACCGAAGAGGCCGTCCCGCTGTGGACCGAGCTCGATCAGATCCCCTACGACGAGATGTGGGCAGACGACCGCATCTGGGTCCCGCTGATGCTCGAGGGGCGCTCGTTCAGCGGTCGCTTCGTCTTCGACGGGGACGCGATGCTCGACCACCAGCTCGAGACCGACCCGACTCCAGCCTAGGGATCGAGCGTGGGCGAATCACCCTGAGCGCCTCCAGACTGAGGTCCGCTCTCACTCTGAGCGACGATCCGGCCCGAAACCCTCCCGAAACGAGTCATTTCGGGTCCACACGCTTTGGCATGGACCTTGCAATTCTTCCACGGTGAGACACCGGGAAAGAACGAAGGGACACATGAACACGCCGAGCACCGAATTCGATCCGAGGGGACCGAGCCGCACGCCGCGCGGATGCCGCGAGCAGCGTGTGATCCTCCTCGAGGACATCGAGTGCGAGGCCGAAGCCCTCGAGGCGTGCCGCTACATCCACCGGCGTGCGCTCGAACGCGACGGCGATGTGGTCGTCGACATCTCGCACGCGCCGACGCTCCCCCCGGAGGTCTACGAGTTCCTGCGCTACATGCAGGAGAACCGCCTGGAGCTCGGAACCGCGGTCACCGTTCTCGAGCCCGCCCGCCGCCTCGATATCTGGGTCTAGCTCGTCGCGGCGAAGGCTTCGTCGGGAATCGAGGCCACGATCTCCCCGATGCGCTCCGCGCTGATCTTCCCTTCGCGCACGAGCCGCGCAGACATCGCCAGCAGGCGCGAACGGATCTGTTCGCGATCGAGCGGCGTCGCCTCGTCGAGATAGCCGCCCTCGCGAAGCCACTCGCGCAGGCGCTCGCAGGACCGGGCCTGGAATCGACGAACGCGCTTGCGCTCGAGCGCCGCGACCAGACGCTCCGCGCGACCGCCTTCCTCTTCGGCCACGCGCGCGACCTCGTCGAGGAACGCTTCACCCACGACACCCGACTCGAGGAGCACGCGTCGGTCGACCGGACGGCCGCGCCCGATCCGATACAAACGCATCGCCGACTCGCAGACCCCGGCCGCCGCACGCGCGCGTACCAGCGCGTCCGACGCCTCTTCGACCAGATCGCTGCCACCGTGGCGCAGCAAGGTCTCGAGCTGCCCCCATCGCGTGAAGTTCATCCCGAGCAGTCGATGCAGCACCTCGGAATCGTCGACGAGATGCCACAGATGGACGTTTCCGACACGCCCCACGCGTGGGTCGAACGGCGGCACGCCGAGACGCAGACCGTAGTCCGCGCGGGTCGAACCGTTCGGTGCGGGGATCTCGAGAGCGGGAGGCCGTTCGATCGGGATCGGCGCCGTCCGCTCGCTGTCCGAGAGACCGCGCGCTTCGGCAAGGTCGACGCGGCGAAGCCGGATGCCGTCCTCGTCGCCGAGGCGCGCGAGCCACTTGCCGGCTTCGTCGTCCTGGGCCGTGAAGTAGAAGACCTGCCGGCCACGACGCGCGATTTCCACTGCCGCTTCGATGATCGCCCGCGCGCGACGGTCATCGGAGTTGCCGAGCGTCTCGTCGAGCAGCAGCGGCAGCGCCGGGCCGCGCTCCTGCTCCTCGATGAAGGCGATGCGCACCGCGAAGAGAAGCTGCACGCGCGTCGCGCTCGAAAGCTCGTCGAGCGAATGCCCCTGCTCGGTCAGCGAATCGATCGCTCGGAACGTCGGCGGATCGCCGCCTCCGAGCTCGAGTCGGTAGCGGCCGTGCGTGATCGCGGCGAAGAGCTCGCGCGCCCGGTGGAACACCCGGGGTCGATCGAAGTCCGAGCTGCGGCGACGCAGCGACTCGACGATCGAATGCCCCACGACCGCGCGCTCGTCGCGATCGCGCGCCTTGCGCAATCGCGCTCGGCAGCGCTCCTCGACCGCGAGCGCCTCCTCGAGATCGAATGCCGTCTTCGCCTCGCGGACCCGCGCGCGAATCTCGCCGATCTCCTGATTGATCGGATCGATCTCCTCCGCGGCTTCGCGGCACCGCGCGAGCTCACGCGTGAGCGCGTCCTCGTCGAGGCCCAGCAGGTCGGCGTGCGCCGCGATCTCCGATGCGAGCCGACGGACGTCGTTCTCGGCATCGCGCTCGGCGCTCGTCGCCTTGCGATACGCGTCGAGCCGCGAAAAGCATTCGCCCAGGGCGGCTTCGTCTCCCGGCTCGAGACCGACCCGCTCGAACACGCGGGCCTCGTCCCGATCGGCCTCCGCGATGCGCGTCCGTCCCTCGCGAAGCGTCTGATCCGCAGCGGCGACGGCCGCACGCGCTCGCGAAGCCCGCGTCTCGCGCGCCGCAAGCGATTCGATCCCGCCCGCGAGCTCCGCTGCGTCGTTCGCGGTGTCATCCCCGCCGAAGTGCTCGAGGACGTCGCGAATCGCGCGCACGCGCGCGTCCCGATGCTCGGCCGCCTTGTCGCGAGCCCGCGCCGCCCCTTCGACCCGCGTCGACGCGTCCTGCCACTCGACGATCCGGCTCACGAGGTGATGGAACGAGGGCGCCTCGACGCCGAACTCGATCCCGAGCCGCGCGAGCTGTTCGCGCTGCTCCTCGAGAAGCTCGCTGCGCTCCTCTTCGAGCCGCCCCGAGCGCGAGCGGAGCTCGGCCCGTCGCGAAGAACGCTCGACCTCGAGCGTCCCGGCCGCGATCCCGCGCTGCAGCTCGTCAACATGCTGCTCGACCGCCTCGAGCGTCCAGGCCGACGGCGCCGAGAGCCCGAGACGCTCGAAGCTCCGGCGCGCGAACGAGCGTGCGTCTTCTCGTCGTCGGCCGCGCATGCCGACAACGAGAAGCGCCGCGCCCACGATCGCGAACAAGACGAGCGCCACGTGCACCCACGCGGCGAGCATCCCGCCCGCGATCAGCAATCCTCCCCCACCTGCCGCCGTGATGAGACGAAGTCGACGTTCGTCCGCGGGATCGCCGCCCGACGATTCCGCGAGCCAGCGGTACAGGTGTGCCGCCCCCTCCTTCTCCGCGTCGAGCGCGGAAGTATCCGTCTCCGGTCCGAGGGTCGCGCCGATCTCCGTCACACCGCGGAGTGCGGCCCCGTTCCGGTCGATTCTCTCTTCGAGGGTCGCAATTCGCTCCAGCGTCGAGGCGTCGATCGCATCGAGCCGGGCGAGCGCCTCGTCGTCGAGCGTGGCTCCGATTCGCGCGCGCTCGCGATCCAGCTGGGCCTGCGCCCGCGCGAGCTCCTGATCGCGTTCGGCGAGCACCTGCTCGGCCGCCTGCAGATCGCGGAGCCGCTGGCGAGCCGCAGGGAGCGCTCCGTCCGGGATGCCTTCGGCGGGCAGGCCCGTCTCGGCGAGCTCGGCCCGCGCCCGCTCGAGCTCCGTCTCCGCGGTGGCGACGCGCCGTGCGTCACCGTCCCGGCGCTTCCGGATGCGGGCGAGCTCCTCGAGCTCCCGCCCGGTGAGCTTTGCCATCGCCTCGGGGAACGCGCGGCGCTCTCGCACCGCCTCTTCCCGGAGGCGACCGGCCTCGTGGTGACGGAGCGCGACCTCGACCGCGTCGATGCGAGTCCTCGCCTCCACCGCGTCGGCACGACGGCTCTCGAGCGTGTCGAGGTAGGCCTCTCGATCCCGCAGTGCGTTCTGCGCGTCGCGGGCTCGTCGCACATCGGCTCGCGCGCGCCTGAGGTCGAGAAGGTCCCGTCGCGGAGCCCCCGGCCTCGCCTTGAATCCGGCGGTACTCCCCGCCTCGGCGAGGTCGTAACCGCCGCTCGATTCGCGCAGCACCACCGCGGCGAGATCCCGTCCGTCGTCGAGCGCCAGCAGATCCTGCAGCGACAGGTAGTACCGATCGCGCGTCTCGGCCGGCGCGATGGCGGGCGGAGCGGAATCCGTTCCGTCGACCTGGCATCGCACGTGCCCGGCGTCCAGGTCGATGCGCCACGCCTTGCCCTCGAGCTCGAGCTGCCCGAGGAGCGAGGTGTGGCGGGGGTCGGAAGCGCTCGGCCAGAGGAGCGCCTGGATGGACCGCGCGACCGTGCTCTTGCCCGACGCGTTCGGTCCGTGGATGACGTTGATGCCGTCGCACAGATCCCCGATCGCGAAGCCGGAATCGGGGAACCCGGGCATCCGGCGCACGCGCACTTCGGTGAACTCGAGTCGGGGAGCGCTCATGCCGGATCCTTCTGCGCGATCAAGGCATCGAGCAGCTCGTAGCCCGCGTCGAGCACGAGCTCGCGCGCGCGCCCTTCGTCGATGTCGGATTCGCCTGCGAGGCTCTCGTAGGGTCGCGACCCGTGGACCGCGCCCGCCGCCTCCTGCGCGAGACGGACGAGCGAGCGAGCCTCACCATCCGACGACGCGTTGTCGTTTTCGACCGACGCCCCGCCTTCGAGCGCGATCAGATCCCGAGCGAGAATCCCGGCCGGGTCATTCCCGCGCGCGATCTCCTCAAGGTCGAGCTCCGGCTTGGTGTCTCGTCGGACTCTCTCGACGCGCACGCGGACCGTCCCTTCACCCGGATCGAGATCCGCCACGGCACGATCCGCGGCCTCTTCGATCGCACGGTGCAAACGGGTCCGTCCGCTGAGGACCAGATCGCACGAGAGCAAACGCAGCTCCTCCGCCTCGCCGCGCCCTGAGACCGCGTCTCGATGCCCGCGCAGCGCCTCGACAATCCGCAGTTCGAGCTCCTCGGACGACGCCAGTCCGCCGACATCGACGCGAACCTCGTCGTAGCGCACCGTCGAGAGCGGAATCTGCGTCGCGATGGCCACCGGGTCCCGGGAACGATCGAGATCGAGCACGAAAGGACCGTGCGGGCCCGGCTCCCGGGGATCCATCGCCTGGACCGAACCGGGAACGAGCACCATCGCGCCCCCCGAAGCGGCCTCGAGATACGGCCCGTGTCGATGACCGACAATCCAGGCCGCGACGGGCGTCTCTCGCAGATCCTCGACGCCCACGGGAGCGTAGGAGCTTTCGGCCGCACCGACATCCGCGTGCAGGAGCCCGACGACCGGCGCGTCGTCGGCAGGCTTCGCTTCATAGGTTTCGAGCGGCGAAGTCACGACGTGCTCGCGAGGAAACGACCAGCCATCGACGTGAAGGCGGCCGGATCGCGTCTCGACCGTGCATCGCTCGAAACGTCCGCCAATGCCGACGAGCTGCAATCGCGCTTGACCGAGCGAATCGGCGACGCGCGACAAGACGTCGTGGTCGTGATTCCCGGCGACGGCGACCACGGGGATTCCTTCGCGTCCGAGCTCGGTGATTCCGCGCTCGAGCGGTCCGATCGATTCGAAGTAACGGTTGGCGCGGTCGACGACATCGCCCGAAAGAAGGACGGCATCAACGCGTTCGCGAATGGCGACGGCGACGACGGATTCCCATGCCGCAGCACAGGAGAATGCACGTCCGTCCAGTTCTTCGGGGATTCGACTGGAACGGCGACCGATGTGGAGGTCGCCGCACGCAAGAAGTCTCATGGTCCCGCCTCAAAATCTCGAATGGCGCGGCAGAGTACCGCCTCGCCGATTCGAAATCAAGTCTCCCGAACGGCACGCCCGTCGCTGAGGACGAGGCGCTCGGACACGTCCGCGAGGCGCGCGCGATCGTGCGTCGCGACGATCACGGCAAGACCGTCGTCACGGTGCAGATCGTGAAGGAGCTTCCAGACGACATCGGCGTTCGCGCGATCGAGATTCGCAGTCGGTTCGTCCGCCAGCAGCACATCCGGTGAGTTCGCGAGGGCGCGCGCGATCGCCACCCGCTGCATCTCCCCGCGCGAAAGCTCGTCCGGGCGGTGCCCCGCCCGATGCTCCATGCCGACGCGGGCGAGGAGCTCGCGGGCGCGGGCGGCTCCTTCTTCTCCGGCGAAGTCGATCGGGAGCCGTACGTTATCGAGGGCGCTGAGGTGCCGCACGAGGAGGAAGTCCTGGAACACGAAGCCGACATGGCGCAGGCGAAGCGCGGCGAGGCGTCGTGCCGGTAGACGCTCCACGGACTCGCCGCGAAAACGGACCTCGCCCGAGGTCGGCGAGTCCATCAGGCCGAGGATCGCGAGCAGGGTCGACTTCCCCGATCCCGACTCGCCGGTCACTCCCACGAACGCGCCAGCTCCGACTGCGATCGAGACTTCCCGGAGGGCGTGCACGATTCCGCCGCCTTGCCCGAACGCCCGCGTGACTCCGCTCGCCTCGATGAGCGTCATCCGCGCGCCCCGCGAATCGAGACCATCGGCGACACGCGCGACGACTTCCACGCGGGATAGCCGCCGGCGAGAAGGCAGAGCGCGATGGCCAGCGCCGAGCTGCCGAGAAGCACCGGCGCCGACAGCTCCACCGCGGCACCGCTCGGCACGAACGCCAGCGTCGATCGCGCGAACGCCGTCACCGAGCCGCTGGCGAGGAAGGTGAACGCGACTCCCGTCGCGCCGCCGAGCACCCCGAGCACGAGGGACTCCGACCACACGAGCGCGAACAACCGCGCCGTCGAGCATCCGAGCGCGCGCATCACGCCCATCTCGCCGCGTCGTTCCTCGGACGAAAGCAGCGCCACGTTGAACACGCCGAGGAGCGCCACGAACAGGCAGAAGCCTCCGAACGCGACCAGCAGTCCTCGCGCACTCTCGAGGATCGCGAGCAACGTCGACTGCACCTGGGCCATCCGGACGACCTGGATCGACGGCACCTCGTAAAGGCGTTCGATCAGCCCCCCCGCTTGCGTCACGTCGTGGAGCCGCAGCCCGACGCCGGTCAGCCGATCGCGCCGACCAAAGAGGTCCTGCGCGACCTCGAGCGGAAGGAAGATCGTGCCGTCGTCCTGCGTGCCGAGCTTGTCGAGCACGCCGTGCACGCGCATCGCGCGCCCCTGAACGTCGACCGTGTCTCCGATTCCGAGACGCAGGTACTCGGCGACGTTGTACCCGAGAATCGCCTCGTCGGGCGTCGGCCCGCTGAACCAGCCACCGCGCTGGAACTCGACGTCGGGCTTGAGCGCGAGGAAGCTCTCGTCGATGCCGACGTGCAGCTGGTAGGACTTCCCGTCATCGCGCGGAACCGACTGCATGAAGAAGCGCGTCGAGTCCTTGACCTCCGGCTGCGACGCGATGTGTCGGTAGACGTCTTCCTGGATGTACATCGGGATCGAACCGCCGCGCAGGATCAGGGTCGCGGCTTCATGCGGACACCCCTTCCCCGTGACGAGCACCTGGTAACCCATCGCGTCGACGTTGTGCCGCAGCGCGTTCTCGTATCCGCGTCGAAACCCGATCGTGCTCGCGACGAGCGCCGTGGCCAGCCCGATAGACAGAACGGTAAGCACGGTACGCGTCCGCCGGAAGGCGACGCTTCCCAGCGCCCACGCCACGATTCGATCGACGCGCGCGCTCATCGGTCCGCAACCAGCCTCAACCCGACGGCGTGCAGCTTGCGGTCAGGCGGATCTCCGTGCAGCGTTCCCGTCACCGTGGCGCGGCGCCCCGCGAGGTCCGCCGGAATCGTGAACGTCGCCGCCGGCTTGAGGTCGACATACAGGCGGTCGGGAGCCACGCCGTCGGACGCCTTGCGCATGTCCTCGAGCACGAGCCAGCAGCCCGCCGACCGGCAGACCTCGGCGATCCTCCCCTCGACCAGCACCGTGTGCCCGGGGGCTTCCTCCGAGCTCACCGCCATCGTGATGGGCAACGCGGGAGCCGAATCCTCGATCTTCCCGTACTCGGTCGGAGCGGCCTTCGAGCAGGCCTCGAGGGAGAGCAAGACGACCAGCAGCAAGAGCGCGGCGCACGCGGCAGGCGTTCGGAAAGCGGGAAGGATCATCGGGTCGGCTCCAAGGGTCGTTTCGGCCCTAGATCGTAATCAGGGCGACACCCAGGGTCAATCGGGCGACGTTGAGATATACTCGCCGGCTGGCATTGCGAAACGGAGGCCGTGCGTGGACCCCTACGAGTACAACCAGGACGCCTGGAATCGACAGGTTCGACAAGGACAGCGATGGACCGTTCCCGTCACGCCGGAGAAGATCGAGGCGGCGCGCGCGGGCGAGTGGTCGATCGTTCTGACGAACGAGAAAGCCGTTCCGAGACACTGGTTTCCGGATCCCCTCGAGGGAGTGCCGATCCTCGGTCTCGCTTCGGGCGGAGGCCAGCAGATGCCGATCCTCGCGGCGGCCGGCGCCAGGGTCTCGCTCCTCGACGCATCCGAGGGGCAGCTCGAACAGGATCGCCGGGTCGCCGAGCGAGAGGGACTCGAGATCCGCACCGTGCTCGGCGACATGGCCGACCTCTCCGCCTTCGACGACGAGTCGTTCGATCTCATCTTCCACCCGTGCTCGAACAGCTTCGCGAAGGACATCCGGCCGGTGTGGCGCGAGGCCTTCCGCGTGCTGCGCCCGGGAGGAGCGCTCCTCTCCGGATTCTCGAATCCGATCTCGTCGATCTTTTGCCCGAGGCAGCAGGACCAGGGCAAGCTCGAGGTTCGGTATTCGGTGCCTTTCTCCGAGTTCCGCGACCTGCCGGAAGAAGACCGCGCTCACTACGTCGGTGAAGGCGAGCCGCTGCTCTTCGGCCACACGCTCGAGGACCAGATCGGCGGGCAGCTCGACGCCGGCTTCCGACTCGAGCAGATGTACGAGGACCGCGACTCCAAGAGCGCGCTCGGCCGGTTCATCGCCACGCAGATGGCGACGAGGGCCGTGAAGCCTTGAGCCGACCCCGGGACCCTTCCGAGGACGCCCGGGGCGCCCGCCGCCGGGCCGCCGGAGCCGCTCGGCCCCGCGCGACAAAGCTCCAGCGCGACATCGCACGGTCGCTCGACGCCACCCCGGAACTGCTCGCCGACATCGCGGACCTGCTCTCCGGGCTCGACGCGCTCGGATCCTCGCCCGAAGATGTCGTCGAGATGCTGCGTCCGCTCCGGCTCCCCCCGCTCGCGTCCGTCCTCGACCTCGGCTGCGGCAAGGGGGCGGCCTCGATCGCGGTGGCGACCGAGCTCGGGCTCGACGTCCGTGGAATCGACGGCTTCGGGCGATTCGTCGACATCGCGACTCGCAAGTGGGAATCGCACCTGCACCGCGCCGGGTCCGTTCGAGGGAAGTGCCGTTTCGAGGCGGGCGATCTGCGTCGCCTGGCAACCGAGGACCGAACGCAGTACGACGTCGTGATGTTCCTGTCGGTCGGGACGCTCTTCGGAAGTCCCGACGAGACGGTCGCCGAGCTACGGGGGCGAGTGCGCACCGGGGGCTACCTGCTCCTCGACGACGCCTATCGCCGCGACGACGGCGACACCGACGCCACCGGCGCCGAGAACTACGCCACGCTCGAGGAAACGCGACGCATGCTGACGCGGAACGGCGACACCATCGCGGCCGAGCGGCTGTACTCGCAGGAAGAAGTCCGGGCCGCGAATCGCGCGGACCTCGAACGCATCGCCGAGAGCGCGGAGGCGCTCGCCGCGCGCCATCCCGAACGCGCGTCCGCCTACGAAGCGTACGTTCAGGCGCAACGAGACGAGTGCCGCATCCTCGAGGAGGTTCTCTCGTGCGCGATGTGGCTCCTCCGGATCGATCGCTGACGCCGACGCGCGTTGACTCGCGTGCGCCTCTCGTGTATCCTCGTCGCCCTCACCCGAGGGGATCGAACGGCGGTTGTCTCTCGGAGATCTCGGGCCGACTCGGCCCGCGCTCGCACTCGAACGGAACCGAAAAAGGATCGCTCCATGCCCGCGACGAAGCGCGTGAATCTCTCGGAGCTCAACCCCGAGCAGCGCGTCGGCGCAACCAGCATTGATGGACCGACCCTCGTCCTCGCCGGTGCCGGCACGGGCAAGACGCGAGTGATCACGTACCGCGTCGCCTACCTCCTCGAGCAGGGCGTCTCGCCGAAGCATATCCTCGCGATGACGTTCACGAACAAGGCCGCCGCGGAGATGCGCGAGCGCATCGGGCGGATGGTCGGCAAGGAGGCCGCCGGCGGTCTCACGATCGGGACGTTCCACTCGTTCTGCGCGCGGACGCTTCGCGTGCACGCCGAGGCGCTCGGGCTTCCGAAAGCGTTCTCGATCTGTGACGCGAGCGACCAGGCGACGGCGGTCAAGGGCGCGCTTCGCGATCTCCACATCCCGGAGGCGGCGCTCCATCCCCGGGCCGCGCAGGCGAAGATCTCGCTCATGAAGAACCGGCTCATCACGCCGGAAGAGTTCCTCGAATCGGCGGTCGATGAGTACGAGGAACTGCTCGGCCGGACCTATCGCCGCTACGAAGAGCATCTGCGGCGCTCCCGCGTCCTCGACTTCGACGATCTGCTGCTGTTCACGGTGAAGCTGCTTCGCGAAGCGGACGGCGCGCGCACCGAGATCTCGGAGCGCTACCGCCAGATCATGGTCGACGAGTACCAGGACACGAACGGCCCGCAGTACGAGATCGTGCGACTGATCGCCAAGCGCTGGGGCAATCTGTGCGTCGTGGGCGACGACGACCAGTCCATCTACGGATGGCGCGGCGCCGACGTCCGCAAGATCCTCGCCTTCGACAAGGACTACCCGGGGACGACGGTCGTGCGGCTCGAAACGAACTACCGCTCGACGCATCCGATCCTCGACGCGGCCAACACCGTCATCCGCAACAACCTGAACCGTCACGAGAAGGCGTTGCGATCCTCGCGCGGGGAAGGCGACCCGATCCTCATCTACGAGGCGCGCGACGAGGAGGAAGAAGCCGAGTTCGTGGTGCGGAGCATCCTCGAACGCTGCTCCACCCATCGCTCGCAATTCGGCGATTTCGCGATCCTGTTCCGCACGCAGGTCCAGCCGCGGACATTCGAGGCGCGCCTTCGTGCGAGCCAGGTCCCGTACGTGCTCGTCGGCGGGATGTCGTTCTTCGATCGCAAAGAAGTGCGCGACATCCTCGCGTACCTGAAGCTGATCGCGAACCCGAAGGACGAAGCCTCGCTGCTTCGCATCGTCAACACGCCGCCCCGAGGCATCGGCAAGACGACGGTCGACCGGATCGTCGCCTTCGCCACCGAGCGCGGGATCTCCGCCGGCGAGGCCTTCGAGCGCGTCGAGGAGATCGAAGGGCTGCCGCGCGCCGCCGGCGAGTCCGCCAAGCGGCTGCTCGGCCTTTTCCGCGATCTCGCGCGCTACCAGGAAGGCGAGGGGCTGGTCGCGCTCGTGCAGAAGCTCATCCAGGCCGTTGACTACAAGTCCGAGGTCGAGCGCTGCTACAACGACGCGATGACCCGCGAGACCCGCTGGGCCGGCGTCACCGAGGTGCTGAACTTCGCCGAGAACTACGTCCGCCGCGCCAAGGAGCCGACGCTGCTCGACTTCCTCGAGGAGCTGAGCCTGACCGCGAACGACGACCGCACGCAGGAGGACTCGTCGCGTCGCAAGGCCGTCACGCTCATGACCCTCCACGCCGCGAAGGGCCTCGAGTTCCCGCAGGTCTACATCGCCGGCTGCGAAGAAGGCATCCTTCCGCATCAGCGTTCGGTCGAGGAGGACACGATCGACGAGGAGCGGCGGCTCATGTACGTCGGCATCACGCGCGCCCAGGAGCGGCTCGTGATCTCCCACGCCGCCGAGCGCGCCCGCTACGGAACGCGCGTCCTTTGCACTCCGTCCCGGTTTCTCTTCGAGCTGCTGGAGTGCGAGGACGAGGGACTTCGCGACGGCGATCTTCCGGACCGCCTGCCGGACCATCCGAAGTTCATCGTGGCGCGTCAAGGCGAGCGTCCGACCGGACCGAAGCCGAAGTCGCCGACCGCGGCCGCGGCTCCGTCGGACCGGAAGCCCGGACCGTTCTCGGGGCGCCCGTTCCGCGGCCCGAAGAAGAAGGACTAGCGAGCGCGAGAGCCGGGCAGTCGATCGACCAGCGCGAGGACGCGGTCGGCGGCACGGTTTCCGAGGTGCTCGGCAAGCGTGTCCGGACCTCCGACGACAGGCACCCGGCGACCGAGGCTCGCCCCCGCGTCGTGAAGCACGAAGCGCGCGAGGCCGTCGCCTCCGTCGCGGCTCGACACGAGAATCTGGAGCGGATACGCGAAGTTGCCGAGGAAAGGCAGCGCCCCGGCGGCCAGCGCCACCCAGGGTCGTTCTTCACCGCGGAGGCGGCTCTGCACGACTCGAGCGAACGTGTAGATCGTCCGTGAGATCGGTCCGAGAGAAACGAGCCCGAGCGCAAGGATCCCCGGACCGTACCAGCCGAGCGCGAAGCCGAGCGGGAGAATCGTCCATTGCACGGCCTTCGTCGCCGGCTTGAGCGCGACGTGCACGCCGAAGTCCGCCAGGTAGGCCGAGGCCGACGGTGAATCGAGTGCCTCACGGAGCGGTGGCTCCTCGGAAGGCTCGAGCTGCTTTCGCTCGACCCAGTGGTCCAGCCGACGGCCGATGAACGATCTCGCGAGCTCCTCGCGCGCCTGCTGCGACACGACGAAGCCCACGGCCGCGCGCAGGACCTTGCCGAGGGAGATCCGTCGGATCCGATCGAGGACGCGCCCGGGGAGAGCCTTCGCCGCGTGCGCGATCCGTTGCGCCGCGCGTCCGGCCTGGTAGCGATACCACCGCGTCGGCTTCTCCCGGAACACGAGCGCCTCGTCCACCGTCACGTGGCCGCGCGCGAGCGCGTAGGTGAGCCCTCGATCGATCCAAGCCATCGATCGCCACGCCTCCTGATAGCGCACGAGTCGGCGAGCACGCCGGACGAGCCTGCGGAATCCAGATCGTCCCAGGGCCTCCTCGAGTCGAACGCGATCGGTTCGAAGGTAGCGGCCGAGCCGGCCGGCGTCGACGTCATCGAAGAGCGGATGCCGGTTGCGGATCGCGTACGGCAGGTACGTACTCAGGAACACGAGAGGGTTCACCGGGACGACGACCGGGATCCCCGACTCGAGATCGATCCAGACCCATCGCCCGCGGCCGCACGGCGTATTCTCGCGCATGAAGTTCGCGAGCGCGGTGGGGTTTCCGTGCCCGGCCTGCCATCGCGCGCCGACGAAGCCGCTGTCTCGGAGACGAATCGACAGCTCCGACAGCAGCGCGCGGCCTTCGCCGAGCTCGCAGGCATCACGTCGGCCGGCACCGTGCAGCAACCGAGTGTGGCGGCCGCGAATCAGCTCCAGATCGAGCTCGTACGTCCGTCGAGCGTCGCCGAAGCGCGCCTCGACCGGAAGCGCGACGCGCATCCTTTCCCCGAACCAAACGCGAACGAGATCGCCGAGCACGGCGCGCCGGAGCTGCGCGGCGAGGATCGCGTCGCCACTCCACATGTAGGGGTTGGGCGCCCCGAGGCTCGCCAGCTGGATCAGCCGGACGATTCCGTGGCTCCCGAACACCTTGCGCGCGACATCCCCGTGCTCCGGATGGGCGACACGAAAGACGGTCGCCGACCGGCCACTGCCCAGCCGGACCTCTTCCTGGCCCGCTTCTGCAGGCGCACCGATAGCCGGAGCGTGAAGCGTGAACGGACGCAGCGTGGACAGCGGAGGCATGGGCGGGCAAAGGGTGTCGAGGGGGGAGGCAGCCGCAGGGAGGGAACGACGTGAAGCGACCTTCGAAGTCTATCCCGACGAGGCCGGGGGTCAAGCGATCCGCGCGGCCGTCTCGCGATTCGGACGTTTGACATTCGCCGGATCCGGGGTAACCTTCCGCACCTACCTCTGCCGGTCGGTATCCGTATGCCCACGTACGGTCCTCCCCCGGCACCCCCTACCGCACGTCTTCCCCACCCCCTTCCAGCACGTCAAAAAAGGAGCGCGCCTTGCGGGCGTACGACTTCCTCAAGCGCATCGCGTTTGCCGTCCTCGGGCTCGAGGTCTGCTTTGCGATCGCCCACCTCGCCTGGCCCCATCAGGACTGGGGGCAGGGCCGGAGCTCCTACTTCCGCTTCGGCAACGACCTGACTCTCGCCACCTGGCTCGCCACGGCCCAGCTCGCCCTCGCTGCGCTGCTCTGCGTCTGGGCCGCCGTCCGCGAGCGGTCGCGACAACCGCGACCTCGCGGCCTCTGGCACTGGACGATCGTCGGGGCCGGCGCACTCGCGCTGTCCTTCGCGGAGCTCACCCGGCTGCCGCGCAGGCTCGACTGGTTCGGGCTACCGAGACCCGACGCGCACGAGCAGCTGATGCTGTTTGCGCTCCTGGCCGCTGCGCTCGGGCTCGGCGCCTGGCTGCTCTTCGAGCGGGTCCGTACCGATGCCACCAGCCGTCGATGGGCGCTGGTCAGCCTGACCTCGTGGACCCTCGCGCTGCTCGCGCGCTTCGGCAACTGGATGGAGCTCGGCGTCCTCGCCGAGCCGGTCTCCGCGATCGCCGGGCTCGGTTTCCTCGTCGGCTCCACGTCGCTCGCGATGACCGCGGCCGCGTTCCTGGTTCGAGATCCCGAGGCGTGCCTCGCGCCTGCGAAAGCCCTCGACGCGTTCGCACCCGTCGAGCGACATCGTTTCGTCTACGCGGCCGTCGCCGGGCTCGCCTTCATCGTCATCTTCCTGCAGCTCGTCCTGTTCCGTCTCCTCACGACGTTCGGGGACTACCTGACCGCTCACTCGATCCTCGCCATCGCCCTCATCGGAATCGCCGTCGGCGGCCTGCTCGGACACGCGTTCGCCGCGCGTCGACCGTTCCGTGCCGCGATCGGATCGAGTCTCCTGCTGCCGCTCTCGCTCCTCTTCGCGTTCGGCGCGGTCGTGACGATCGAGGATCGGCCGCTCCTGCTCTCGGCCTTGCTGGCGATCCCCTTCGCCTGCGCGAGCCTGCCGATCACGATCGCACTGATCCGCGTCCCTTCGCACCGGGTGTACGGCTTCGACCTCATGGGCGCCGCGCTCGGCGCCCTCGCGCTTCACAGCGCTCTCGTCGGGTTCCGCGAAGAGGGCTCGCTGTTCCTGCTCTTCGCGGTCGGGGTCGCGATCGCATTCGCGTTCGTCATGGCGCATCCCGATCGACGGTTCCGCCGGTTGACCGCCCCGCCGCTTCTCGGCCTTTCCGTGCTGATCGCAGCGACGGCCGGAATCGCCACCCAGAGCGAGAGCCTGAACGCCGTCCGCGCCAAGATCGAGCAGCGCTACCCCGATGCCGAGCTCCTGTTCTCGCGCTCGTCGCTCGTGGGTCGCTACGACGTCGCGCGCCGCGATCCCGGCAAGAGCTCACTCAGCAGCTACGAGAACGGTCGGATCATCGACACGATCCGCAACGAACCGCCGGACTCCTTCCGCATCGATCCTCGCATGCCGCACACGTGGCACGACAATCCGAGCGTGCTCATCCTCGGTCTATCGGGTGACGGCGTCATCAAGACCGCGAAGTCGATGTCCGACGATGTCACCGGCATCGAGATCAACCCCGTCGTGGCGGCGCTGCAGCGCGGGCCCCTCGCCCAGTACAATCACGACTCGTACGAAGATCTCGACGTCGCCATCATGGACGCGCGAAGCTTCGTGGAGTCGGTCGATCGCAAGTACGACTACATCACGCTCATGAACGCCCACTCCGCAAAGGGTGGGCAGGGCCGGGCTCCGAGCCCCGAGTTCCTCCACACGAAGGAGGCCGCGCATTCGTACCTCGATCATCTGACGGATCGCGGCGCCCTCATCGTCGAAGAGCCCACGTCGCGCCCGAACCGCGAGGTTCCCGTCTGGAAGCTCGTCGTCACTCTGCGCGATGCCCTGCTGGAACGAGGCAACGCCGCGCACCGCCACTTCTTCATCTTCCAGTGGCGGACGAAGCGCAACAACTACGTGCAGGTCCTGATGTCGAAGTCGCCGCTCGCGAGTGACGACATCGCTCGCCTGAAAGCCTGGCTCGACGAGGTCGATCGTCTCGACGAGATCGAAGAGATCGCGGGCGAGCGCATGGGCCCGATCACGACCCGGACGACCCTCCTGTACAGCCCGGACGAGGACCTCGACACGAACTACGCCCGCATCCTGCGCGGCACGGCCGATCCCGAGTTCTACACCGCGAATCAGCTGGTCGCGTCCACGGACGACCGTCCGTTCCTCTTCCAGGTCGACGCGAAGCACCGCGAGACGAAGACCGTCTTGCTGCAAACGGTAATCGCGGCGCTGCTGGTGCTTCCGTTGTTGATGACACTCCTGCGACGACGCGGTGTCACGCTACGACAGGCGGCTCGACCCGCGAGCCTCGTGGCGCTGACGGGCATGGGCTACCTTCTGCTCGAAGTGGTCCTGATGCAGCGCTTCTCGTTGTTCCTCGGGAATCCCGTCATCGCGTTCTCCTCCGTGCTCGGGACGCTCCTGGTGTTCTCGGGCCTCGGCAGCCTGTGGAGCGGTCGCCTCGGATCGCGCTCCACGGCGCTCGTGGTGGGCGCGCTCGTGGCGTTGCTGCTGTTCCAGGCCGCCCTGTTCTCGACCGTGCTCGGCCCTTGGGTCGCGTGGTCTCTCGCCACGAAGGTGGCCGTCACCATCGCGTGCCTCGCGCCGATGGCCTTCCTGCTGGGAGTGCCTTTCCCCTGGGTCCTTCGCTCGGCGGCCGAACAGCTCGGCGCGCCGTCGACCGGCCTGCTCTTCGCGCTCAACGCGCTGGCGAGCGCCGTGGCCGCGCCGCTCGCACTCGCGCTCTCGACGCTCTTCGGCCTCGGTGCCGTGATTCAGATCGGCGTCGCCATCTACGCCGTCGTCGGGGTCTGCATCCTCGTCGAACGATCGCGCGTTCTGGCGCTCGGCGGAATGGCGGTCGCATCCGCGATGGTGTTCCTGCTCCCGGCGCTTCCGTGGATCGCGAGCACCGACGGCGTGACCGCTTCCGTGAGCGCCCGTGAGAAGGCTCGCGTGTACGCCCTCAGCTACGGCCGATCCAGCTATCGGAACAGCCGCATCTTCCACGGCGGCTCTTCGAAGGATCGCTCGTCGTTCGCGTGGATGTACTGGCTCGTCCAGACCGGCGATCGCACGATCCTGGTCGATACCGGATTCGAGGATCCGAAGCTCGCTCGGAAGTGGAACATCGACAACTACGAACCGCCGACCGAGAAGCTGGCCCAGCTCGGCATCCGGCCGGAAGACGTCGACGACATCATCCTCACGCACGCTCACTGGGATCACGTCGGAGCGGTCGACCGCTACCCGAACGCGAGAGTCTGGATGCAGCGCGCCGAGTACGAGGGCATGGCCGCTTCGGTTTCCGGGTCGCGTTCTCGACACGGCATGAACGCGCTGGACGTCGAACGGCTCGCCGAGATCGCCCGCCAGGGCCGACTCCACATGCTGGACGGCTCGCACCAGCTCACACCGAGCGTCGAGATGACTCGAGCCGGGACGCACACGGCGGGATCCCAGTACGTCACGATCGAAACGCGCGACGGCGCCATCGTCCTCGCCGGTGACACCACCTACCTCTACCGAAACAACCAATCGCACGTCCCGACCGGATGCTGCAGCGATCCCGAGGCCGACCTCGAAGCGATTCGCGAGATGCAGCGCCGTGCGGCGTCGCCCTTCTACATCATCCCCGGACACGATCCCCGAGTGTTCTCCTGGTTCCCGGAGATCAGCGACGGAATCGTCCAGATTGCGGTGAATGCTGAATGACCACGACATCTCCCCCCACCGACCCTGTCCGCCTCGAGCGAGCGCGACTGTGTCTGAGGAGGGCCCTTCTGGTCCTCGTCCTGCTCGCGCTCGGGCTCGCCAACCTCCACATCTTCTTCGGTGACCTGAAGGAGGGAGGCGTGCGCTGGTTCAACCTCGATACCGAGCGCAACGTCTCGACCTGGTTCACCGGCGTGCTCTTCCTGAGCGTCGGCGTCGCCGGTCTGGTCGCGTATTACTGGGAGCTGCGCCGGAACCACGAAGCCGGCCGCAGCCTCTTCCGGATGCCGATCCTCTGGGCCGGAGTCGCGCTGACCGGACTGTGGATGTCGCTCGACGAGACGACGATCCTGCACGAGAACCTGTTCCACGGCGAGGTCCGCGACGTCACCTCCGAGCTAGGCGGCGGCTGGGCCGAGCTGACCCAGTGGCAGATCGTGTACGCTCCGGTCTTCGTCCTCGCCGCGGCGTTCCTCGCCATCTTCTTCACGAACCGCTTCCGCGCGAGCGGACCGTCGGCGCGCTACGCCCTCGGAATCGTGGTGGCGTGGACCGGGGCGATCCTCATGGAAGGCTTTCGCGAGTCGTGGAAGGAAGTCGGTCAGCAAGCCTACTCGATGTCGGTCATGGTCGAGGAGACGCTCGAGATCGGCGGCGCGATCCTGCTCCTCGGAGCGATCGTCTCGTACGTGATCGATCTCGCCCTCGACTTCAATACGAAACGAGCACAGGCGATCGAACGGAGCTCGCGGTTCCTCACGCCGCGCGGATCGCTCATCGCCGGCACGACGATCGTGCTGCTCTCCGTCGGAGGCCTCTTCGTCTATCGCGCCGCCGTCGGTCGCGCGGAGCCCGAGGCGACCCTGACCTCGCTCGATCGCGAGCGGCTCGCGGGGACGCCGGCCCCCTTCCCGGACGGCATCTGGTTCGAAGATCTCAGCGCCTCGCACCGCCTCGAAGAACCCGACCGCGCGGGACTCGCCCGGTTCGTGAACGGCGCCCTCCGCGGCGAGGATCCGGCACCGGACATCCTGGGCGACTCCTGGAACGACGACGGCGCACCGCGAATCGTCCTCCTCGCGCTCGGAAGCAGCACGGGTCCCGCGCGAACCCTGACCGGAAGCGGCTTCGGGATCGTCACGGCCATCCTCGACGTCATCGATCGCGCCCGCGAGCTGCCGGACTCCACTCCCAAGGACTGGATCAAGCTCGACGTCGTCCGACACACGAAGCCGATGCACGGCCATCGATGCCTTCACGGTTTCGAGCGCGGCCTCCACGGACTGGCCTTCGCCCGATCCTCGGCCACCGCTCTCTCCCCGGGAGAAGTCGTTGGCCAGAGCCTCGTGAACTCGCACGGCGAGCTTCGTCCCGGAAAGATCGAGAGGCACCTGGAGCGTACGCACCGTCCCACCGACACCCTCGACTGGGACTCGTTCGGCCAGGTCTGCGCGCAGCTCTTCCAGTTCTCGACGCGAAGCTACTGGATCACGGAAGACACTTCGCGACTCCTCTATCGCGATCACTGCCTGTTCGCGGACAACGAGCTGACCCCCGAGGCGCTGCTCGAGTCCGCCCGCAGCGCCGGCGAGTATTTGAAGCAAAGCGTCGGCACCGACGGACGGTTCGTCTACGAGTATCTGGCCAAGACGGACGTCGAGAGTCACAAGTACAACATCCTGCGCCACGCCGGGACGACCTATTCGATGCTCGAGCTGTACGAGCAGGATCCGGACCTCGAGCTCCTCGAGGCCGCGCAGCGCGCGCTGACTTACCTGGCCCGCGCGACACGCATCCCGCATGGATCCGACGCGACTCGCGCCTGCGTGGTCGAGGACGGCGACGCCAAGCTCGGTGGAGCGGCGCTCGCGGTGATCGCCTTCGCCAAGTACACCGAGGTGGCCACCGACGCGCGGTACGTCCCCTTGATCCACCGCCTCGCAGATTGGATTCGCGATCAGCAGGATGCCTACGGCACGTTCTGCCACCACAAGTACGACCACGACTCCGGGAAGCCGTCGACCTTCCGGTCCGAGTACTATCCGGGCGAAGCGCTCCTCGCGCTGGTGCGAGCGCATCGCCTGACTCCCGAAGCGGGCTGGCTCGACGCCGCGCTCAAGGGAGCCGAGGCGCTGATCACGATCCGAGACGGCGGTGTCGCGACCGAAGACCTCATCCACGATCACTGGCTTCTCTACGCGCTCAACGAAATTCAGGCCGAGACGGGTTCGGAGCTTCTCCTCAAGCACGGGAGCCGGATCGCCGAGACGATCGAGAACCATCAGCGCAAGCACGCCCGGTGGAAGGATTGGGCGGGAAGCTACTACGACCCGCCGCGCTCGACGCCGACCGCCACGCGCTCCGAAGGACTCGCCGCGGCGTTCGAGCTCCTGCGACGCAACGGACGCGAGGACGAAGCGAGTCGAGCTCTCGACGCGCTCCGCCGCGGCGTCCGCTTCCAGCTCCAGACCCAGTTCCGACCGGAATCCTCGCTCCACCTGCGCAAGCCCTGGCGAGCTCTCGGCGGATTCCACCGAAGCCTGACCGACTACTCGGTTCGTATCGACTACGTCCAGCACAACATCTCGGCGATCCTCGCGCTCCGCCGCTTCATGGAGGGTTGATCCGTTTCGTGCTTCGACTTGAGCGTTTTTTGACAACGGTTCTTGCCCGGGTATACTTGCAGGCAAGAATCCGAGTACCCAACGGGTTCCAAAGAAGAAGGGGAAGACAGCCGGGCAGGTCGACGCAGTTCGTGCGGACAACCTCCGCATGGGTCTCGCTTCGCCTGGCCAAAACCACCTCCCCTCCCTCCCCAAGACCCCTCTCTCCCTCTTGCGCCACGGCTCCGTCTGAAGGAAGAGTTCTCATGCAGCAACGACCGTCTGTCGCTGGATTCACGATGATCGAAACGATGCTCACGGTTTCGATCGCCGCTCTGCTCATCACCGCCGCGATCCCCACCGCGACGTCGATCCTGAGCAACTCGTACGATCGAGAGACGCGCAACGAGATGCGCGAGATCGGCGAGGCCTTCGCCCTCTACTACTCGGGTGTCGGTGAGCTCCCATCGGATCTGGATGACCTGCTGTCGGACTCGGGTGACTCGGGCTGGGACGGCCCGTACGTCAATCCGGGCCTCAACCCGGACGGCTTCACGGCCAAGCTCGTCGACGAGTGGGGAACCGAGTACTCGGTCCTCGAGGGCTCGAGCTCGGCCGAGGTCCTCCTGCGAAGCGCCGGCCCCAACCGGACCAACGAGAACGGGGGCGGAGACGATCTGACGCTCACCATCGACGTCTCCTACCAGATGCGCGAGCAGACGCTCGAGGAGCTGGAGGTCCTCAGAAACGCCATCGAGCTCTACAACGAGGTCAACCTGCCGGACAATCCGCTCCCCGACGATGTCGAAGATCTCGTCGAGACGCTCCAGGACAACGGCTTCTTGCCGGACGGCGATGACTACACGAACGACGCCTGGGGACGCCCGTATGCACCCGCTTCGGATCCGGTCCAGACGATCTACTCCGGCGGCGGCATCCCGGCGCCTCCTTCGGGCGGCGACGACGACGACGACGACGACGACGACGACGACGACGACGACGACGACGACGATGA
>CAZQZX010000094.1:0-23190 GCA_964597885.1 uncultured Planctomycetota bacterium
GCGGGGCACCGAGGCTCGACACGTCGACGATCTCCGAGAATCGAGCCGGCGCGTCCGGCGGCGGGATTCACTGCGAGGACGCGGGTGTGCACCTCGTCGATTGTCGGCTGACGGCGAACGAGTCTGCGCTGGGCGGAGGCCTCTCCGTGGTCAACGGCAGCATGCCTCTCGTGATCGAACGCTGCACGCTCGCCCGGAATCGAGCCGAGGACTCGGGCGGCGCGGTCTCGGTCTTCGGCGTGACGAACGGAGAGAGTCGGGCGACGAGCAGCGTCTTCCTGGCGAACGAAGCCGGCGGGGACGGCGGTGCGTTCCACCTGGTCGGCACGACGGCGATGCACTGGACGGGCGTGACGGTGCTGTCGAATGTCGCGAAGCAGCGAGGCGGCGCGGTCCGATCCGAGAGCACCTCGCTTCACGTCGTGAACTCGATCGTCTGGAACAACGACTCGCAGGGGCCGGCGATCGACTTCGTCGGGTCGGACACGTCGGTGCGCTTCTCGGTCGTTCAGGGGGGATGGCCCGGACCCGGCAACCGCAGCTCCGACCCTCGATTGGTGCTCGACGAAGCCGATGGCGTGCATCTGTCGATCACGTCGCCGTGCGTCGACGCGGGGAGTAACGACGAGCTCTACGTTGGCGATTCCGATATCGACGGGAACGAGCGGTTCGTCGACGGAACGCGGAGCGGCATCGCCACGGTCGACATGGGAGCGGACGAGAGCGTACCCGAGCACGCGGTCCGCTACGGGAGCATCGGTGCGAGAACGTCCGCGTTCGATGCGATTGTCACGGTGAACGGCTCTTCGGGAAGCTCGGCCGAGCGCGTCGTGCACGGAGCGGCCTCGGAGGCGATCCGGGTGGCCGTCGATCGTCCGCGGTTCAGCTCCGGAGCCTTCGCCCTCCACGCGAACTTCGGCGAGCCGAGCCTCGACACCCTCGCCGTCTTGCCGCAGAGCGTCGGCGCGATCGGCTTCCCGCTGCTGCTGACCCAGGGCGCGACTCCTGCCGCTGTCTGGAACGGGATCGGCAATCCGTCCTATCTGGGGACGAGCCGGTACTTCGACGGCAGCCCGCTTCCGGACCCGACGCGAGCGCCGGCGGTCGTGCTCGATCTGCCTACCGGCGATGTCGCGCACCTTCCCCCGGGCACGAGCGTGACGTTCCAGGGAATCGTGCACGATCGAAGATCACGCGCGAGCGTGCCGGTCAGCGTGACCAACGGCGTCGTGCTGGTCCTCGAGTGACGCGGCGGGTGAGCTCTATCGCCAGTCGCCGTCGATGATGAACGCGCCCCAGGTCTCGGGCATCGCGTCTTCGCCATCGCTCTTGGTGAGGTTGGCTTCGATCATCTGGATCTGGGCTCCGCGCAGCGCCTCGAGCTTCGATTCGCCATCGTCCCAGAGCCGGGCGTAGAACTCCGTCATCAGCTCCGAGGTCGATTCGTCCTGAACCTTCCAGAGCGAGCTGATCACGGACTTCGCGCCGGCCTGGCGAAGGGTTCGCCGGAGCCCCAGCATACCCTCGCCGCTTACCGGTGAGCCGAGGCCCGTCTGGCAGGCCGACAGGGTGACCAGGCTGACGTTCGAGAGATCGATCCACGAGATCTCTTCCGCGGTGAGGAGGCCGTCCTCGCGACCGCGCTCGGGCTTCTCGTTCGCGCCCGCGAGCACGATACCGGAGAGGACACCCGCATGATCGCCGCGCAGTCGCTTCGGCACTTCGCGAAGGGCCTGGTCGCGCTGCGCGAGTGACGTCCGACCGCGGCGCTTTCGCGGCGCCTTCACGCTCCAGACCAGCTCGTTGAAGAAGCCGTGCGTCGCGAGGTGGACGATGTCGTGTCGAGGGAGCTCGTACCGAAGGCGCTCCTCGGTCGGCTCGTCGCCCTGGAGCGTCAGGCGGTCGACGTCTTCGCCGAAGAGGTCCTCGTGGTACGCCTGCACGGCGCTCACTTCCTGGCGCGTGAACACGAGCGTCGAGAACGATTTTCCTCCGGCACGCGTCGCTCCGCGGGACGCGAGGAAGTTCGCGTCGAGGGAGCCCGACGCAGCGGACTTCTGCCAGGCGAGATCTCCGCGCCTTCGATAGTTCACGCCCCCGATGGCGAGGAGGCTGCGCTCCTTCTCGGGCGGCGGGCTCTTCAGGATGCTCACGATGGAAGCGGCATCCTGCAGGTACACGAAGCCGTGCTTCTCGACGAGGAAGTAGCCCTCCTCGTCCTCGAGGATTTCGAAGGGCAGCGTTCCGAGGAACGAATCGCCCGACAGGAAGACCATTTCGGGCTCACCGATGTGCTCGGCGATCGGGCTCCACAGCGCGTCGAACAGGAGCGAGCCTGGGGTGTCTTTGTCTTCGTCTGCCTCGTCCTCCTCGGACGGCGCGACGCCGCGGAGCACGCGCTCCTGCAGGAAGGTCTCGGTCAGCTTCTCGATCTCGGCCGCCGGGCCGAGGTCGAGCTGGATCGGAGCTGCGTTGCCTTGCTTCAGAATCCAGACGCTGAGGCGGGGTTCTCCGAAGTCGCCGACTTCTTCTCGTGCGGCGTCGTACCAGCGGTGGACGAAGAAGTCGACGACCACGGATTCCTCGGGCAGGGCGTCGCGCAACTCGCCCAGCCCGATCGACTCATCCGATTCGTCGAGGCGTCCCGCCATTCGTACGAGCTGACTCTCGAGGCTTCGGCTTTCGGCGCGGAGCGAGTCGAGCAGCTCGCTGTGCTCGCTCGAGTCCTCGATCTCCTCCTTGTAGATCGCCTTCGACAGCTGAGCCCGAACCTGGTCGAGGCGCTCGAGGATCGGCGCGGCTTCACTGGACTCGAGGCGCGCCCCGAGCTGCCGTCGGCTCTGCGTCAAGCTGCGGGAGACGACCCCTTTCCACGCGAGGATCTCGTCGTACGCGAGCGCCGCCGCTTGGCCCCTGTCGGAGGAACCGCGCAGTGCGCTCAGATGTAGCTCGATGCCCGTGGCGAGAAGCGCGGCATACACCAGACGCTCGGATTCCGTGAGCGACCACAGGATGCGATCGAGCTGCGCGCGTCCGGACGCGAGCAGCTCCGTCGTCACTTCGAGAGCTCGTTTCGTGTCGCCGACGTCGAGCCGCAGCATCGCGATCTCTTCGAGAGTCTTCGCGCTGTCGGGATGCGCGAGGCCGAGGGAGGCGCGTCGCAGCTCGAGGGCTTGATTCAGTCGGGGCTCGGCCTTCGCGGGCTCGCCTTTCCTGCGGAGCACCGCTCCGAGGTTGTGCACGGTGAACGCGGTGTAGGGATGTGTCTCCCCCAGCACCTCGCTGCGAATCTCGAGGGCCTGCTCGAGAAGCGGGACTGCCTCGTCGATCCGGCCCTCCTCGAAGTGAACCCGCCCGAGGTTGTCGAGCGATGCGGCCGTCATGTAGTGCTCGGTGCCGAGCGAGCCCTCGAGGGTCTTTATGGCTTGCTCGAACGACGACCTCGCGTCCTTGTTCCGGCCCGAGTAGGACTGGCACCAGCCGATGTTGTGCCGCATCCATCCGGCCTGCCACGAGTCTTCCCCGCTCTGGGCCACATGCGTTTCGAGGAGGCTCTGGTATCGGCGCAGGGCCTCGGCGAAGTCTCCCTGCTTCGCGCAGACGGCGGCGATGTTGCCGACGACCTGGAGGTGCAAGGCGTCGTCGGGCGGAACCTGGCGTTCGACCTGCTCGAAGCTCGGCCGGGCTTCCTCGTAGTTGCCGAGCTCGAACTGGATCTCGCCGATCGAGTTCAAGGTCTTCGGATGCGGGGCGAGCGTGTAGACCCTCTGGCAGGCGTCGAGTGCCTTGGCGTGGTTGCCGAGCCGATAGTGGAGCTGCAGCGCAGGGACGAGGTATCTCGCGAGACGGCGGTCCTTCGGGTCGAGTCGCTCGACCTGGATCGCGAGCCCGCGGTCGATGGCATCCGCGGCTTCCTCGATTCGATCCGCCGCCCGCAGGAACTCGCCGAACAGCAGGAGCCGCTCCGCCGTCACCGGGCTCGCCGGGCCGAAGAGCGATTCGGTCATCTCGACGGTCTTGCGGTAGGCGGCCTCGGCCTCCGATTCGCCGAGCTGATCCTGGAGCAGCGCGAGCGCGAGGGCGCATCGGGCCGTCGTCGGATGCTCCCCGACGGAAGCCTCGAGCAAGTCGGCCGCGCGTGCGTAGAGCTGTTTCGCTTCGTCGGCATCCTCGCGGCTCCCCGAGAGGTGATACGCCACGCGCATGAGCGCGATCGCGTGCGCCGGAGACTCACCGTCCGTGCCGGACTCGATGGCAGCGACCGCTTCGCGAGCCTGCGCGAGCGCCTTGCGCTCCGGGGGCATCGCCGTTTTGCCGCGACGAACGGTGACGGTGAACGAACCCGGAAGGCCGAAGCGAGAGATTGCCAGAACGCGGTACCCGCTCGCGGCTTCGAGGCGCACGTTCAGTCGAGGTCGATTACCGTGGAGCGCGCTGCCGTCTTCGGCCAGGGGCTGTCCGTCGGCGGCGCGAAGGACGAGATACGGTCGAAAGCCGGGCGCGTCGAGATCGATCTCGTACTCGGCGGCTTCGTCGGTCGTGAACGAGAAGGTGACGCCGCGATCGGGGTGCTCGCTCGTGCCGATCTCGGTGAGTGTCGCGGTCGTGACGGGCGGCGTCGTTGCCTCGATGCGCCCTTCGATCGGCGTGCCGACCGTCAGCGCGATCGGAAGGGGATCTTCTCCTCGGGGGTCGGCATCGGCGGTGGAGGCCGTACCGAGGTACGAGAGGGCGAGGAGCGCGAACATCGAGACTCGCGAGGCGGCGACGCCGCTCGCCGAGCGCAGCCTCCCCCGATCAGAACGACGTAACTTCAAGGGCTTCATCCTCCAGGCCGCCATTCTAGCGACCGACCCCCTGGAGATCACGTCGATTCGCGTTTACATCTTCTCGTACAGCTCGATCGTGTTGCCGTCGGGGTCGCGGACGGCGGCGTGCCACCGGTCGCCGTCGCGCATTCGCTCCCCCTCGGGACGACCGCCGTGGCGGCCGGCCGCTTCGAGGACGGCACCGATGCTCGGGACCTCGAAGCCGAGCTGATGACTCGGGTAGCCGTCGAAGTCGACGGACTCGCGGATGGGGACGAGCTTCACGGTGATGCCGTCGATCTCCGCGAAGCGCGACGATACGCCGAACGTGTCGACGACCCGGAATCGCGCGCCGAAAGCCTCCTCGTAGAACGCGACCATGGCCTCGGTGCGGTGTACGCGAATGGCGATCGACTGGAGCGGGGCGCTCGTATCGTCGCTCGAACGTCGGCTTCCGTTCGGGCCGGTTGACCCGCAGCCGACTGCGATCGCGAGAAGCCCGGTCGCGAGAAGCCCGGCCGCGAGGACCGCGCGTGTCGTGACATCGCGCCGCCTCATCGAACCTGCTCCGCCGCGAACGCACGCTCGAGCGAGCCGAGGCAGCCGTTCCAACCCATCTCGTAGCCGGCTCGCTCCTCGTCGTCGCGGATCTGCTCGTGCAGGATGACGACCTCGGTGCCTTCGGCGACCTCGCGGAGCTCGACCGTCACGCGCGTTTGCACGTCGGCAGGGTCCGTCGCCTCGGCGAGCTCGTGATCCCATGTCCAGCTGAAGACGAGTCGCACGGGCGAATCGACTTCGAGAAACTCGCCCGAGCAGACGTACTCGCGAAGCTCCTCGCCGCGCGGGTCCTTCATGTTCACGCGATAGCGGCCGCCGGGGCGGGCGTCGATCTCGCACAGATCGCACTCCATGCCTTCTTCGGGAAACCACCACTTCCGGCGTATCTCCGGCGTCACGAATGCATCGAAGACCTTCGAGCGGGGGGCGCGGATCAGGCGCGTGACGCGTAGTGTCTCGCGTTCGGGCGTGTCGTTCGGTGGGGTCATCAGGATTCCTCGGTGTCTTCCACGAGGTCGGCGAGCGCGTCGAGCCGCTCGTTCCATAGCTGTCGGTAGCGGCTCATCCAGTCGACGGCGTCGCGCATCGGCCGGGCCACGAGCCGGCAGAGACGGGAGCGTCCGTCCCGGCGAACGGCGACCAGGCCGGCGCGCTCCAGCACGCGAATGTGCTTGGAGACGGCAGGGAGCGACATGTCGAACGGTTCGGCGAGCTCGCTCACGGTGCGTTCGGCGCTCGACAACCGGTCGACGATCGCCCGGCGGGTCGGGTCCGCGAGCGCCGCGAGGGTGTGGTCGAGATCGGATTCTCGAAGTTTAACCATATGGTTTAGTATCGAGTTTCGGGGGAAGTGTGTCAAGAGGCAGCGGCGAGTCCGCGAGCGCGCTAGAATAGTCGACGGAACCAGGACAGTGTTACCGGAGCAAAGGAGCAAGACGATGGTGCTGGAGCGGCATCAAAAACGAAAGAGTCACTTCCACTACCTCGCGACGCTGAAGGGCGTCTTCGGGATGCTTCGCAGTCCCGAGCACACCGAGTCGGTCTTCGACATCGAGGACGGGCTGCGGGATCTCGACGCCACTCGGCTGGCCATGGAGCATGTGCGCAAGGTGCCGGAGATGGCGGCGCTCATGGAGGAGCGCTATCTGTGTGACGTGCCCGATACCGAGAAGCTCCTCGACTATCCCGAGGGAACGCTCGGCTATTGCTACGCGCACCATCTCGACGATCGCGGCTTCGATCCCGACTACTACCGCAAGATCGACGTCCGTGACGACATCGACTACGTGCTGATGCGATTGCGACAGACGCACGACATCTGGCATGTCATCACCGGCTTCGACACGGACCGCCTCGGCGAGATCGCGATCAAGGCGGTGGAGCTCGCGCAGACCCGACGCCCGATGGCGGCCGTCATCACCACGGGCGGAGTGCTTCGCTACCTGCGAAAGGATCCCGAGCAGCTTGGCAGCGTCCTCGAGATGATCTCGGCCGGCTACCAGATGGGGATCCACGCGAAGTTGTTGCTCGCGCAGAAGTGGGAGCTCGGATGGGACCGTCCGCTCGCGGACTGGCGCGCCGAGCTGAACGTCGTCCCGTACGAGCCGAAGGGCTGATCCGCGTCCCCAGCGGCGGGGGCGACCGAACCGAGACACAGAGGCACTCGATGACCCGCTTCGATAACTACGGCGACTTCTGGCTGCACTACCTGCGCGAGCATTCGCGGCCCGCGACCCGGGTCTGGCACTACGCGGGAACGGCGCTCGGCCTCGTGCTGGTCGTCGTTCTCGCCGTCACCGGGATCTGGTGGCTGGCGCTCGCGGCGCTCGCCGCCGGATACCTCTTCGCGTGGATCGGGCATGCCGTCTCCGAGCACAACCGGCCCGCCACGTTCACCCACTTCCTGTGGTCGCTGATCAGCGATCTGCGGATGTTCGCGTACTTCGTCACGGGGCGCCTCCGCCCGGAGCTCGAGCGGGCCGGCGTTCCGCTCGACGGGGGGCCCTCCGAGGAACCCGCGAATAAACCGTAACCCCTCGCGCGTCGATCCATCTCATTCACTGTGGTGCAACGAGGCCGCCACGGAAAGCCGCAAGAAACGGCACTCCTGGCGGTCGGACCCCTGAGCGATGGAGACGACGCGATGCTGACGAACCTTCTCACCCAGAAAAGTCCCCGTGGAGCCCTGGCCTTCGTGACGTGGGGCGCTCAGCTCGTGGCCGCGGCCATCCTCCTCCAGACGGCCTTCTTCAAGCTGACCGCGGCTCCCGAATCGATCGCCTTGTTCGAGACGCTCGGCGTCGAGCCGTTCGGGCGCATTTCGACGGGACTCTTCGAAGTCGTCGCGGGCGTCTTGCTGCTCGTGCCGCGAGTGGCGGGGCTCGGCGGGGCACTCGGCGTCGGCCTGATGGGCGGCGCGATCCTGAGCCACCTGACCGTCCTCGGCATCGAGGTGCAGGGAGACGGCGGCGCGCTCTTCGGGATGGCGATCGCCGTCCTGGTGTCGAGTGCGACCGTGGCCCTGCTTCTCGGCATTCCTCTTCCGACTCTCCTCCGACCCGCGCTCGTCCGTGTGGAATCCGGCGAGCGCGTCTGAACCGACCCGTGTGGGGTATCCCCCCGTGAACCGGGCCCCGTGTGCCATGCGCACGGGGCCCGTGTCACTCCGTTCGGGGGCGTCGCTCGCGCGATACGCGATGCACGACGCGGATCAGTTGCCGCCGCCGTCCTCCTCGGAGGCCGTGGGTCCCGGCATCGTGAAAAAGTCGTCTTCGAGGGTCGGGTTCATCTTCACGGCGTCGACCGTCATCTCCTCGAGGCGCGCTCCGAACTCCATCGTTTGTCGGAAGGGGACGACCACGCCGCCAACCGGACGGTAGTCGGAGAAGTACGTGCGCTGCGGCATCGCCTCCTGCCCCTGCGAGAAGTCGTACACCGTCGAGTCGATCGCGACCTCGCGGTACGTCAGCGCGTCGAGCTTCCACGTTTCGATCGAGGCGTCGGGGTAGACCAGCTCGAGATCGATCGTGGCGCGGCCGTCGACGTCGCCCCGGCCGATCAGCTTCACCTCGATGTCGTTCTCCTTGGCGCGCAGGAGTGGCGGCTCGAAGCGCGCCTCCCGATCGAGCTGGATCGTGTACTGCGGGATGCCGACGCGAGCGGCGTCGGTGATCTGGAAGAGGTTGTAGATCCACCAGGCGCCTTCGGAATCGCGTCCGCGTGCGTCGGACTTGCCCATCGCCGTGAACTCGAAGCGATAGACGTCGCCGCGCTTTCGGACGAGCTTGAAAGGCGCGCCCTCGCTGAAGACGCTGAACGTCCCCGTCAGCTCCATCGACTCGATACCGTCCCATCCCTTGGTTCCGCCGCGGGCCTTGCGATAGCGATCGAGCACGGCGTCGAGCTCGAGCGGGCGGTCGTCGGGGACCATCGTGGTCGTGGACTTCTTGCCCGCGCTCGCGATGGCGCCGGTCGCTTCGGTGCCGCGCACGTCGTAGGCGACGATCTCGTCGAGGTCGCGGACGATCAGACGACCGTTCGCGAGCGTCGGCGACGTCCAGGCGCGACCCTTCATGGCACGCACGCGGCCGAGCTCGCGGTACTCGTCCGGAGTCGCCTCGACGAGGGCCAGAAGACCCTGATCGCCGAGCACGATCAGGCGGTCGCCGTGCGCGATCAGCGACCCTTTGCCGAAGCCGCGCTGACTCCACACGATCTTGCCGGTCGTCGCGTCGAGGCATCGGAGCGTCGAGTTGTCGAAGCCGTAGACGTGATTGTCGACCGCGACCGAGTTGTTGAAGTGGTTGCGCATCTTGCGCTCGGTCCAGATCTCTTCGGTCTCGAACTCGCCGGATTCGCCGGCCGAGACGCGGATCATCAGGCCGCCCTTGCCGCGCTGCGCCGACGACGCGAAGAACTTGTCGGGAGCGATGAACAGGGGGGAGACGATCGTGTCCTCACCGATCGGGTGCCGCCAGAGAACCTCGCCGGTGTCGATCTCCATGCCGAACACCGAAGGCCCGGCGCTTCCCGTCAGGCGGTGGAAGACGTACTGACGCTTGCCGCCGATCTCGACCAGGATCGGCGTGGACGATCCCGCCGGCCCGTCGAGGTACGACCACTTGGGCTCGCCGGTCTTCTTGTCGAAGGCCATGACGCTTCCCTTGTGCTTCGCGGCCAGATCGGAGGCGGGCTCCTCCGGCGCGGGCGGCTCGGGAGTCCCCGGGCGGCGTCGACCCCCGGGACGTCCGACCTCGAGGATCAGGAGATCGCCGTCGATCATCGGCGAGACCGCGTAGCCGAAGCGTGGCTGCGGCGCGCCGAACATCTTCTTGAGGTCGTGCTTCCACTGGAGGGATCCATCGGTGCGCGAGACGGCCGCGAGCACCATGTCGGACCCGACCGCGTAGACGATGTCCCCGTCGAGAGTCGGTGTGGCGCGCGGGCCATCGCCGAACTGGCCTTCGAAACGCTTGCCGAGCGGCGCGCGCCATAGCGTCTTGCCGGTCTTGGCGTCGAGGCAGAGCACCTCTTCGATCTCGCCTTCCGCCGCCAGCGTGTAGAGGCGAGCGCCCGAGGCGGCCACGCTCGAGAAGCCGGCGCCGATCTCGCGGCGCCACAGCTCGGGTGGGCCCGCATCGCCCCACAGGGGCAGGATCGGGTCCGCGCCGGCGATGCCGTTACCGTTGGGCCCGCGGAAGGTCGGCCAATCCGATGAGGCCGTAGCCTCCGAGGCAACCGACAGCGTGAGGTACAGACAGAGGACTACCCCGGATATGCCCGTCATGGGTTTCATGATCTTCCCTTCTCGAACGATAGCTCTCTTCGTAGAAGTTTCGCCGGCGGCCCGGTCGTCGCCTTCGCCCGGTTATACGCTCGGTGTGTACGGAGGTTTCCTGCGGAATCCACAGGAAAAATTGAGGGGCGGGTTGTGCGCGGCTATCGCGCGGCGGCGGCGGGCGTCAGGAGCGGGCCGCCGCCGGCGATTGGCCGGGGCGTCAGGAACCCGCGCGGACCGAGTGATCGACGCGCATCAGCCACTCGAGGCGCTTCTCGGCGAGGAGGCGGTGCCTCGGCTCGGGATCGAGCACCGAGAGGAGCCGATCCGAGGCGCGGCGGGCCTCGGCCTGCCACGTCTCCTGGTTCTCCCGGCGCAGGCGTGCCTGCTGCGGGGCCTCGAGCTCGATCGCGCGGGCATTGGCCTTTCGCAGGTCGGTCCGAGCGTCGTCGATCTCGCCGAGCGCACGATCGACCGCCTGGGCGAACCGAATCCTGGCGTCCGGCGGCAGGTCGAGGTACTCGGCGGTCCGATCGATCGCGCGGAGCTTGAAGTCGACGGCGCCGAGACCGCCTGCCTTCGTCTGCAGCTTCGCGAGATCCTGGAAGAGCTGGTCGAAATCCTGGGCATCGACCGTCGTCGCGACGGCCGTCGCCTGAGCGTGGCGATCGAGCAAGCGCGGCAGGCCGATCGAGAGCACGATTCCCGCGCTCGCGAGGAACGTCAGCGTACAGAGGACGGTGGACTTCGTGTGCATCACAGCCTCCCCTTGGCGCCGGGCACCAGCCAGTCGATGAGCTGCACGATCTGACCCGGCGCGGCCGTGCTCGGTACCGTGCCCCACCACTCGTAGGGCTCGTTACCCATGAGCAGGAAGCCGATGTGCTGCGAGGTATCGGCGTTGCGGTCGGGATCGTCCGGGTAGTAGAAGCCGAGCGTCGAGCGCAGCTTCTGGATGTCCTTTGGACGCCCCGTCAGATACGTCCAACCCGGCTTCGCGCCCGTGGCCTTCGCGTACTCCGCGAGCTTCTCCGGCGTGTCGCGATCCGGATCGAGCGTGATCGAGTACATGTGCACTTCCTTGCCGAGCCGATCGCCGAGCTTGTTCTGAACCTGAACCAGGTTCTGCGTGGCGCTCGGTCAGAAGTCGGTGCAGGAGATGTAGAAGAAGTTGATCGCGACGATCTTGCCCGCGAGCAGGTCGTCGTAGAACCGGACCTTTCGACCGTCGTGCGTCCAGAGCTCGACGTTCGGGAAGGCCTCGGCCGTCTCGAAGGCGTGCGAGGGAGGCTCGACCTCGAGGGCCTGGCCGGTGACGACCAGGCCCGAGATTCCGAGCGCGACTCCCGCCGCTGCGCTGAGGAGGATCTTCCGAATCATTCGTCGACGTCCCAGCGAAGCATCATCGCGTGGTCCTCGTGGACCGTGTTGTGACAGTGGATCGGGTAGCGTCCGACCAGATCACGGAACCGGATGAAGATCTCCACGACCTCGCCGGGCCGGAGCGTGGTGACGTCCTTGCGTCCTCGCTCTTCCTTCGGCGGCTTCTTCCCGTTGCGGGTGATGATCTGGTGCTCTTCCATGTGGATGTGCACCGGGTGCTCCCAGTCGCCGCTGGCATTCGTGAGGATCCAGTGCTCGGCGGTTCCCTTCTGCACGTTGATGTCGACGCGGTCGTAGTCGAAGGCCTTGCCGTTGATCGTCCAGATGCCGTTCTCGTTGTTGAAGATGAGCTCGCGCACGCGCACGATCTCGTCGGGATGGATGGTCGGGATCTCGCGCATCTTCTTCGGGATGCGGCTCGGATCCTCGGCCTCGCGCGTGACGATGAACTTCATCATCTGGATGCCGTCCTCCGCGGGGAGGAGCTCATCCTGCGGGCGGCGACCCCCGATCTGGTCGGCGAGGTTGAGCAGGTACAGCTCGGTGCCGACCGGATACTTCGAGAAGTCGACGACCACATCCATGCGTTCGGCGACCGTCAGCCGCACGCCGTCCTTCATGATGACGGGCTTCGGCAGCAGGTTGCCGTCGTTGGCGATCAGGACCATCGGATCGCCGGTCGACAGCGCGAGGTGGTAGAAGCGCGACGGACCGCCGTTCAGCAGACGGAACCGATACTTGCGCGCCGCGACCTCGAAGTACGGCTGGATGGCCATGTTGACCGTGTACTGGTCGCCGATGAAGCCGTCCGTGTTGAAGATGTCCATGTAGAGGTCGTGGTCGGGCGTCGTGTTGAAGCGCTTGTCGGCGAGGAGCAGCGGCACGTCGTACTCGCCACTCGGCAGTCGGAACGCGTCCGGGTTCGGGTCGTTCTCGTCGCCCGAATCGAACTCGTCGTAGTAGATCGTGAAGCCGGCCAGACCTTTGTAGACGTTCTGCGCCGTGAAGTCGGCGCGGTGGTCGTGGTACCACAGCGTGCCGAGCGCTTCGCGCGGGTCGCCACCGGCGAGGAACATGGCGTGGTGGTTGTCCCAGTACTGGCCGCTCGGGAAGAAGTTGAGCGGGAAGCCGTCGCTCTCGGACGCGGTGTGAGCGTTGTGCAGGTGGATCGTGATCTCGGGCTTGCCGAATCCCGTCCCGTCGCCGTTCGGCGGCAGGTTGTTGTGGAACCGGATGAGGTACGGTTCGCCGTAGCGCGCGACGTACGTCTCGCCCATCGGGAGGCCGTTGAAGCCCCAGATGGTCGCCGGAGGCAGGTCCGGGTGAAACTGATGCTGCGCGACGCGAACATCCACTTCATAGAGGTTCTGCGCCGGATACTGATCGTAGAGCTGGTGCCGCGTCGGATCGATCGGTGGATTCAGGCTGTCGACCGGCTGCGCGATCGGCGGGATCGGCAGCGCCTGCACGAACGGCGTCAGCTGCATCGCAGGATCGGCGCAGAAGTCGCCGGTCTGCTGCAGACAGTTGAAGTTGTCCGAGACGGCGAGGTCCTGCGGCTCGCCGGTCGGCTCCATCGTCACCACGAGGAACGCGTCATCCATGATGGACCCCGCACGGGGGTCGAGGATGATCGGTCACACCACCCAGGGAGGGCCGTCCGATCCGTCGTCGGCCCTCTGCAAGAGCTCGAGGAAGCCGAGCTCTTCGAGCTCGTTGATCTCGGCGAGGCGCTTGAGGATCGGCGTGCCGTCGAGGTCCGTGCCGTTGAGCGCACGGATCTCGTCGAGCTTCGCGATGCCCTCGGGCGTGTTCAGGGCCGCGTCGGTGTAGCGCGGGAACGTGATGCGCCACAGGCCGAGCGGGTTCGTCGTGTGGTAGCCGGACGACGTGTCGAAGACGTTGTCCTGCCTCCGGTTCGAGGGCGCCGGAACGAGCGGCTGCCCGCCGTCGCGGAACGGGAAGATGAACGCGCGGAACTGATCGGCGAGCTCGCGAGCGTGGACGCCCGTCGGGTTGTCCATGAACGCTTCGGCCGGGAAGAACGCCGGCGGCGCCGGATAGTACAGCAGCTCGCCGACCGCATCGAAGCCGCCGTTGACCTCGAGGATGCGCGTCTGGTTGCGTACCGGATCGGGCGAGCGGTCCCACGTGCAGTTCGGGCTGTCGGGCGTGACGCGGTTCACGAAGAACTCGGGGTTGAGCCCGTGCTTCAGATAGAAGCTGTCCTTGAAGTCGAAAGGCGTGTCGAACGCGAGGTTCGATCGCCCGCCGCTGCTTCCGTTCGAGCACGCCGTGAGGACGAGCGCGAGTCCGGCCAGCAGACCGAGGAATAGGGAAACGCGTTTCGGGTTCATTCGGGTAGCTCTCTCAAAAAGGTCTCGATGACCGAGCCGACAGACCGATCGATACGGCTCTAGCCCCGCGGAGGGCAAATAGGTTATCGGCACGCGGGTTCGGGCGCCTGAAGTCGGCTGCCGAGGTCGGCGAGACACCGGTGGGCGGCCTCGCGAGCGATATCCCCATGAGGGTTCTATCGTGCGCGGCAAGCCGCGTCAGCTGTCCGATTTCGATGACAAGGTCGCCCGTACCCCCCAAGCAGACCGCGCCGCGGCTCGGATGCTCACCGCCGCTTCGGAGTCCGGTTCGAGGAAGGGCTTAGAGCCGGGGGCCGACGTGTCGACCGTGGACACGACGCGTCCACGGCGCTAGGATCGTGCGCGGGTTGGTTGGCGTTCACGCATTTGCGACGGAGCGGTCCCCATGAAACGAGTGTGTGTGTATTGCGCATCGAGCCAGGGATGCGACCCCGAATACCATGCCGAGGCGCGGCGGCTCGGGGAGGTTCTGGCCGGCGAAGAGATCACCGTCGTGTACGGCGGCGGAGCGGTCGGATCCATGGGGGCACTCGCGAACGGTGCTCTCGATGCGGGGGGCGAGGTCATCGGAGTCATCCCGCACTTCATGGTCGAGCTCGAGTGGGCGCACGACGGCCTCAGCCGCCTCGACCGCGTCGAAGACATGCGCGTGCGCAAGCACAAGATGCTCGAAGGTAGTGATGCCGCGATCGCGCTGCCGGGAGGATCGGGCACGTTCGAAGAGCTCTTCGAAGCGCTCAGCCTGAAGCGACTCGGCATCTACAAGAAGCCGATCGTCCTCGTGAACACGCGCAACTACTTCGACCCGTGCCTCGAGCTTCTCGATCGCTGTGTGAAGGAGCGGTTCATGGGCGAGCGCCACGCCGACATGTGGACCGTCGTCGACCGCGCCGATCAGGTGCCCCAGGCGCTTCGCGATGCGCCCGAGTGGCCCGAGAACGCCGTCGACTTCGCGTCGGTGCCGGCGGCGAGAACGTAGGCGGCGAGAATATGGGCGGCCGGACCGTCGACGCGATCAGGCGCCGTCGTCCCACTTGCGGCTCTTGTTCTCCTGGAGCCAGGTCGGCCAGTCGTCGGGAGCCATGCGGTCGGCGCCGGTGACCGATTCGAGGGCGCGCAGCAGCGACTCTCCGATCGCGTCCCAGCGGCGTTCGCCTCCGTTGTTGGACGAGGTGGCGCGGCGGTTCCCCGCCTGGGCGGCGCGCGCCTTCTTCAGCTCTTTCACGAGCGCACCGGCGATCTCCTTGCGCGTCTTCTCCGGGGCGTCGTCGAAGGCCGAGAGTCCGACCGCGGCGGCGCGACCGGTGCGCGCGTCCTTGTGCGAGAGATAGCCGAGCAACGTCTTCACGTGCTTGACGCTTCCGGTGCGTCCGAGGGCTTCGACCAGGCCGCGCCTGAGCTCGGTGTACTCGGGCTTGCGCTCGAGGCGTTTGTCGCGAAGGGTCTTCGCGATCGCGGCGGCGCCGTCTTCGCCTCCGGCCCCGAGGGACTCGGCGGCGCGCAGGGCGACGAAGCCGCCCTCGTCGTAGATCCTCAGCGCCTTGGTGAGCGCGGCGAGGATGGCCTTACGCTCGGCCTCGTCCTTGGGACGCGCGAGCTTCTTGCCGAGGCGGGCCGAGGCACTCGCGACGTCCGGCCAATCGCGCTTGGCGAACGCGGCGTTGAACTTGTCGAGGTCGGCGGTGGCGTCGGCGTGGGCCGGGCTTCCGATCGCGAGCGTGAGGGCGGCCGCGACGAGGGCGGCGGCTCCGAAGATCGTTCGGTGAATCGGGCGTCGGCGTACGGGCGCATCCGTTCGAATCGGCAGCATCGGGCTTCCTCCGGGGACCGGATCCTGCGGCCGGATCGATCGTTCCGGCCTCTCTTCGAAGATACCCGCAACGCGCCTCGTCTTGCCAGGGTTTCCCCGACGGACCGCGCCGGGTCACGGGCTCGGATCCGGTGTCGGCCGTTTGCTAAGATTCGGCTTCGCCTATCGATATCCCATTCCCAGGAAGGAAATCCACCATGTCCGCCATTGCCGATCGCGGCTATGCCACCTCGGAAGTCCTGGTTTCGACCGATTGGGTCGCCGACAACCTCGAGAATCCCGCCGTCCGCATCGTGGAGTCCAACGAGGATCCGCTGCTCTACCCGTCCGGCCATCTGCCGGGTGCGGTCGAGGTCGACTGGACGCGCGACCTGAACCAGCCGGTGCGCCGTGACTACCTCGAGCAGGCCGGCTTCCAGGATCTGATGAATCGCGTCGGCATCGGACAGGACACGACGGTCGTCTTCTACGGCGACAAGAACAACTGGTGGGCGTGCTACGCGTTCTGGATCTTCCAGCTGTTCGGCCACAAGAACGCGCGCATCATGGATGGTGGACGCCTGAAGTGGGTGAACGAAGGACGTCCGACCACGACCGACGTCCCGAGTTACGACAGCCAGAACTACAACGCCCCGGCGCGTGACGACTCGAAGTACCGCGCCTTCCGCGATCAGGTCCTCGCGCACGTCGACGCGAAGCTGCCGCTGGTCGATGTGCGGAGCCCCGAAGAGTATTCGGGTGAGCGCATGCACATGCCGGATTACCCGAACGAGGGCGCGCTTCGCGGCGGGCACATCCCGGGTGCGGCGAGCGTCCCGTGGGCGCGCGCGATCAACCCCGACGACGGCACGTTCAAGACGGCCGAGGAGCTCACCGCCATCTACGCGGGCGAGAAGGGCCTCTCGAAGTCGGACGACATCATCGCGTACTGCCGCATCGGTGAGCGCAGCAGCCACACGTGGTTCGTGCTCCACTATCTGCTCGGCTTCGACAAGGTCCGCAACTACGACGGCAGCTGGACGGAGTGGGGCAACCTCGTCGGCGTGCCTGTCGAGAAGTAGGCGACGCATGAGCGCGGAGACCCTGCCCCCGAAGCTCGCGAGCCTCGTCGAGACGCTGCGCGATACGGACGACCGCAACGAGCGCATCCAGCTCCTGATCGATCTGTCGAAGGGCTTCAAGCCGGTCCCGGAAGACGTGGCAACGCGTCCGTTCCCGGAGACGAATCGCGTGCCCGGATGCGAGTCCGAGGCGTTCGTCTGGTGTCAGCCTCGAGACGACGGCACGCTGCGCTACCACTTCGCGGTCGAGAACCCGCAAGGCATCTCCGCGATGGCGCTCGCGGCGATTCTCGATCGGTCGGTCAACAATCTCGAGCCCGCCGATATCGTCGCGATCCCTCCCGAGGTCATCTACGAGATCTTCGGGAAGGAGCTCTCGATGGGGAAGAGCATGGGGCTGATGGGCATCATCAACATGGTGGTGCACTCGGCGAAGAGCCACCTGAAGACGTAGCCCCCGCGCTCACCCGATCCGTTCGAGCAGAGTGCCGCTCCGCTTGGGGAGATCGAGCCGCTCGACGACGCGGAGGCGGTCGGGGATGTCGCCTTTTCGAAGCGGCTCGCGGTCGCGGTCGATGGCGAGCGCGATCCAGCCGTTCGGCGCGAGCCGTTCGACGATCGCTTCTAGGAAGAGCGTCGTCCGATCCTCTCCGTCGTGCGCCCCCGTCGCATCGCGCCACGTCGAGCGGCGGCCGTAGGGCGGGTCGGTGAGGATCAGATCGAACGTCGCGCGGTTCTCCTCATTCGATTCGGGAGCGAGTGCGTTCGCCTGGCGCACGCGGAACGGCGGGCCGTCGCTCGGCGGCCGCTCGGCGAGGCGCCGGCCGTCGCGGAGGGCCTCGTCGAGACGAGCGTTGTCCGTCGCGATCCGCTGTTGCTCGAGCGCGTGGAGCCGTCGCTCGAGCGCTTCCGGCACCGTGAGCAGAGCGAGGTTCGCGCTCGTCATCACGACGGCGTCCGGGTCGACGTCGGAGGCCTCGATCGAAGCGACCTGATCCGCGAACGCGACCAGCAACACGGCCGCGACGACGCCGTTCCCGCAGCAGGGGTCGAGGACCGTCGATGGATGCTCGACCTGCGAGTGCGAACGATACCTCTCGAAGAGAGTCGCGACGGCCTCGGGCGCGAGACGAGGGATGTCCTGTCGCCAGCGAAGCACGTGGCCTGCGGCGAGCGCTCGAACCGGCGGGGTGATCTCGTCCGTCATGGGAAGTTCCTCGCGCCGAGTCTAGCACCGGACGCCGCGACCCGGTACGATCCCGCGACCATGGCCACGACACCGAGATCACCGGGGATCCACCAGGAAGTCCTTTCGAACGAAGACGGACGTGCCCTCCGCTTCACGGTATCGGTCCCGTCTGGCGCACCGGGCCCGCGCCCGCTGGTACTCGTGCTGCACTACGGAGTGCAGGGCGATACGACGCCTCCGTTCTACGGCCGCGCGATTCTCGAGACGCTCGCCGTTCCGGCACTCTCCGATCTCGGCGCGATCCTCGTGGCGCCGGATTCGATCGGCTGGGACTGGACCCTCGAGCGCAATGAATCGGCGGCGCTCGCGGTGCTCGATCATGTCCTCGAGACCGAAGAGGTCGACGCGCGTCGCGTCTTGGTGATCGGCTACAGCATGGGAGGGATCGGCGCGTGGCACTTCGCGTCGAAACGGCCCGAGCGTTTTGCGGCGGCGATCCCCATGGGGGCGCGCCCGGTCGAATCGGCGGAAGCCCGTATCCCCGTTCGGGTCCTTCACTCGAGGGACGACGAGCTTCTCGCGCTCGCGCTCACCGAGGCGCACGTCGACGAGCTCCGAAAGGGAGGCGCCGACGTGAGCCTCGTGATCCTCGAAGGCATCACGCACTACGAGACCGCGAAGTTCGTCGGGCCGCTCGGCGACTGCGTGCCGTGGATCCGACGAGCCTTCGGCGACCCGGAGGCGTGACCGGAACCCTCAGCGCCCGACTTGCGGGAGCGTCCACGTCCGGTTGCCTCGAGCTCCCGCTTCCGGATGCAACGCGGGCAAGAGCGTGAGCGATCCGTCCTCGTTCTCCGTCCTGCCGAAGGGCAGCTCGGTTCGCGGATCGACGATCGTCGTGTGTTCGAAGACGTCACCCGGACGTTCGCTCGCGAGTGCATCCAGGGCGAGCCGCGCGAGCCGCGTCTGTGCGACGGCCTCCACCGACGCCTCGTACCCGGAGAAGAGCGGCGCGATCGAGATCGCCCAACCCGAAGGGAAGGCGAGCGCCATCAGGCCGCGTTTCGGCTTCGGGGCTTCGGCGAGCATGCGATCGATGCCGGCTCGCGCTTCGGCGTAGGGCGCGTCGCAGATCACGATGGCCGTGCCCATGTCCTCGATATAGCGGCGCATCGAGTTCACGATGAAGGGGCGCTGGATCCACGCTCGCAGCCCGGTGGCCGCTTCGATCTCGGGGAGCATCCCGTCCATGTTGACCGTGAACCAGGCTCGTTCGCCGCGGAGGCATCGCGCGAACAGGGTCGACTCACCGGATTCTTCGAGCGCGGGCGCGATCCGGTCGCGCAGCCATCGGGCGTCGACGGCGTCGCGTTCGAGAAGCTCTTGCACGATCGACGTGACGCGAACGATCGCGCTGCAGCGGACGAGATGCGTGATCAGGCACGTCGTATCGACCTTGGCCGCGTAGGTGAGCGCCTGCGCGAGATGAAGGGCGCCGCGCTCGAGGTCGCGATCGCTGGAATCGGGGTTCGACAGCGCGAGCCAGGCGCTCGCGGTCAGCAATCGATTCGCACGGACCGCGCCGCGAATCGTGAAGTCCGGGACGATGGTCTCGCCGATCGAAAGCGCGCGCCGGATCGGAAGGCTGAACCCGGGTCGGGCGAGTGCCTCGGTGATTCCCTCGAAGAACGGCTCGAGCGACGCGAGGTACGTCGCGACCTCGGAGCTCGCGGCCGCGTCCCATTCCCAGGGCTCTTCGGCGAGCGCTTCGGGCTGCTCGGTGTGCGGCCGGGCCGCGTCCATCCAGGCGCTGAGCCGCTCGAGCACCGGCACCGCGTTCTCGCCATCCGGGATCGGAGGCCCGAAGAACTCGAGGAGCGCGGCCTCGGTGTCCTCGGCGGTTTCGAGCTGCGTGCGCAGCGCGGCCGACACGCGTTCGAGGAAGAGCGCGCGTCCGAGCAGAGCGAGGCCGATCGAGAGGGCGGCGACGGTGGCGGTGATGCGGAGGATTCTCATGCGTTCAACTCCCGGTGATTCTGGTTTCGGGGCTTGCGTCGTTCATCGTGAGCGCGAGTCGCGCCCGGTCGATGCGCGAAGCCTGCTGACGCCGGAGGCGTACGGCCTCCAGCCAGGCACGGATCTCCCCTTCCGTCGTACCCGGACCGAGCGTCTGACGGACGAGCCGTCGGATCATCTCGGCGTCTTGCTGGGCCGCCTCGGGAAGTGCCCGGATCGAGCGCATCCGCGAGGCGTGCCGTCGATCGGCCCCGAACGAGACGAAAACCGAAGCCACGAACAGAGCCGCCGCCGCGAAGCCCATGTAGCGGGCCCGACCCGCTCGCGGCGAATCGGCGGCCTCGCGGACCGCGCGGCCCACTCGGTCCCGCAATGCGGGCGGCGGCGCGACCGGCTCGAGCCGGGCGAGCTCGGCCTCCACCGCGCGGATCTCTTCGTTCTCGTCGTCTCGGCGCTTCATCGGCCGATCTCCTCTTCCTTCATGAGGGATCGCAGTCGTTGGATCCCGTACCGATACCGGCTCGACGCGGTGTCGACCGGAACGCCCTGCAGCTCGGCGATCTCCGCGAACGTCATGCGATGCCACACGCGCAGCGTCACGACCTCGCGCTGGGCCGGCGGCAGCCGCGAGAGCTCGTCGGCGATCGCGCGGTCTCGCTCGGTGTGCGTCTCCACGATCGGCTCGGGCGCCTCGTCGAGCGATCCGACGGGACGTCGCTTGCCGTGATGCCGGTTCGACTCGTTGCGGACGAGGCCATAAAACCACGTCCGGGGCTCGCGAACCTCGTGGATCCGCTCGCCAATGCGAGACGCCCGGGCGAAGACCTCTTGAAGGACGTCCTCGGCGTCGGCGCGTCGACCCAACCTCGCCAGCGCGTACTGGAACAGCGCCGGGCCGATGTGGTCGTACAGCTCGGTCCAGGCGGACTCCTCCCCGCGGGCGAGCCCGTCTGCCATCCGCCGAAACGCCTCGTCGAACTCCTTCAACAACGAGCCTCGCTCCCTCGTTCTCTCGCCGAGTCCTTCCCGTGCGAGCTGCAAGTAGGACCCGCCGGATCCCGGGATTCGTCTATCGCCCGCCAAAAAAAAATCGCGCCGTCGGGCAGATCCTCCGATCAGGACCTTCCCAAATCGACGGGCTTTCGGCATCGTGGAGGGGTCCGGGTACCGCGCGAAGGGTCGAAGAACGAACGGAGACACGACCATGAGCGGGCACCGGATCCTCCCCTTCCTGACGGCGATTGCCGCAGCGCTTCTCCTCGCCGGCGCGAGCCGCAGCTCGGCCCAGACCACGGCGATGGAGGCCTACGAGCACGCCCAGAACCTCCGTCACCAGGAAGCCGCGCCGCTCATCCAGGGATCCGACGCGAATCCGGACTCGATCCGAAAGGGCATCGAGATCCTCGAGGGAGCCCTCGACTACCTCGACGAGCCGGCCATCCGCGACCTTTCATACGGGAACGTGTACCTGCGTTTCCGGCGCTTCGACGTCCACCGCGATCTCGCCCTCGCGCACGCGAAGCTCGGCGAGAACGACCGCGCGATCGAGCACATCCGCGGCGTGCTCGAGGTGGGGACGGGCGAGTCGGTGCTGAAGTGGCTCGACCGCGAGCCCGGGCTCGCCGACTTGCGCGAGACCGAGGCGTTCCTGAGCTTGCGCGCCGGCGTGGCCGCCGAGACGCGGATCGCGACGGGCTCGTCGCTTCGGACGCGGTACAAGAAGAACCTTTCGGACGCGGAGAAGATCGCCGGGCTCTCGACGTTCTGGTCGCGCGCCCGGGCCGACTTCGTCTACTTCGATCAGGTTCCCGATCTCGACTGGGACCGCGCCTACATGGACGCGATCCCGCGCGTCCTCGCGACGAAGTCGACGATGGACTACTACCTCGAGCTGATGCGATTCGCGGCGCTGCTCGGCGACGGACACACGAACGCGTATCCGCCGCCGGAGCTCCGATCGAAGATGTACTCGCGCCCGCCGATGCGAACGCGCCTCATCGAAGACAAGGTGCTGGTGACCGAGGTGTACAGCGAGGCGCTTCGCAAGCAGGGGCTCGAGGTGGGCACCGAGATCGTCTCGGTGGACGGGCTGTCGCCTTCCGATTACGTCGCGAAGAACGTGAACCCCTACGTCTCGAGCTCGACCTCGCAAGACCGGGAGAAGCGCTGCTACAGCTATCACTTTCTCGCCGGCCCCGAAGACGCGAGCGTGGCGCTCGAGCTGGTGAGTGCGTCCGGGGAGTCGTTCGCGCGCGACATCGCGCGGGGCGGCTACACCGACGAGTCGCGACCCGCGCGCAATGCGTTCCGCGAGCTCGACGGTGGCTTCACGTACCTGGCGCTCGACCACTTCGAGAGCGACGAGCCGGTGAAGGCGTTCCTGGCGGCGTTCGATACGATCCGCGCGTCCAAGGGGCTCGTCCTCGATCTGCGGCGCAACGGCGGCGGCAACACCGAGTACGGCTACGAGATCCTCTCACGGATCGTCGATCGCCCCTTCTACGGGGAGCGCACGCGTCATCGCGTCCGCGACTCGCTGTACTCGGCGAGGGCGCGCGGCTCGATCGAATGGCAGGTGAATCAGCCGCGACCGCGGCCGCCGAAGGAAGGCGCGTTTCTCGGGCCGGTGGCCGTCCTGATCGGGCCCGACACGTTCTCGGCCGCCGAGGACTTCGTGGTGGCGTTCGACGATGCCGACCGCGGTCCGCTCGTCGGTCGGGCGACCGGCGGCAGCACGGGGCAGCCGCTCATGTTCTCGCTACCCGGCGGAGGATCGGCGCGCATCTGCGTGAAGCGGGATACCTACGCCGATGGCCGAGAGTTCGTCGGTTACGGAATCGCACCCGACATCGAAGTCGCGCCGACGGTCGAGAGCGTCCGCGCCGGCCGCGACCTCGAGCTCGAAGCCGCGGTGGCGGCGCTACGGAAAGCCGCCGGGAGCGGAGCGCGCGACTGACCGGCGCCGGGACGTTACTCGAACGTCACGTGGATGCGGAAGTCGTCGATCGCGGGGCAGGGCGGATCGTCCTCGGGGTTCTTGGTGATCTCGCCGTCGACCTCGAATCGCACCTGCCACTGGATCAGCGGGAAGCCGTTCAGCGTGGTGATGTCCGCGAACCACGGGGTCGTCGCAAGCGGGTCGGGTCGGTTCGGGTCCTTGGGATCCTCGAGCGCGCCGCGGAAGAACACGTCGATCTTGGCGTTCGA
>CAZQZX010000095.1:0-22950 GCA_964597885.1 uncultured Planctomycetota bacterium
TAGACGAACGGATTGCCGAGCGTCCCGTTCCCGGTGTTCAGCAGGATGGAGCCGGTGTTCGACGTGCCGTTTGCCGTCGTGACATCGGGCCGTCCGTCGCCATTGACGTCGCCGAGCGTCAGCATCCACGTCTCGCCCGCCGTCGTTCCCGTGAAGACGTGCGTGAACGTGCCGTCGCCGTTGCCGAGATTGACGCCGATCTCCTGCGTGAGCCGCCCGACGGTGACGAGGTCGAGGATGCCGTCCCCGTTCATGTCGGCCGAGCCGAGCGCCCATTCGCCGGAGACGCCTCCCTGGAAGTACTGCGGCCCGGTGAAGTTTCCCTGTCCGTCGTTCAGGAAGAGCGCGAGATTGCTCGGTCCGAAGTTCGACGTGACGAGGTCCATGTGCCCGTCACCGTTCGCGTCGAGGGTCGCGATTCCACGCGGTCCGATCCCGGTGGGGAGATTTCGCTGCGGGGCGAAGGTTCCGTCTCCGTTGCCGAGGAGGACGGAGACCGTGCTGTCGCCCAGGCACGCGACGGCGAGGTCGACGATGCCGTCGCGATCGAAGTCGCCCGGCTCGGAGGGGCTCCCCGCGAAGCCGGTCGGGTTGACCGGAGTGAGCACGGGCGACACGCGACTCGTGCAGTCGTCCAGGTTCATCATCACCCGGACGTCGCTCGTGTCTTCGTTGACCATGGCGAGGTCGGGGTATCCGTCGCCGTCGAGGTCGCTCGCCACTCCGCCGTAGGGGCGGCTCGAGCGTTCGTCGACGTTCGTGGAGACGGTCTGGATGTGCGTGAACACCCGCGAGGCCGGCGCGGTCCGCGTCCAGAAGCGGAACGTGTGGCCGGCGGCGCGCATCGGTGTGCCGTCCTCGGCCCGAACCGTGTTGGCGACGACGACGGTGACGGGCTCGCCGGCGGCCAGCGGACGATCGTGCAGGATCGAGATGCTGCGGTTCCCGTCCGAGAACAGGTACGTGCCGTCGACGGTGCCGCTCCACTTGCCGAACGCCCAGATGGCGCGGTCGCAAGTGACCGACTCGGGAGCGACGGGGCGGTCGAAGGTCAGGGTGATGCGCGTGCCGAGCGCGGCGCCGATGGATCCGGCACCGGGACGGGTTCGAACGACGCGAAGCGAGTCGTCGCCGAGCGCGAGGACGGGGCCGGCCGGAAGCGCGAGAAGCACCAGGGCGAGAAGCCAAGCGCGGTACGCGGGCCGATACGGGTGGTTCGGTCGATTCATGGAAAGATCGCTCATCCGTCCCCTGGCAGGTGGCCGCTCCCCGAAGCGGTCGAATCCACGATAACCGATAAGTGCATGCAGGCCAACCGCCCGGAGGCACGAAAAATCCCTCGGATCCCCGCGTGTGGGGCGGTCGGACGCTACACTGAGCCCGTTCCCCGAAGAGAAGGAGCGCTCGCGTGTCGATTCGATCCCTCGGGCGGTGGGTCCGCCTCGGTGCCTTCGTTGCCGTACTCGGTCTCGGTCTGGCCGCGCTCGCCGTGGTCGGTTTCGTGAAGCCACCCGCCGCCGGGTCGGTCTCGCGCGAGAGCCGCCTCTCGATGTTCCCCCGCGAAGGACTGCGCCTGCGGGCCGACGCCGAAGTCCTGTGGAGCGAGCGGCAGATCCCGTACGTCGTCGCCGAGGATCCCCGCGACGTTCCGTACCTGCTCGGGCTCGTCCACGCCCATCTGCGCATCGGTCAGATGGAGATGATCCGCCGCGTGGCGCGTGGCCGGATCTCGGAGATGGCCGGCCCGTTCACGCGAGACATCGACGCCACGCTCCGGGCTCTCGATCTCGATCGCGTCGTGCCCGAGATCGCGGCGGGGCTCCCCGACGATTCGCGGCAGTGGATGGGGCGCTACGTCGAGGGCGTGAACGACTATCGCGCGAAGACGAAGCGACGGCCGTTCGAGCTCCGGCTGCTCGGAATCGGGAAGGGCGAGCCGTGGACGATCGAGGACGTGCTGGCGCTCGGGCGTCTGGTGAGCGTCGACATCAACTGGCTGCGCTGGTTCCGAACGCTTCCGCTACGCGACGAGGCGGCCTACGACGAGGTGATGGCGCGGCTTGGGAAGTTCGCGGCGGACGGGACGCCGAGCTTCGGACCGGGCGTTTCGACGCCGCTCGATCCGCTCGTCGATCGCGCGCGTCCCGGGAGCAACTCGCTCGTCGTCGCGGGGTCGCGAACGGCGAGCGGTGCGCCGATGATCGCGAGCGATCCGCACGTCGGCCTGTCGTTGCCGAGCCTCTTCGTGCTCGCGGGCTATCGCTCGCCGGCCGGGGCGGCGGTCGGGATGATGTACCCGGGCGTACCGTACGTGTTGATCGGCCGCAACGAGCACATCGCCTGGGGTGGGACGAACATGATGGGGATCTCGAGCTCGCTGTTCGACGTGTCGTCCGTTGACCCGTCCGACTTTCAGACGCGCACGGAGCGGATCGGTGTGCGCTGGTGGCGCGATCGTCGCGTCAAAATCTTGGAGTCCGAGCACGGTCCGGTAGTCTCCCGGGCTCCGCTCTTTCGATCGCTCGGCCTCGGCGCGACGGCGCTTCGATGGCGAGGCCACGAACCGAGCGACGAGGCGACGCCGATGCATCGCGTCAATCACGCGCGGACATTCGAGGAGTTCCGTACCGCGTTCGAGAGCTATGCGGTCTCGGGTCAGAATCTCCTCTACGCGGATGCGGCGGGGCACATCGGTCAGCTCGCCGCGATCGAAGCGCAGCCCTGGGCGGGGCGGACGGCGTCCGGCACCCCCGCCGATCCGTCGGATCCACAGGCGACGTGGGGCGAAGGCATCCCGAGCACGGATCTTCCCTTCGCGCTCGATCCGCCGAAGGGCTGGCTCGTCTCGTCGAACAACACGCCCGTGCTCACGGATCCGCCGCTCACGGCGTCCGGCAACTCGAACGATCGCGTGCATCGCTTCGCCGAGCTGATCGAGGGGGCGACGGCGCCGCTCACTCCCGAGGATCTGATGCGCATCCAGCAGGACGTCCGGTCGCCGGAGAGCGTGCGCACGCTGGCGGTTCTCGTCGCCGCTCTCGAGCGCGTGCCGGATCTCTCACCGCTGGCCGTCGACCTCGCCGGCTGGGACGGAAGCTACTCCGCCGATTCGCGCGGCGCCGCGGTCTACCAGTGGCTCCTGTCGGAGCTGATCGACGGCTCGTACACGGAGCGCTACGGGAGGGCGATCGCGGAGTTCCTGCGCGGCTCGGTCGCGGTGCATGCCTTCGTGCGCGAGGACGTCGCGAGCGGCGAGATCGAGGGGACGGAGCTCGCGGGATTACTCCGACGCGGAGCGCGTGAGATCCCTGCCGATCGCGTGTGGGGAGACGTGCATCGCCTGCGGCTCGCGCACTCGGCGGGCTCGGTCCCGGTGGTGGGGCGCTGGTACCGCTACGGAGAGCTTCCGGCGCCGGGGACGTCGTCGACGATCCAGAAGCGTGCCCACGACATCTCGAAGGGGCGGCATCGCGTGACGTTCGGTGCGGCGGCGCGGCATGTCTCCGATCTGTCCGACCCGGATGCGAACTGGTTCGTCCTGCTGGGCGGCCAGGACGGATGGCTCGGAAGCGAGAACTTCCTCGATCAGGTCGATCTCTTCCGAGAGGGCCGCTACGTGAGGTTTCCGCTCACGCTCGAGGCGGTACGAGCGAGCTTTCCCGACGCGATGAAGCTCGAGGCGAGCGCGACACGCTGAGGCGATCCGCGGCAGAACGAGCGCAGCGTCCCCGCTCTCGTTACCCGACGGCGAGTCCCATCGCTTCGTGCATCAGCCGGGCCGCGAGGATGGCCGTCCGGTCGCCGACGTCCACGACCGGGTTCACCTCGACGGCGTCCATTGCCACGAGCCGCCCGGGAAGCCGGTGCAGCAGGTCGATCACCTGTCGCGGCAGGAGGCCGCCCGGCACCGGATGCGACACGCCGGGCGCGTGCGCGGGATCGAATCCGTCGAGGTCGAGCGTCACGTAGACGAGGTCGTCGTCGCCGATCCCTTCCGGAAGGGGCAGGGGATCGATGCCGAGATGACGAGCTTCGTGGATGCGCAGCCGATCCTTGTGGGCTTCGATCGTCGCGTGCTGCGCCGGGGCGATCGTGCGGATGCCGTACTGTGTCATCGACGCGATGTGCGGCATCTCGAGCATGCGGGCGCCGGTGCACGCGTGCGAGCTGCGACTGCCCTCGAACTCCGGATACAGATCGCCGTGCGCGTCGATCCACACGACGTGGACGGGCTTGCCGAGCGCGTCGAGGGCTTCGGCGATCGGGACGGTGACGCCGTGGTCGCCGCCCGCGAAGAAGGGGATCGCGCCGGCTCGAAGCAGCTCGCGCGTCCGGTCGCGCCAGCCCGCGGCCGTTTCTTCCCACTCGTCTACGGGACGCCAGTTCCCGAGATCGGTGACTCGCTCCGTGAGATCGATCCCCGTCTCGGTGCACGCATTGAACGAGAGGCCGTCGTAGGCGAGTCGGATCCGGTTGGGACCCGATGCACTGCCGTGGCGGTAGGACGAGCGCGAGTCGTCAGGCAGGCCGATGAAGGCGAGCTCGCCGTCGCCGACCTTCGGCTCGTCGCCGTCCGTGGCGCGAAAGCATCCGGCGAAGGGGATGGCCGGTCGGCCGGTCATCGCTGACCTCCCTGGTTGCTGCTGTCGCTTCCGGCCTCGCTCGTCGCGCCGGCGGCCGTTGCGGGGTTCACGACCAGGATCGACGCGCGCTTCGCATCGAGATACTTCTTGGCGAGCTCGTCGAGCGGCTTGCCGTCGAGCTTCGCGTAGAAGGCGTCGGAGCTCCGGATGTCGTCGAGCGACTCCGGTCGCGACTGGGCTTCCGACACCGCACCCGCCCAGTAGCCGTTCGATCGCTTGGCGTCGCGAAGCTGCGCGAGGAGCGGCTCTCGAAGGCGCTCGACTTCTTCCTCGGTGGTGCCTTTCTCGGCGAGCGATCCGGTCACGTCGAGCACGGCCTCGAGGACGTCCTTCACGCGGTCGGGGTCGGACATCACCTGAATGATGAACATGCCGTTGCCCGGATAGATCCGACTCGACTGGCTGTTGGCGGCGGGCGAGTAGGCCACGCCGAGCCGTTCCCGGACCTCGAGCCGCAGACGATCGTTCAGGATCGTTCCGAGGAAGCCGAGGTTGCGTCGCCGAGTGGTCTCGATCCCGTCGGTAGACGGAAACGCGACGATCACGAGGGACTTGGGGATCTGCGTATCGATCGTGTGCGTCGATCGCAGCCCGGTGCGAAGCGGCGGCAGCTTTCGTCGATCGGCATGCGGCTCGGCGGCGCGACGGCCCGGCAGTCGGCCGAGAGTTCGCGCGGCGAGCGCCGTGGCGTCGTCGAGGTCGACGTCGCCGATGACCGTGATCTCGAGCGGCCCCTTGGCGAGCTGCGGACCCATCCAGTCGCGCACGTCCTTCATCTCGATGGCTAGCAGCTCGTCCTGCTCGGGGTAGCGGTATCGCGGATCTCCGCCGAACAGCTCCGGGATGAAGTTCCGCACGAGCGGCCCCTGGTGCTGGTGCTCGAGCGATTCGTACAGCCTCGGCAACAGCTTTCGGTACTGGCGAAGACCGTCGTCTCGCCAGCCCGGATCGCTGAGGTATGCGCAGATCAGCTCGAACTGCAGCAGGAGATCGCTCGAGGTCGTCGCGCCGCCGAAACCGAAGTGATCGGTGTCGGTGCCGAGGCCGAAGCTCGCGAGCTTGCCGGCGAGCACGCGACGCAGGTCTTCCTCGCTGTGCTTGCCGAGCCCGCCCTGGTTGAAGACCGCGTCGGTGACGTTGACGAGCGGCTGACGCTCGAGCTCGAGCGAGAGGCGCCCTTCGCCGAGCCGCCCGGCGATGAGGATCTGGTTCTCTTTGAAGTCGGTCGACTTCACGTTGAGGCGGACACCGTTCTCGAACTCGATGAGGTGAAGGTCGAGATCTTCGACGTGCTGCTTCGATCGCACCTTCCCGGGCTCGCCGTCGGCGCTCGCGTAGCCCCATTCGCTGGTTTCGATCTTCTCGCCGGCGGCGACGTCGACCTTCGTGCTCGCCTCCCATACCTTGCGCAGCTGATCGCCCGCGTCGTCGCCGAGGACGAGGTTGCCGGCGCCCCAGAGCGTGAGCTTGCCCTTGCTCCAGGACTCGACGAGTGCTTTGTGGCAGCGTTCGACGGTCAGCGCTTCGATGGCGGGCTTGAGGATCTCGCGATCCGTCTTGGCGTCGGTCGGCACCATCCGATGCTCGGCCGCGGCGAGCAGGACGGTCATCCAGCCGCTGCTCGATTGCGTGGCCTCGCGCGCGACGGCTTCGTCGAGCGATCGCAGCATGTCGGCGCGCAGCTCCTCGAGCTCGGCCTTCTGAAAGCCGTGGACGAGAGCTCGGCGGAGCTCCTGCTCGCAGAACGCGAGCGCCTGCTCCCAGCGATCCGGCGCGCAGTTGATGCTGAGCGATTCTCCTTCGAACACGTCGAGCTGGTTGGCGGTGGTGAGGGACGCGCCGAGGAACGGGGCGCCTTCCTTGCGAGCGAGCTCGCCGAACCGGAGGTTGACGATGCCTCGCGCGTAGATCAGCGGCAGGTCTTCGACCCACGTCGCGCGCGTGTCGGGCTGCTCGACGTGGGGATAGACGCGCGCAGCGGTCAGCTGCACCACCGGGATCTCCGGCTCGTGAAGAAAGAAGAAGCGATCTTCGAGCCCGGGCTTACCGATCGCGGGCTCGCTCGCCGGCGGGCCGGCGGGCGGCTCGATGGAGCCGAACGTCTCTTCGATCGCCTTCGTCGGGTCGAGCTTCTCGAGATCACCCACGATCAGGAGCGTCAGATTCTCGGGGCGGTACCATCGTCGGTAGAAGGCTCGGATCGCTTCCGCGTCGAAAGCATCGCGGGCGGCCTTGGTGCCGATGGGCAGGCGCTCGGGATAGCGGGTTCCGGCGTAGAGCCTCTCGAGGGTTTCTTCCATCACGCGGGCGCCCGCCGAATCGCGCTCGCGCTCTTCGCCGTCGATCACGCCTTTCTCGGCTTCGACCTCTTTCGGCTCGAGGAGCAACCCTGCGGCGAAGTCGCGAAGGACGGTCAGTCCCTCACGGAGCGACTTCTCGGCGGCCGTCGGGAGATCGATCATGTAGATCGTCTCGCCGAAGGAGGTCACGGCGTTGGTGTCGGCGCCGAAACCCATGCCGTGGCGCTGGAACCACTCGACGAGCGTTCCGGCCGGGAAGTTCTCGCTTCCGTTGAACGCGAGATGCTCGAGGAAGTGCGCCATGCCTCGCTCGGCTTCCGTCTCGGCGAGGCTTCCCACGTCGACGTGCATGCGGATGTAGCAGCGACGGTCCGGCTCGGGATTGGCCATCCACGCGTAGCGCATGCCGTTCGCGAGCTTCCCGAAGCGAACGCGGGACAGGACAGGAATGTCGGAGGTCTCGTGCTCCCAGGCACGGGCTTCGCCGCGGGTACGCTCGGTCGGCGTTTCCGCGGCAGGAGCGAGAGGGGCGAGCCCCAGGGTCGCCGCGAGCATCCAGGAGAGAAGGGGAGCGAGTCGCTTCATCGGGAGGGCCTCGATCACGAGCGGGGTCCGGCCGGCGGCGCGAGTGAGCGGGCCGCGCGGGCTTGGGCTTGGAACCGGCAGCAGGACCGCGCGGAACACTTCCGGCGGCTGCCTCGGGGGAGCGTATCACGGCGGGCGCGAGGTCGCGACGGGGGGCTTTGGTATGGTACGCGCCCACGGCAGCCAGGGCACTTCGAACGGCGAGAGAGGCACCCATGGGCATTCTCGTTCCGGCCCTCTGGGTCGTTGCGGGCATCGGTCTCGCGGCTGGACTCCATCACGCGCTCCTCGCTCGCGCGGGTGAGCGACGCGCCGTCGATCTATGGTTTGCCGCCACCTGTTTCCTCATCGTCGCCTACGTGGTCAGCGGAATCGCGGAGTACACCGCCGCTTCGCTCGAGGCCTACGTCCCCGCGGCGAAATGGCACTTCGCTCTCTCGTACTTTGCGGCGATTCCGTACCTCGCGTTCGTGGCGGCCTACACCGGGCTACGGCCTCGCTGGCTGATGTACGTGGCGGCGACGGGGCTGCTCGTGGTCGTGGTGGTTCACCTCGCACGTCCCTACGGTCTCGCGTTCGATCTCGTCACCGGAGTCGAAAACGTGGAGGTCCCCTGGGGGGGCGGGGAGACGGTGGCTCGAGCCGTCGGCGAGCGGAACCCCCTTCGCGGCTTCTTCGACATGCCGGCGACGATCCTGCTGGCGGTCTGTGTGCTGACGGCGTGCTGGCAGCAATACCGTTCGGGCGAGCGCCGACGTGCAACCGCGCTCGTCTTCACGCAGCTCCTCGTTCTTGCCGCGGGCATCCACGCGGGCCTGGTCGACTCGGGCGTCGTCGTGCCGCCGTACCTCATCGAGGTGGCGTTCATCGGTCTCGTCGTCGTGATGAGCCTCGACCTCGGCCGGGACGTCAAGGATTCCGACGAGCGATACCGGAACTTCGTGAAGGCGAATATGGTCGGGATCTGGCGGCTCGAGTTCCGCGAGCCGATGCCGACGGCGCTGTCGGTCGAGGATCAGGTCGAGTGGCTGATGCAGAAGGCGTACTTCGCCGAGTGCAACGACGTCTTCGCGCGCGAACACGGCTTCGAGAGTCCCGAGGAGATCGTCGGGATCCGGACGGCGCAGATCTTCGGGGACGAAGCGGAGGACATCCGACGGCTGATCGCGCACTGGGTGAACTCGGGGTATCGCATCCGCGAAGAGGAGGCGCATGAGGTCACACCCGATGGCCACGAGAAGTGGTTCATCCACACGACGCACGCCATCCTCGACGGAGGCCGCGTGATCCGGATCTGGGGTACGCAGCGGGACATCACCGAACGCAAGCAGATCGAGAGCCGGCTCGAGCGCACGACGTCCCTGCTCCAGGCCGCCATCGAGCAATCGCCGGCAGGCATCATCATCGCGAACGCGCCCGACGTGACGATCGAACGGGCCAATTCGGCGGCCCTCGGCATCCGAGGCGGCGTCGAGAAGACGCTCACCCGGATCCCCGTCGATCTTCATCCGGAGCGGTGGCAGTGCTTCCGTCCCGACGGGTCGCCCTTCGAGCCCGCCGAGCTTCCGCTCTCCAGGGCCGTCCTCGAGGGAGTGTCCTCGCACAACGTCGACGTCATCATCCGCCGGCCCGACGGCGAGGAGCGCTGGGTTCTCGCCAACGCGGCCCCGGTTCGCGACAAGGCCGGTGAGATCGTCGCCGGCATCGTCGTGTTCCCGGATGTCTCGGAGCTTCGCAAGGCGGAGCGCGCGCGGCGCGAGGCGTACGACCACCTCGAGGAGAAGGTGCGCGAGCGCACGCTCGAGCTGGAAGAGAGCAACCGTGAGCTCGCGTCGTTCAGCTACTCGGTGTCGCACGACCTCAAGGCGCCGGTTCGCCACATCAAGAGCTACGCGCAGATCCTCCTCGACGACCACGGCGACGAGCTCGCCGCCGAGCCGAAGCGGGATGTCGAGATCATCCTGCGCGCGGCCCAGAAGCTCGGAGGCCTGATCGAGGACCTGCTCACGCTCTCTCGTCTCGGTCGGCAGTCGTTGCGGCGGAGCCGGGTCGACTGCCGGCAGCTCGTGCGCGACACCTGGAGTGAGCTCGGACGCACCGAGGACACGCGTCGGGTGCGCTTCGAGGTGGGCGATCTGCCGGAGATCGTCGCCGACGCCGGCCTGCTCGAGCACGTGTTCGGCAACCTCCTCGGGAACGCCGTGAAGTACTCGTCCGAGCGTGAGGCGCCGTTCGTGGAGGTGACGTCCTTTGAGCGCGACGATCGGACCTGGTTCGCGGTGGAGGACAACGGCATCGGCTTCGAGCCCGACTACTCCGAGAAGATCTTCGGGGTCTTCGAACGGCTCCACACCGAGGCGGAGTACGTCGGCTCGGGGGTCGGGCTCGCCATCGTGAAACGGATCGTGGACCGTCACGGCGGCGTGATCTTCGCCGAGGGGAAGCCGGGGAAGGGGGCGAGATTCGAGCTCACCTTCCAGGGCGGTGCGGGCGGAGCGTCGCGTAACGCGGCCGATTGACCCCAGGGGATTGCCAGCCGGGTGACACCTGTGGTACGCTCGGAGGCGTCAAGGGCAGATACTCTCGGCACGCCACGTCCTTCCTCCGCTTCCCCCGAGCCTTCTCTTTCCGCCCCCGATCTGTTCCATCCCCGTCGCCCGTGTCGGGTCTCGGGATCACGGTGCACGAACCGTGCACACCTACCGGAGAAGCAACTGGAGTTGAGAGGAGTCCTATCGATGAGCGAGCGGTCTAGAACGCTTCGATGGAGCCTGCCGGCCACCGCGCTCGCCCTGATGGCGATCGTGATCGTCGGGGGCATGCCGACGAAGGCGTCGGAAGGAACGGCGACCTTCGGTCACATGGCCAGCTACATGGCCGATGGTGAGCGCATCCAGCTCGAGCCCGAGATGACGCGATTCTCGCTCGGCCCGAACGAGGGCGTGGATGCGGCCATCCTCGCGGTCGAGCTCGCGGAATCGCTCGGATCGACGGCGGAGGTCACGCTGCTTCCCGTCGACATCATCGAAGTTCGGGTGAACGGCGCCAGCGCGCGCCCGACGATGCGAGAGCTTCGCCGGGATCCCCGCGTCTCCTGGGCCGAGCCGGTCTTCATGTACGGCGACATGCCCGAGTACATGACGGGCCACTTCCTCGTCGCGTTCGACGAGGCTACCGGTCTGACGGACTTCGCCGGCCTGCATGACGCGGCGGGCGCGTTCCTCCACGACGAGATCGAGAGCATGCGCTATCCGCTCTTCGAGATGCGTCTCGAGGCCGACCGTGACTTCGACGTCCTCGACATCGTCGAGATGTACCAGTCCACTCCGGGTATCCGTTATGCCGAGCCCGTCTTCTATTTCCCGGGCGCGCAGTACACGCCGAACGACCAGTTCTATCCGGACCAGTGGCCTCTCAACAACACCGGCGGCAACCCGGGCACGCCCGGCGCCGACATCGATGCGGACCTCGCCTGGGACATCGAGCGCGGGAACCCGTCGGTCATCATCGCGATCCACGACGAAGGCGTCGACATGGATCACCCGGACCTCGTCGCGAACATCGTTGGCGGCGTCGATACGACCGACCAGGCGCCTCCGGGCGGTGTGCCGGGTAACCCCGATTGCGGGGACGGCCACGGTACGTCGTGCGCGGGTATCGCGGCCGGCAAGCAGGACAACAACATCGGCGTCAGCGGCGTGTGCCCGAACTGCTCGCTCGCGGGCGTTCGCATGGCGCGCGGCAGCGTCTGGACGACGAACACCTGGATCGTGAACGCGTTCAACTGGAGCCGCGACAACAACGTCGCCGTCTCCTCGAACAGCTGGGGCGGGGGATCGCCCTCGTCGTCCGTGACCAACAGCATCAACGACCTCTTCGAGAACGGCCGCAACGGTCTCGGGTGCGTGGTGCTCGCTTCCTCAGGAAACGGCGACAACGGCTCGGTGATCTATCCGGCTAGCCTCTCGAACGTCGTCGCGGTCGGCGCCTCGAGCCCGTGCGACGAGCGCAAGAGCGTCTCGAGCTGTGACGGCGAGACCTGGTGGGGCAGCAACTACGGAAGCGCCCTCGATGTCGTCGCTCCCGGCGTCCTGTACTACTCGACGGATATCGGTGGTGGCTGCGGCTACAGCAACGGCGACTACGTGTCGAACTTCAACGGCACCTCGTCGGCGTGCCCGAACGCCGCGGGCGTCGTCGGTCTCATCCTTTCGCGTAACCCCAACCTGACGTCGCAGGAGGCACGTGACGTGCTCGAGGATTCCTGCGACGATCAGGTCGGGCCTGCCAACGAAGACCCGCCGGGCCGCGACAACTGGATGGGCCACGGTCGCGTGAACGCGAACACGGCCGTCCTTTCCGTCGGTCCGCTGGAGCCGCCGACCCTGACGAACCTCACGCCGACCACGGGCTCGGTCGCGGGGAACACGTCGGTCACGATCACGGGTACGAACTTCAGCTTCGACACGGACGTGACGTTCGGCGGCGTGCCGGCCACGAACGTGATCTACATCGACGAGGACACCGTCATCGCGCAGACGCCGTCCGGCGCCGCGCTCGACGCGGTCGATGTCGAGGTGAGCACGTCGCTCGGCAGCGATTCGGTCTCCGACGGATTCAGCTACTACCCGACGCTCGCGTCGGTCGGCACGCCGAGCCCCGGCAGCACGATCTTCCTCCAGGGCTTCGGTGTCGCGAGCTCCGACTGGGGCGTCGTGAAGGATCTCGTCCTCGGCCCGCGCTTCAAGAAGGGCATCCTGTGGCAGATTCGGTTCAGCGGTAACTTCGAGATCATCAAGAACAGCTTTGCGGGCGGTGACAACCCGCTCACCGGTTCCGGGCAGGGACAGGCCCAGTACCAGATCCCGGACGATCCGGGCCTCATCGGCGAGGACATCTACTTCGAAGGTGTCTTCGACGGGAACGGTCCGGGTGGGGGTCGCGACCTCACGCTCGCGGATCTGGTCACGGTGACGGTGGTTCCGAATCCGTAGAATCAAGCGGTAAGCTGGAACGCCTCGAGGGGGGAGCGCACGCGCGCTTCCCCCTCTTCTTTTGGGGCGGAGCGCTACGAGACGCGGCGCATGATGGCGCGGTGCGCCGACAGATACAGCGCGCACGCGAGGAGGCCGAGTGTGAACGCCCCGCTCCACAGCGCTCCCGATCCGAAGCGCGCCAGGACCTCGCCGCCGATCGGCGCGCCGATGGTGAGCGCGCCCGAGAAGCACATCGCCAGCATGCCCTGATAACGCGCGCGGAGCGCGGTGGGCGCGAGATCGGTGACGATCGAGTTGGTGAACGGCGCGTGCATCATCTCGCCGAGCGTCCAGAGCACGACGGTGAGCGCGAAGAAGGCGGCCGTCGTGCCGAGCTGCGTGATGCCGAACCCGATGCTGATGGCGATGCCGCCGAGCACGATGATCGTCATGCGGTTGTAGCGTTCGAGCCACGACGTGAGCGGGAGCTGCCCGAGGAAGATCATCAGCCCGTTGATCGCCATCAGGAACCCGTACGTTCGCTCGGTGATGCCGTGCTCGGCGCGCAGGTACAGCGGCAGGGTGCTCATCCCCTGCATGAACACCATGGCGAGGGCGAGGGTCGCCAGGCAGAACATCAGGAAGGGCCCGTCCGAGAAGACGTGCCGCACGGCCTCGAGGAACGGGACTCCCTGCGAGGGCGCGTCGTCTTCGCTCTGTTCTCCGGAGTGCTTCGGTCGGGTCTCGGGCAGGAACGCCACGATGCCGAGCCCGAAGATCCCGGTCGTCAGGGCGTCGCCGAGGAACAGCCATTGGAACGAGTAGCTCGCGATGATCCCGCCGAGCGCGGCGCCGCACGTGAAGCCCAGGTTGATGGAGATGTAGAGCAGGCCGAAGGCGCGCGTGCGCTGCTCGGGCGAGGCCAGGTCTCCGATCATGGCGGCGGCCGCCGGTCGGTAGGTATCGACGACGAGCGAGAACGCGAAGATGCCGAGGACCAGCAGGACGGGGGACTGGACCATCGACAGCACGACGAGAAGCGCCGCGCCGCCGAGCAAGGCCGAGACCATCACCGTTCGCCGACCGATCTGATCGGCGAGATGGCCGCCGACGATGGAGGCGAGGATCGAGCCGAGCCCGAAGACGCCCATGCACCACGCCGCGAAGGCCGGACCGTATCCCAGGCCTTCGTCCACGTAGAGCGTGAGGAAGACGAGCACGAACGAGCCCGCTCGATTCACGAACGTGCCGAGGCACAGAAGATGGACGGCGGTCGGAAGGTCGCGGTACGCGCGCAGCATGATTCGGTTCCCGGCGAGCTCGGAAAAGTCCGAGCACTGGAGCGACGGGCACTATAGGACGGAAGGGTGCGGGTTGTCACCGAATCACGCGCTGGATATCCTGTGGGAGATCCTCGGGAATCGGAAACAGACGGAGGCGTTGCATGCACTTTCTCGTTCTCGTCGCGGTGCTGTTCGGCGCCGCGCGCGACGAGGCCGACGCGATCGCGGACGCGGCGCGATCGGTGCGCGAGATCCTCGAACTGCGGTGCGGCGAGTGCCACGGTTCCGCGCTCGGTCGGCCCAAGGGGCAGTTCGGCCACGTGACCGATCTCGCGCGCATGGCCAAGGAACCGGAGCTGGTGGTGCCGGGCGATCCCGAGGCGTCCGAGCTGTACCTCCTGCTCGTGGATCCCGAGCCCGAGTTCAAGATGCCTCCGGAAGGCGCCGCCTTCGGCCCGATGAGCCCGGCCGAGATCGCGGCCGTCCGCGACTGGATCGCCGATGGGGCGCTCGTCGCAGCGCCCGGAGGCGAGCCCACGGAAGGCGCGGACGGTGACGCCGAGAGCGGGGCGGAGGGCGAATCGGACCCGGGCGCCGACGCCGGCACTGATCCGCCGGCGGGGCTCTCTTCGACCGATCAGTGGCTCAAGAAGGTCGGTCGCTTCCACCCGCTGTTCGTTCACTTCCCGCTGGGCCTCCTGATCTCGGCCCTGATCGGCGAGCTCCTGTTCGTGGTCTTCCGCTCGGGGCGACTCGACGCGGCGGTGCAGTTCTGCGTGGTGCTCGGCGCCGTGACCGGAGTGGCGGCCGCCGTCGCCGGATGGTTCGCCGGGCAATACGAGGGCTTCAGCGGCCCGGAGCTCACGTGGCATCGCTGGCTCGGAGTGGCGAGCGGCGTGCTGGCGCTCCTGACGGCGCTCGCGTATCCACGTTCGGCGCGGGGCGAGGGCGATGCGGGGCGCGGCCGCTTCCGGTTGTTGCTGCTGCTGACGGCCGTGGTGGTCTCGGCCGGCGGGCATCTCGGCGCGGTCCTCGTCCACGGTCCGGACTTCCTGCCGATCCCGTTCCCTCTGCCGTTCGAATAGGGCTCCCGAGTCCCTCGAAACCGGCTCGCGAAACCGGGGCGTCCCGGGGGGCGCCGTCTCGTCGTTCGTCGCGTTGATCTGCTTACGGGGAAAAAGTATCCCTTCGCGCATGGAGATCCGCTTCTACAACTCGCTCACCCGCAAGACCGAGGTGTTCGAACCGCTGACGCCGGGCAAGGTCACGTTGTACTCGTGCGGCCCGACCGTGTACGACTTCGCGCACATCGGCAACTTCCGTTCGTTCCTCTTCTCGGACCTGATCCGACGCTTCCTCGAGGTCGCCGGGTACGAGGTCGATCAGGTGATGAACATCACCGATGTCGGCCACATGACGGAGGACGATGTCGCGGACGGCAGCGGCGAAGACCGGATGACGGTCGCGGCTCGCCGCATCAAGGAAGACAAGAAAAGCGGGAAGGTCGAGGAGGGCGCCGTCGAGAACCCCGACGATCCCTACCAGATCGCTCGCTACTACACGGACGCCTTCATCGCCGACGGCCGGACGCTCGGTCTCGGCGTCGCGTTCGAGTACCCGGACCGGGTGCTGCACGCCACGGACAACATCCAGGGCATGCAGGATCTGATCGCGCGCCTCATCGACAAGGGCCACGCGTACGTCGCGAAGGACGGCGTCGTCTACTACAGCGTCGAGAGCTTCGAGGACTACGGCAAGCTCTCGGGCAACACGCTCGATCAGCTACGCGAGGGCGCGGGCGGCCGTGTTCTCGACGAAGACCAGGCCGGCAAGCGCCATTCCGGCGACTTCATGCTCTGGAAGCCCGACGCGTCCCACATCATGAAGTGGGATTCACCGTGGGGCGAGGGGTACCCCGGCTGGCACATCGAGTGCTCGGTGATGGCGAGCAAGGGTCTCGGCGGCGAGGTGATCGACATCCACACCGGCGGCGAGGACCTCATCTTCCCGCACCACGAGTGTGAGATCGCCCAGTCGTGCGGCGCGAGCGGTGAGTCGCACTTCGCGCGCTTCTGGATGCACGCCCGCTTCCTGCTCGTCGAAGGGAAGAAGATGTCGAAGCGCGACGGGAGCTTCTTCACGGTGCGGGACGTCCTGACGGGCAAGGTGACGGATCGCCCCGTTCATCCGGCGGTGCTTCGCTACGAGCTGATCAAGTCGCACTACCGCTCCAACATGAACTTCACCAAGAAGGGGCTGCTCGACTCGGCGGCCGCGGTGAAGCGCATGACCGACTTCCTGGAGCGCGTGACCGAAGAGTCGGGCGGCGTCGAGGCCGAGATCGACTTGTCGCACCCGATCCTCGCGGAGTTCTTCGGGGCGCTCGCCGACGACCTGAACATCTCGGGGGCGCTCGGCGTCCTCCATCCGTTCCTGTCGAACCCGCCGGCGGACGCGCGCGAGGCGCTGGCCGTCTTCCGCGTCATGAATCGGGTCCTGAACGTCGCTCCGCTCGAGGGAGCCGAGACCGACGCCGGGGCCGATGCCGCGCAGCAGGATGCGGACGACAAGTGCCGCCGCCTCGACGAGGCCCGCAAACAGAAGGACTTCGCCACGGCGGACGCGCTTCGGGCCGAGCTGCTCGAAGCGGGCTACGACGTCAACACGGGGCCCGAGGGCACGGTCGCGACGAAGAAGCTGGCCTGACCTCGACCCGCGGCAAGGCGGGGCGATCGGGCGGCGCTGGAAATCCCCCTCGGCCAGGCGGTACTATGTTCGTCGACGCGCTACGACGCCGGACGACAACCTCTCGAGACCAGACGGAAGACCGACCATGATCCGCCGCCTCGCCCTGGGCCTTTTCCTGGCCCTTCTCCTCGCGCCGCTGACGAAGAGCGCTTCCCATCCGATCTCGCTCCTCTGGGTCGAGTTCCTCGTGCATGAGGATCGGGTCGAGGCCGAGCTCGTGATCACGGTCGAGGAGTTCTACTACGTCTACGAGCTCGAGCCGGGCGCCGACGGAGCCCTGGCGGAAGCGGACGTCGCCGAGGCGATGGAGAAGTACAAGGAGTATCTCCTCGAGCACTTCGAGGTGTATGACATGGACGGCAAGCGGCTGCAGGGCGTCGTGAAAGAGGTGAAGCTCATGTCGTCCGAGTTCGCGCTGCCCATGGAGCGCGAGGTCGCCTACAAGGTCGAGTACCCGCTCGAGTTCCCGCCCGCGAAGTTGAAGCTCGTGCAGCGGTTCGGCGGTGTCGACTCGGCGTTCCCGTCGGTCATGACCATCGAGGTCGAGCACGTGAACTATACGCTGCCGACCCCGTTCCTGCTCGAGAAGGAAACCGAGGCCGTCATCGAGTTCGACTGGCTGGCCCCGCCGCTCAGCGAGGCGATGGCCGACCCCGAGACGCTCGAGGAGAAGCGCCGCGAGCTCCTCGGCATCACGAGCTTCGGGTCGATCTACACGTTCTTCTACGTCGAAGAGACCGAGGTGCGCCACGAGCTGCTGCTCCCGCTCGCGACGCTCGAGACCTGGGTGCCGATCGAGCGGAAGCGGCCGTCGGTGGTCACCGTCGAAGAGCAGGACGCGGCGATCGAGGCGATCTTCGAGTTCTTCTCCGAGCACAACCCGATCCTTGTCGACGGGATCGAGGTGAAGGCGCAGCTCGAGCGCGTGGACTTCTTCGATCTCGAGTACAAGGATCTCGCCACGAAGCCGCCGAGGCGGAGCATTCCGTCGTACGCGGCGCGCATCGGCATCATCCTCGAGTATCCGACGAAGGGAGTCCCCGACGAGGTGCAGATGACGTGGGACCTCTTCTCGCGCGATGTCCGCGAAGTGCGCACCAACCTGATCGCGTGGGAGAAGGGGACAAGGATCGATCTGACCGAGAATACGCCGACGCTCACGTGGAAGAATCCGGGGCGACCGCCGCTTCCGAGCATCACGTCGATCGACGCACCTCCGCCGCCGGACCCGCTTCGGCTTCCGGTGGTTTCTGTCGCCGCGCTTCTCGGTCTGCCGTTCGTGCTGATCGTGATCGGCGTGCGAAAGTCCGGGTGGAGCTCGCTCGGCATCGCGGTGGCGGTGCTCGTCGCGGTAGGCGCGGTCGGACTCGTGGGCCCGCGCGTCGATGTCGCCGATCCCCGGCTGCCGGCCCCGGAGGCGCCACCCGTGGCCGACGCGGATCGCATCCTCGGGTCGCTGCACAAGAACATCTACCGTGCCTTCGACTATCGCAACGAGAGCGATATCTACGATGCGCTCGGGCGAAGCGTGGACGGAGAGCTGCTCTCGGACCTGTACCTCGGGATCCGCGAGGGCCTCGAGATGCAGGAGCAGGGGGGCGCCGTGGCCCGCGTCGACACCGTGGAGATCGAAGGCATGGCGCCTACCGATCTCGCGAACGACGTCCGCGATCGTCGGGCCTTCCAGCGTCAGGTGCAGTGGAAGGTCAGCGGCTCGGTCGAGCACTGGGGACACATCCACTCGCGCACGAATCGCTACGACGCCTCGTTCCTGGTGGAGCCTCGCGACGACGCGTGGAAGATCACCGGGATGAAAGTCGACCAGCAGGAACGGATGCCGCTCAAGACCGACATCCGGAAGGTGCTATGACCGAACGGCGCGCCGCGGGCATCGACGTCCGCGATGTCGAGCTGGCCTTCGGCGATCGAGAGTTCGTGCTCGAGCTCTCGCGCCTCGAGGTCGCGCCGCGCGAGAAGGTGGCCCTGGTCGGCGTGAGCGGCTGCGGAAAGACGACGCTGCTGCATCTGCTCGCGGGGATCCTGACGCCGGATCGCGGGACGATTCGCATCGGCGACACGGCCGTGAGCGAGGGCTCGGATCGGGCGCGCCGCGACTTTCGGATCCGCAACATCGGGCTCGTCTTCCAGAGCTTCGAGCTGATCGAGTACCTGCGGGTGCTCGACAATATCCTGCTGCCGTATCGACTCAACCCGGCGCTGCGGCTCACGAAGGACGCCGTCGAGCGGGCGCGCGGCCTCGCGGATTCCGTGGGGCTCGGCGAGCGGCTGCATCGCCGCACGCACCAGCTCTCGCAGGGAGAGCGGCAGCGCGTGGCCATCTGCCGGGCGCTCGTCTCGGAGCCGTCGCTCGTGCTCGCGGACGAACCGACCGGCAACCTCGATCCGGATACGACCGCGAGGATCCTCGACGTGCTCTTCGGGAGGGTCGAAGCGGCCGGCGCGACGCTCGTCACCGTCACCCATGATCACGGGATCCTCGACCGCTTCGATCGTGTCGTGGACCTCATGCAGCTACGGCGCGGTGCGGAGGCGGTCGGATGAGGCACACCGCGATCCTCGCCTGGCGTTACGTGACCTATCACCGCGGGAAGACGGCGATCCTGATCGCGGCGATCACGCTCGTCGTCGCGCTGCCGCTCGCGGTCTACCGCATCGTCGATCACTACGAACGGATGCTCACCGAGCGCGCCGAGAAGACACCGCTCCTCATCGGGGCGCGCGGCAGCCGGTTCGACCTGGCGTTCCATGCGCTCTACTTCCGGGGCAAAGTTCCGGCCGGTCTCAGGATGGCCGAATCGAACCGGATCCTCGAGAGCGATCTCGCCGTGCCGACTCCGCTCCACGTCCGCTTCACGGCGAAGGGGTATCCGGTCGTCGGAACCACGCTCGAGTACTTCGACGAACGCGGTCTTCGCGCCGGGGCCGGAACGCTTCCCGTTCGACTCGGGGATTGCGTGCTCGGCAGCGGCGTTGCGGCGGCGCTCGACCTCGGGCCGGGCGATCGGCTGATCAGCGACCCCGAGAACGTCTTCGATCTGGCCGGCCAGTATCCCCTGAACATGCGGGTGAGCGGGGTGCTCGCACAGACCGCCGGCCCCGACGACGGCGCGGTGTTCGTCGCGCTCGAGACGGCGTGGGTCATCGAAGGGCTCGGCCACGGGCACGAGGATCTCGCGGAAGCCGATGACTCGGTGGTCCTCGATCGCGACGACGAGACGATCGTGGCCAACGCCGCGCTGCCGCAGTATCAGGAGATCACCGAGGAGAACGTCGAGAGCTTCCACTTCCACGGCGACCCGGACGAGTTCCCCGTGACGGCGATCCTCGCGTGGCCGCGCGACGAGAAGTCGGAGACGATCCTGCGCGGCCGTTACGTCGGGAACGACACGTCGGCGCAGGCGCTCGTGCCGCTCGAGGTCGTCGAGGAGCTCTTCGGTCTGGTCTTCCGGATCAAGCGCTTCTTCGACGCGCAGGCGGCGCTTGTCGCGGTATCGACGACGCTCTTTCTGGCGCTGGTCGTTTTGTTATCTTTGCGACTTCGCCTCGAAGAACGGCGCACGATGCACAAGATCGGCTGCAGTCGCGCGACCGTGATCGGGCTGCACGTGATGGAGCTCGGGATGATTCTCGGCGTTTCGATCGTGCTCGCGGGAGCGCTCGCCTGGATCGCCATCCGGGAAGCGCCGCGTTTTCTTCAGGCCATCGCCGGCTGATCGTGCCGGCTCGTTCGGACGGCCGTTCCCCGATGCCGGGCAGCGGCCCTCGCGAGGAGAGAAAGACGATGCGACCGACCCTGCTTCGATTCCGACCGGAAGGACTCTTCTGGATGCTCGTCCTCGTGGCGGCGCTCTCGTCCGCCTGTTCCTCGGAGACCGGCGACGACGCCGGCGGCGCGTCTGGCGACGGAGGCAAGAAGAGCGTCTACGTCGTGAACTATCCGCTCGCCTACTTCGCCGAGCGCATCAGCGACGGCCTCTTCGACGTCGAGTTCCCGGTGCCGTCCGATGTCGATCCGGCGTTCTGGAAGCCGACCGACGAGGAAGTCGCCGCGTTCCAGGGAGCCGATCTGATTCTGCGCAACGGGGCGATGTACGCGAAGTGGGCCGGCCGCGTCACGCTTCCCGCGACGAAGGTTCGAGCAAGATCCGCGACTATTTCATCGAGACCGAGGGCGTCACGCACACCCACGGACCGGAAGGCGAAGCGCACTCGCACGCGGGCATCGACTTCAACCTCTGGGTCGATCCCAACTTCGCGCGCTCGCAGGCGCAGCGCGTGATGGAGGGGATGCTGAAGCTCGCGCCGTCCTCCGCGACGGATCTGAGCGACCGATACGATGCGCTCGCTCAGGACCTCCGTTCGCTCGACCGGGAGCTCGACGCGCTCGAGAGCAAGACGAAGGGCGTTCCGCTCGTGGCCTCGCATCCGGTGTACAACTACGCGGCCCAGCGCTACGGCTGGAACCTCGAGAACCTGCACTGGGAGCCGACGCAGATGCCCACCGACGAGCAGTGGGCCGAGCTCGCGAAGCTCCTCGAGAAGCATCCCGCCAAGCTCATGATCTGGGAAGGGGAGCCCGATCCCGCGATCGCCAAGCGGCTCTTCGACGAGACGGGCATGAAGGGCGTGGTGTTCGACCCGTGCGGCAACCGACCTGACAGCGGCGACTACCTCTCCGTGATGCGCGCGAACATCGCGGCGCTCGGGAAGGCGCTCGACGGCTAGGGACGCGGGAGCTCGACCGATGGACATCGAGCGAACGACGATCCGAAAGGTGCTGACCCGCACGAGCGGTTACCTCACCACCGTGACGTCGCACTCGCTCCAGCCCTACTGCGGATGCACGCTGGGTAGCTCGCTGTGCGGCGTCGGATGCTATGTGCGCCACAACCGCATGCTCACGCGCGGTCGCGAGTGGGGGACCTTTCTCGAGGCGCGAGAGAACGCGGCCGAGTCGTACCTCGAGCACGTCGAGCGGGAGCGCGCGTGGGCGAGGCGCTCACCGGCCGGCGAGTTCTCGATCTTCCTCTCGAGCTCGACCGAGCCGTTCCTTCCGCAGGAGGCGCGCCTCGGCGTGACGGCGCGGGTGCTCGAGGCGATGACCACCGAGCCCCCCGACTCGCTCGTCGTGCAGACCCATTCGCATCGCGTGACCGGCGCGCTCGATCGCTTGCGGGATCTCTCGAGCCGGACGCGTCTCCGCGTGCACGTCTCGATCGAGACCGACCGCGAACGGATCGAGGGGCTGCCGCCGCACGGGAGTCCGGTCGAGCGGCGCTTCGAGGCTGTCCAGGAGCTTCGCGAGGCGGGGATTCCCGTGGTCGTCACGGTGTCGCCGCTCCTTCCGATCCGGGACCCCGAGCGATTCTTCGCGAGGATTTCGGGAGCCGCGGACGCCGTGGTCCTCGATCACTTCATCGGCGGCGACGGCTCTCCGGACGGAAGACGGACGCGGGCGACGCCGCTACCGATCGCGATGGAGAGCGTCGAGCCCGGAAGCTCGACGCTCGCCTACCGTCGTCGCATGATCGAGATCGCCTGGCGGCACCAGCCGGGCCGCGTGGGCGTCGGGATCGACGGCTTTGCGGGGCGCTACTTGTCGCGGCCGGACGAGCTCGAGGAGCCCGAAGCCTCCGACTGAGAGGACGACGTCGACGAGATGTCTTCCGCTCCCTCGATCGCTTCGTCCTTCTCGGCCTTCTCCTCGTCCTTCTTCTTCTTTTCGGCGGCCTTTTTCGCGTCCCGCATCGGGTTGCTTCCGCCGCCCCAGCGACGGTTGCTCTTGATGATCTTGAACTTCGATTCCTCGGGCCGCGGAGGGAACACATTGTCCGAGCGATCGACATCCGCGGTCTCGAGGTGCGGGTCGAGCGTGACGCTGACGATGTCCTTCTCGGCGATGACGAGCTTCGACGCGGTCTCGCTGTTGCGCCGCCAGATCTCGGCCGGCACGCGGAACTCCTCGGTGGTACCGTCCGCGTATTCGACCTCGAAGATGATCGGCATCACGAGGCCGCCCTTGTTCTCGAACTCGACGACGCAGAATCGCTTCTCCATCGCGAGCATGTCCTTCTGCCAGTCCTCGAGGCCGTCCATCATCTTCTCGTAGTCTCGACGCTCCTTGTCCGTGATGTCGAGGTCGTCGTACTCGTTGTAGAAGTCGAGGAGGGCGGGGAAGCGGTGCGTCCGCTTCTCTAGGTCCTGGTTGCGAAGGCGCGTCAGCGTGATCGGTTCCTGCTCGCGCTCTTTCTTGCGCCGCGGCTTCTCGACGTCGGGATTCCCCGTGTCGACGGTGTAGACGCTGACGCCGGTGATGCCGAGGTTGACGTGGTCGGTCGTGTAGAACCAGCCGCGCCAGAACCAGTCGAGGTCGATGCCGGACGCATCTTCGAGC
>CAZQZX010000096.1:0-7439 GCA_964597885.1 uncultured Planctomycetota bacterium
GTCTCGATGAGAACCGCCGTCTGGATCGTCATGTGAAGCGAGCCGGTGATGCGCGCGCCGTCGAGCGGCTTCTTGCCCGCGTACTCTTCGCGGATCGCCATCAGTCCCGGCATCTCGACCTCGGCGAGACGGATCTCATGCCGGCCGAAGTCGGCGAGCGCGAGGTCCTTGACCTTGTGATCGACGTTCGTCTTCGTGGTGGACATCGTTCCTCCCTGGTTCATTCGCAATCGAAAATCGTTTCGAGTTCGTATCGTCAGCTCGCGCGCGGCACGCGGCCGCGAACGACATAAATCGGTAGATCCGGAGTCTCTCCCTCCGGGTTGCGGGGACGGTAGCTGTCATCCGTCGGGTCGAGGATGACGTCTTCGAGGCCGGCTCGACGGAACGCGACGAGCACGTCCGACGCTTCGAGCCCCAGGTGGCGATCGCCGAGCTCGCGGCGCATCCACTCCTCGCGATGCGGCGCCAGGTCGAGCGCGATGACGCTGCCCCCCGGTCGGACGACCCGCCGCATCTCGGCGAGCGGGCGTTCGAGCCCGTCCAGGTGATGGAGCACCATGCCGACGACCACGCCGTCGACCTCATCGTCGCCGATGGGGAGCGCGTCGAGCTCTCCGGCTCGGTACTCGATGTCGGCGGTGCGTCCCGTCCGCGCGAGGCGCTTGCGGGCCTCGTCGAGCATGCCCTCGGAACGGTCGACGCAGATCACCCGTCCCACCTTGCCGACGAGAGAGGCGGCGAGGTAGCCGGTGCCGCAGCCCAGGTCGGCGATCGTGAGATCGGCCGTGAGCAGATGGGAAGCCGCTCGGTAGCGGGCCTGTCCGGTCGCGAAGTCGCCGGAGATCTTGTCCCAGTCGCCGGCGACGCGATCGAAGAAGTCGCCCGCGCCCTGGCGGCGAGCCAGGATCGCTTCGAGGCGGATGAGATCCGCCGCGTGCTCGGGCAGCGCCTCGAGCTCTTCCCGGAGCGATTGCCACAGGCGTCGCGTGACGCTCTCGTCCGCACCCGGCGCCAGCCGCAGGAACGTGCTGGTGCCGGAATGACGCTCGATGAGGAGGCCTCCCTCACGGAGCTGCCGGAGATGGTTGCTCACGCGGCTCTGCGCCATCCCGAGCGACTCGGTGAGCTCCCCCACCGAAAGCTCTTCGCGGTCGAGGAGCGCAAGCATCCGGAGCCGGGTCGGCTCGCCGAGCAGTCGCAACGCCGTCGTGAGATCACTATCGATCGCAGGCATGCCTTAAACATAACATCATGATGAAGTGATGGAAAACCGCCGTCTTCCCGGGATATCGGCCGGATCAGCTGTAAAGTTCAGTCCGAAGGCCAATTAGGCCCGAACAAAAAACCGGGGATTCCTCGGGAGCGGCCTCGGGTCCCGAGCCGCAACCGCCGCATCTTGCGTCGAGATCCGGCTTTGGGTATCCTGCGGATCCGATCAGACCGCGCGACAAGCGCTGCGCGCCCATCGTCTTGGCGCTCCCAGGAGCGTCCGACGCGAGGCCCCGCCTTCCCCGAGCCACCTTTCGAACGAGCGATTTCGGGAGACCGACTCCGATCCGCTCGCCTTCGCACGACAACGCGTCGTCCGCCCTCTCGAACCGGCGAGCGACTTCGATACGAGTTCCGACTTCTCGTCTTTGCCAGGAGACGTACGTTCCATGAAACAGTGCATGCATCGATTCACCCTGAGCCTCGCCCTCGTGATCGTCGCGAGCGCAGCCGTGGCCCACGCGGACGATCCCGCCACGCTGAGCGCCATCAGGGATCAACTCTCGCTCGAGCGATTCGAGCTCGTCGATCCGATCGTCACGCCCCTCGGAGAGGGCTACGAGATCTCCCTCGTCTGGGGCGATGCCGCCTACGATCTCAACCTCCGCCCGCACGACATCCGCTCGGAGGACTTCCAGGCGTTCGTGACGGACGAGAAGGGCGACCTCGTCCCCTACGAAGCCGAGCCCTCCCGGATCCACCGCGGAACGCTCGAGGGTCATGTCGACTCGATCCTTGCCGCGTCGATCGCTCCGGACGGAAAGGTGCACGCGCTCATCCGGATCGACGCCGACACCGAGATCCTTCTCCAGCCGGTGCCGGAGGCCTTCGCGGCGCTCGTCTCGGGCTCGCACGTGGTCTACCGACCTTCGGACGCGAACCCGGGCAACTGGAGCTGCGGGCTCGACGCGCTCGAACCGCACAAGGACTTCGATTCTCGCGACGAAGGCTCCGCGCAGTCTCGCGGCGGCGCCTCGCTTCGCGAGTGTGACATCGCCTGCGACGCCGACAACGAGTTCTACGACCTCAACGGAAGCGACGTGAACGAGACGATCGCCGACATCGAGCGCATCCTCGCCGCGGTCGAGGTGATCTACGAGCGCGACGTCGAGATCGTGTACGACATCGGTACGATCATCGTTCGATCGACCGAACCGGATCCGTACAGCGCGACCGACTCGGGTGATCTGCTCGGACAGTTCCGCAGCCACTGGCGCAGTCAGCAAGGCGGCGTGCAGCGCGACATCGCGCACCTGTTCACCGGCAAGAACCTCGACGGCTCGGTCATCGGCGTCGCGTGGCTCGGCCAGATCTGTTCGACCAACCTCGGCTACGGCCTGTCGCAGTCGCGCTACACCGGCAACTTCTCGCTTCGCGCCAGCCTGACGGCGCACGAGCTCGGCCACAACTGGGACAGCGGCCACTGCAGCGGATCCGACTGCCGCATCATGTGCCCGTCGAACGGCGGCTGCACCGGAGACGTCTCGCGATTCGGCCAGTCGTCCCGCAACCAGATCCTCGCGCACCGCAACAGCCGCGGATGCCTCGACATCATCCCGCTGCCGGATCCGATCAACCCGCCGTTCTTCGAGGACTTCCCGAGCACGACGCTCAACAGCGACGACTGGACGGACGTCGAAGGAGCGTCGGTCGACGGAGGCGCCACGAACGAGCCGAGCGGCCTGCTCGCGCTTCGACTCTCGACGACGGGCGGCGACGACGACTTCGTCGCGTCCAACCGCATGCTGCTCGAGTCCTCGCTGCAGGACGGCGTCCTGTCGTTCTGGCTCGAGGGCAAGAACGTCGACAACACCGATCGCCTGTTCGTCGAGGTCCAGGACCGCAACTTCCTGTGGACGACGATCGGAACCGTGTGGGGGAACCTGACGACCTCGGAATATTTCCGGTTCACGGGATTCCTGCTCGACGGGAACCTGCGACACGATCGATTCCGGGTGCGCTTGCGCTCCGACGTGGATAACTCGAGCGACGCATTCTACGTGGACGACTTCGCCATCGCGATCCCGACCGTCAAGATCGACCTCGTGCCGCGCGTGTCGGCGGTCACCGCGGGCGAATCGTTCCTCTTCGATGTTTCGGCAACGAACGTCACGACGAGCACGCAGCCCACGACGGCATGGATCAGCGTCTTCAAGCCCGACGGAAGCCCGCTCTTCGCGACGAACCCGAAGTTCGGACCGAAGTCGTTCAATCTGAACTCAGGAGCTTCGGCGGGGCGCACCGACCTGCGCTTGAGAGTGCCGGCGTCGACCCCGGCGGGACTCAACTACCGCATGGTCGCGTTCGTCGGGAACTACCCGAACGAGGTGACGCACTACGACGAGTTCTTCTTCCAGGTCGTCGCCCCCTGAAAAAAAGGACGATCGGCGGACAACATCGCGGGTCGAAGAACGTAAGTGCATCCGGCGCTAGCGCGCCGACGAAAGCATGACTGGCAAGAGAGCAGCAAGAGAAGACTTGTCTGCGCCTGAGCCGGCCCGAGACACCCGGGCCGGCTCACTCTTTTTCCGCGGTCCCCTCGCCCTCGGCGGCCTCCCCCTCGCTCGGCCGCGTACGATAGCGGTCGTGCACCCAGAGATACTGCTCGGGGAATCGGAGGATCAGCCGCTCGAGCGACTGGTTCATCCGAATGACGAGGTCCCGGATGTCCTCGTTCGTGTCACCGGAGTTCTTCGGCTCGAGGATGTCCTGCACGACGAACTTGAATCGGAAGCCGTTTCCGGTCCGGACCGCCGCGGCCACCAGGAACGGATATCCCTTCCGGACGGCCAGCGTCGCGGCCGCGCGCTCGGTCGACGCGAGCTCTCCGAAGAACGGGACGAACAGACCGCGCAGGCGCTGGTTCTGGTCCGTCACCTGCATCGCGATCTGGCCCTGCTCGAGCGCCCGCGCCACACCGCGGATTCCGCCCCGCCGGTCGTGGATGACCAGCCCGCCCCGGCGCCGGCTTTCGCCGAGCCACGTCTGGACCAGCGGATTCTTCATGAGCCGCGCGGTCACGTGGGCCTCGGCCTGACCGAGCGCCCCCACTCCCATCGCGCCGCACTCCCAGCTGCCGAGGTGGCCGGTCACGCCGAACCACGGCGGCTCGAGCCCGGCCTCGACCAGCTCGCTCATGTCGATGCAATCCGAGAACCGACCGCTGGCCACGGCCGGCCCCACCCGAACCATGTCGAGCGACACCTTGAAGAGGTTTCCGGCCCCGAGGCGCGCGAGGCGCAAGAGCTTCGCCTCGTCGGTTTCGTCGGGGTAGGCATTGCGGAGCATACGCAGCCCGTACTCTTGCCGTCGTTTCGACATACGAACGAACGTCGACCCGAGGAACCCGGCGAAGCGATAGGCCAGAGCCTCGGGCAGGAGGGCCGCGACCAGGAAGAGACCGCGCATCAACACGTACTCGGCGCGGTGACGAAGCCCGACTCGGGACGATCTTGCAGCACTCATGGCGAATCCCCGCGGACAGCGCCGCAGTCTGCTCTCTCCCACCAATTTTCGAGAGACCCGGGCCCCGCCCGCGTCGAGCGGCCAGTGTACAAACGTGTTCATCGCCAACCGGCCCGCGCTCGGTCCCGAGGAGCCCCGCTTGATTCGCCCCCGCGAGAATGCTACGAGATCCTCTTGAAAACCCATCTATCCGAGACACCCCCCGGGATTCTGGAGACTGACTCCAGGCTGAAGCTCTCCACTTCGGCGGATCCGGGTAAGTTCGGGTGGAAGGAAGATGGAATTAGGTCTTTCCGGCTACGTCCGGACGCAGGACCAGACAAGGAGAAACGCTTTGGCTACACAAGGTACGGTGAAGTGGTTCAACGAGGAGAAGGGCTTCGGATTCATCACCCCGGAAGACGGCAGCAAGGACTGCTTCGTTCACTTCCGCGCCATCCAGGGTGAGGGCTTCAAGAAGCTTGTCGAGGGGGAAAAGGTGGAGTTTGACGTCGTGCAGGGCGAGAAGGGCCCGGCCGCCGAAAACGTCGTCCGCCTCGGCTAAATCATCCCTTAGCGACCCGCGGCCGACCGAGCCTGTCTCGGTCGGCCGTTTTTTTTTGCCCCCGAGCCCTCTCTCGGGCCCCGGATCCCTTCTCGGGCCCCCGGGAAGCCGTTCAGCCTCCCGCAAGCCTACTCGCCCGATCCGCCACTCTCCTGTGGCCTGAGCATCCGCACCTTCCCCGCCTGCAGCTCCGACACGTAGAGGATCCCCTCGGGGACAAGCTCCGCGATGGCCAGGGGGTTCTGGAACCCCTCGAACCCGGGGATTCCCGTCTTCGACCGGACGATCTCGGGCGACTCCGCGCCGGGACGCAGCGCGATCACGTCGTTCCCGCTGCTGTACCGGGTGACCAGGATCGCGCCCTGCATCCGTCCCCCGAACGAAGGGCTGCGGTACTCGACGATGCCGTCAGGGGACTGGTGGAGGCCGAAGTCGAAGGCGAACTCGCCGTACGCCGCGTCAGGGAGCGTACCGACGGGGTAGGCCCCCACCTCGCGTGGATCGGGGTCGGGGGTCGGATTGCCCCCGTCGAGCACGAACTCGCAGCGCAGCGGGTTCGGATGGCCGTAGTAGCGGCCCGGTTCGACCAGCGCCAGCAGGTCGGGACGCGCCTCGATTCCCGTGAGCCCCGGAACCGTCGGCCCGGGGTATGGCCCCGCCCCGCCGCAGGCCTGCCCCACGACGCCGGCCGGTGATCGGCCGCCGCTCGCCGACCCGTTGATCGGCACGTAGAGCGACCCGTTCGTGTGCCACAGAACGCCGTAGGGATTGCGAAGACCCGATGCGTGGATGGTGAGCGGCGCCCCGGTCGCGAACGGATCATAGGCGCCCCCCTCTCCCGTCTTCACGTCGAGCGGCGCCTCGGCTACCAGGTCGAGATCGAGTCGCAGGATCGAAGCCGACAGCAGCCGCTCGGGACGATCGCACCAGCCCGGGTCCGGCGCGCCCATCGCCGTGTTGGAGCCCTGGGCGATGTAGAGAGCCCCGTCCGGGCCGAACGCCAGGCCGTTCGTGGCGTGGTCCCGGCACGAGCGAGGCAGGCCGACCACCACGTCCTGGACGACGGTCAGGTCCGGCCCCGAGAGCCGGGAGACCCGGCCGGTCCAGTCGTCCATCCCGGCGAAGCCGTACGCCGAGTGCGTCACCCACAGGATCGGCTCCTCGGGCGTGGATGCCGGATCGAAGGCGAGCCCGAGCAGCAGCCGCTCGACGCCCGCGTGGTCGACGAGCGAGCGCACGACATGCGCCCGTGAGAGCGTACCGTCGGCTTCGATCGGCCAGCGCACGATCCGCCCGTCGATCGAACCGCCGTAGAGCCTGCGGTCGGGGCCCACGGCAAGCGACGTGATCGATGCCCCCTCGGCCGTCGGCAGATCGACGGCCTCGAAGACGATCGGAACACGGTGGACCGATCGAGCCTGGCCGACGACCGCGACGATCGACGTCACGAGCACGGCCGCGGCGAGCCCGATCCAGATCTGGGGAGCTCTCATCGCGATTCCTCCTCGTTGTCCATCCAAGATGCAAGAATCCGAGTGATGAGGCGGAGCGCGGTGTTGCTGGAATGGCACATCTTCAAGGCGTTCCCGATCCATGGAACCGGGTCGCGAAGGTTCGCGCAAGCGCTTTGTCCGGGGCGGCGTTTTCTTGCCCTGCGCAAACTCTTACGGCCCCAACCGAGTAGCCCGGACTTTCTCTTGTTGGGAATCGGCCGGATCCGCTCGTTCCTCCCCTCGATTCCGAGAAAAGGTCAGGCAGTGGCCACGCCCGCGTAGCGTACGCCGGTGAGATCGGCGACCTCGCGTTTGAACGTGGTGAGATCGTCGACGCAGAGCTCGTCGAGCGCGGAGTGTCCGCACGCTCGCGAAAGAACCTTCATGAGCTCGGTCGTCGCCTCGAACCACCGCGCCAGTCGCGTTGCCGAAGCGTCGACGACCAGACGCGAGCGCAGGTTCTCCTTCTGCGTGGCGATGCCGACCGGGCAGTTGTTCGTGTGGCACGCCCGCATCCCCAGGCAACCGATCGCCTGGAGCGCGCTGTTCGAGACCGCGATGGCATCCGCGCCGAGCGCCATCGCCTTGACGAAGTCGGCCTCGGTGCGAAGCCCCCCGGTGATCACCAGGGTGACGTCCCCTCGACCGCGTCGATCGAGGTGACG
>CAZQZX010000096.1:7460-22839 GCA_964597885.1 uncultured Planctomycetota bacterium
GTCGGCACCGAGATGTTCTTCTTGAAGAGGTCCGGCGCCGCGCCGGTCGCGCCGCCGCGGCCGTCGACGATGACGTAGTCCGCCCCGACGTCGAGCACGAAGTCCAGATCCTCCTCGATGTGCTGCGCCGAGATCTTGAAGCCGATCGGGATGCCGCCCGTCGCCTCGCGCACCTCGTCGGCCACCCGCCGGAAGTCGCTCGCGCTCGACAGATCCGGGAACCGGGGCGGGCTGATCGCCGCCTGCCCCTCCTCGAGCCCTCGCACCTCGGCGATCTTGCCGGTCACCTTGGTGCCGGGCAGATGGCCGCCCGTCCCCGTCTTCGCCCCCTGCCCGCCTTTGAAGTGGAACGCCTGGCAGCGGGCGACCTTCTCGAGGCTCCACCCGAAGCGACCGCTCGCGAGCTCGTAGAAGTACCGCGAGCACGCTTCCTGCTCCTCGGGAAGCATCCCGCCTTCCCCGGAGCAGATCCCCGTGCCGGCGCGCTCCGCTCCCGCCGCGAGCGCCACCTTCGCCTCGAACGACAGCGCCCCGAAGCTCATGTCGCTGACGAAGATCGGAATGTCGAGGTGCAGCGGGCGTCTCGCGTTCGGACCGATCACCACGTCCGTCTGGACCAGCGCGTCGTCCATGAGAGGCAGGCGCGCGAGCTGCGCCGTCAGCACCTGCAAGTCGTCGAAGGTCGGAAGCTCCTGCCGCGCCACGCCCATCGCCGACACCGGACCGTGGTGTCCGACGTTGTCGAGCCCGTTGCGCGCGAGCTCCTGGATGTGCGCGTTGTGCGGCTCCTCGGGCACACCGTGCGGATCGGCGTACAGACCGAGGTACTCGTCCCGCTGGAACGGCTGGGGATACTTCCGCTCGAACGCGCGCACCTCGTCTTCGTCGACGACGACAGCGTCCGCGTCCCGGTCGATCCACGCCCCGAACTTGTGCAGGCGCTCGGCGTTGTTGTACTCGCTCACGCCCGTGTCGTAGCGGTAATCCCAGCCGTGCACGCCGCAGATGAGATTGTCGCCGTCGACGTGCCCGTCCGACATGAGCGCCCCACGATGGAGGCAGCGTCCGTAGAGCACGGACACCTCGTCCCCGTAACGGACCACCACGAGGTCGACGCCGGCCACCAGGGCGTACGCCGGATCCCGGTCCGCCAGCTCACTCCACTTCGCCACGCTCACGGGCACGGTCGGACTCTTGGTGGATTCCAACGACATCGACGGTCTCCCTTGCAAGCGAAAGGTTCAGGCTCGAGCCCGGTCCGCAATCAGCCGGGGATCTCCCGAACGAAGTCTACGAACTCCAGGAACTCCGAGGCCTCGAGATCCCAGGTTCCGAGCTCGTGCACCGCCTCGCCCCACGATTTGTCGGACTCGAACAGCAGTCGGTACGCGCGCCCGAGAGCTTCGATCAGATCCGGCGCCATCTTGCGAGCCTGCAGCTGCTTCACGTTGACTCCCACGAAGGCGGGCGTCTCGGCCCCTTCGATCCGGAGATACGGAGGGACGTCTTTGCCGAGCACCATATTCGGTCCGACATCCGCGAGATCGCCGATCTGAATGAAGCCGCGCACGGACGTTCCTTCGTGGACGCGGCAGCCGATGCCGATCTTCACGCTCTCGAGGAGGTGGACCTCGTCCTCGATCACCGTGTGGTCGCCGATGCGGCAGTCGGGCCCGACGTGCGCGCCGGCGCCGAGGTAGACGTCGCTGCCGACGCGGGTGATCCCGGGGCCGGGCGGGCAGCCGCGGTTGATGGTCACGCACTCGCGGAGGATGCTGCGATCGCCGATCTCGATTCCGCAGTCGAAAGCGGAAGCCGAGAGCTCGTAGCGGGCTCCCCCGATCACCGACTCCGCACCGATGGCGCACTGCTCGCCGATCCGAACGCGGCCCATGACGATGGTGCCGTCGCCGCATCGGCTCCCGTTCATCATCACGACCTCGGGGCCGATGACGCAACGCGCACCGACCACGCATCCCTCGCCGAGCCGCGCTTCGGAATGGACGCGCGCCGTGGGATCGACGTCCGCTCCGCTCATACGGTGGGAGTCTCCGCGATGGGATACCTGCGATTCGTGGTGGGGGCCGCCCTCATGGCGGCGTTGAGAATAGGTGAATCCCCGGCGGGCCGCAACTGAGGGCCGGAGTACCGCAAGAAAAAGGGCCGGCACGCCGTAGCGTGCCGGCCCTGAGGATCAGACCAACCTCCCGAAGGAGGATCCAGATCGAACTAGGGGTTCAACGAACCGACCGTGACAAAGATACCGTTGGTCACGGACGCCTTGCCGTTCGGCGCGTCGTCATCCTGGATGATGCCCTGGATGTAGAACGACTTGTCGCCACGCGGCAGCGGAGCATCGTAGTCGGCAAGCACGTACGGCGCCTTCTCGATGGGCGTGAACGGGTTGAACCAGAACGTCGTGCCGAGAGCCGGCTTCAGGTTGTTCGCAATCCAGAAGGGCTGCGGGGAGTTGCCCGTGAGCGGGGTCGGCATGCCGATCTCACCCGCGCTCTGCGGCAGGATCTCCTGCGTATCCTTCGTGGGAGTGTCGAACCAAATGTAGACGGCGTACTTGGCTTCGGTTCGCGACGGCGGCGACTGGATCACCACCTCGAAGCCGTCGACGTTCGGATCGATGGACAGGTTGCGCTCGGGACCGTTACCGGCCGAGCCGTTGACGAACAGCACGGCCACCGGCGAGCCCGCACCCGCGTTCACGTTACCGACGCGCACGTCGTAGAGCGGATCGACCGTCAGTTCGGCCGACGCACTCTCCTGCGAGCTGTTGTCGTCGGTGACGACGCAGGTGTAATCGCCCGCGTCGCTCGCGTACACAGGATCGATCGAAAGCGTGTCCGTCGTCGCGCCGCTGATGCGGCTGTCGTCCACGAGATCGATTCCATCGAGGCGCCACTGGTAGAGCAGCGTGCCGATTCCGTCGCCCGTCACCGAGAACGAAACCGGATCGCCTTCGCAGACCTCGGCATCCGCCGGCTGCGCCGTGACGCACGGCGGGTTCACGAAGCCCGGCGACTCGGCGTCCGAGCAGAGCGGCGAGAAGTTGCCGAACTGGAACGCGCCGGTGCCGCTCGGGCAGCGGTAGACGTGACCCGGGACGAAGGTGCCGTCCGGGCCGATGACGTTGGCGCTGTAGAAGCAATCCGGCGGATCGCTTTCCTTGAGCGCCAGGTCGTCGAGAACCAGGTCCCACGGCTCGATGTCGAGCACGCAGTCATCATCGGCGTCGAGATCCTGACCGTCGAAGCCGCTGAAGTTCACGACCAGCAGGTGCGTGACGTTGTCGCTGTTCTCGAAGTTGATGCCGTTCGTGGCGCTCGGGAGCACCAGGTCGGCGACGTCACCGCACGCGAGCGAGAACGTGTCCTCGACCGCAAGGAAGTGGCCGTCCGCCGGGATCGAGAGACCCGTGAGCGGGATGACCGCTTCGATGATGCCCTGCTCCGGAGTGTCGTCACCGATGACGATGTACGTCACGCCGTCGAGCGACGTGCCCGGGGCGCCCACGAGCTCGAAGTACTCGTTGTTGTCCGTACCCGACTCGTCGATCCGGATCTCGTTGATCGTGACCTCGGGCGCCTCGGCGACGGTGAGCGTCGCCGCATCCGACGTGAGGTTGCCGCACGCGCTGAAGATCAGGCAATCGTAGCTGCCCTCGTCTCCCATGGCGACGGGATCGATCGTGAGCGTGGCGGTGTTGGCACCCGAGATGTTCCCGCCGTCGGCGAGGTCCACGGTGTCCTTACGCCACTGGAAGAACAGATCGCCGCCGCCGTTCGTGGTGACGGTGAACGAGGTCGCCTCTCCGACGAAGCCGATCTTGCTGTTCGGCTGTCCGACGATCGAGAGATCGGCCGGGTTCGCCGCGCGCGGCGTGTCGTCCGCGCCGAGCGTGAAGGAGCCGATGCCCCAGTCGCCCGGGCCGTCGCCACAGCGGAACACGTGACCCGGGACGAACGAACCGTCCGGGCCGACGACCACGGTCGAGTAGAAGCAATCGGGCGGATCCGATTCCTTCAGCACGACCTCGTCGACGATCTCGGTCCACGGCGTCGAATCCAGGATGCAGTCATCCTCGACGTCGAGGTCGTCGCCGAGCATACCGGTGAAGCCGCGCACGAGAAGGTGCGTGACATTGTCGCTGTTCTCGAAGTTCAGAACGTTCGAGACGCTGTCGACGATGAGGTCCGGCGTGACGCCGCCGAGCGTGAACGTGTCCTCGGCGCACAGGAAGTAGCCGCCCGATCCCGCAGCGACGGTGTTCCCGGTAAGCGGAACGACGCACTCGATGATGCCCTGCTCGGGCGTGTCGTCGCCGATCACGATGTACCAGAGGTCGTCGAGCGACGTCCCTTCGGCGGCCGCGATCTCGAAGTACTCGTCGAAGTCGTCGCCCGAGTTGTCGATGCGGATCTCGTTGATGTAGATGTCGACCGGGCAGTTGTTCGGCGCGCGCGGCGTGTCGTCGCCCGCGGTGGGATCGAACTCACCCGGAATGAACGCGCCGTCGGTGTCGAGGCAGCGCTTCACGTGACCCGGGACGAACGAACCGTCCGGGCCGACCGTCGGCGGGCCGTAGTGGCACTCGGTGCTGCCCGGCGGGTTGTCTTCCTCGATGAGCGCGATGCTGTCGACGATCTCACCCCAAGGGGTGACATCGAGAACGCAGTCGTCATCCGTGTCGAGGTCGTCGCCGTTCGCGCCCGTGAAATCGCGCACGACGAGGTGCGTGACGTTGTCGCTGTTCTCGAAGTTGAGCGTGGTCGTGAGGTCGACCGTGCCGCCCAGGGTGAACGAACCCTCGGCCGCGAGGAAGTATCCCCCCGAGCCGGCGGCAATCGAGTTGCCGGTCAGGTCGACCACCGCTTCGATCGTACCGCTTCCGCCTGTACCGTCACCGATGACCAGGTAGGTGAGGCCGTCGAGCGAATCTCCTTCGGCACCGACGAGCTCGAAGTACTCGTCGTTGTCCGCACTCGGCTGGTCGATGCGGATCTCGTTGATCGTCACGCTCACCGTCGGGCAAGCGTTCGCGGCGCGCGGCGTATCGTCGAGGTTGGCGGGATCGAACTCGCCGATGACCCAGTCGCCGCTACCGTCGGCGCAACGGAACACGTGACCCGGGACGAACGAGCCGTCCGGGCCGACCGTCGGCGGACCGTAGTGGCACTCGGTGCCACCCGGCGGGTTGTCTTCCTCGATCATCGCGATCGCGTCGACGACACCCGTCCACGGCGTCACGTCGAGGACGCAATCGTCGTCGGTGTCGAGGTCGTCACCGTTCGAGCCGGAGAAGCCGGTCACGAGTAGGTGCGTGAGGTTGTCGCTGTTCTCGAAGTTGATCGAGGTGGTCAGGTCGACCGTGCCCCCGAGCGAGAACGACGACTCGGCCGCCAGGAAGAAACCGCCCGAACCGGCAGCAATCGAGTTGCCGGTCAGGTCGATCACGGCTTCGATGGTGCCGCTTCCGCCCGTGCCGTCACCGATCACGACGTAGGTGAGCCCGTCGAGCGAGGTGCCTTCCGCACCCGCCAGCTCGAAGTACTCGTCGTTGTCCGCGCTCGGCTGGTCGATGCGGATCTCGTTGATCGTCACGCTCGGCCCACCACCCGCATGGGCAACCCCGCAACTGAGCCAAAGGCCGGCCGCCAACGCGACCCCAAGGACATACAATCTCTTCATTCCACCCCCTCCTGCTTCGTGTCTTCTGCGAAAAGAGTCGAGCACGTGCCCATCCCTAAGCGGGGCCGTGTCATTTGGATCCAAGGTGGCGGGGCCTGTGGTGACCCCGGAAAATCTCCAACGATTGGCGCGCATCCTAATGGATCTGCCCGGTTTTGGAAACGCCTGAGTCCGAAGGAGATGCCGAGCCCGGGGGGCCATTCGGCGTATCTTGATTCGAGAACGGGGGCTTAGGACGAACGTTAGGAAGAGGTGAGGCCCACGATTCCGCGGGCCGGCGGGCGGGAGCACCCCCGGCGGGACGCGATTGTCCCGCCGGGAGTGAGGATCTCGAATCCCGATTCTCAGAACAGACGGATCAGCACCGCGAGCGACGGGGTCACCGCCGCTGGGTTGAAGCCGCGCTTCAGATCGGCGACCCAGGCCCGCTCGTCTCGCTCCGCGAGCAGTCCGAGCGCCGCGAGCGCGCGATGGCGCGTCATCGCGTCCTCCTTCTCGTCGAGAGCGATCTGACGCAGACCGGGAACGGCCCGGTGGTCACCGATCTCGCCGATCACCCGGGTCAGGACGCCCTTGACCCAGTCGGACCGGGTCCGCTCCAGCTCGCCGACGAGCGGCGGGACGGTCCGCGGATCGCCGTGGTACGCGAGCGCCTGAGCGGCACGGCCGCGAAGTGCCGCGGGCTCGTCGCTCACGCCGATCGCCGCCAGACGCGGTCGGAACTCTTCGTCACGAAGCATCCCGAGGGCAAGCGCGCACCATCCGCGGATCTCCTGGCTCTTCGTCGCGTCGAACGCGCGACGAAGATCCTTCGCGACGCGCGCGTCGTCGCACAGACCGAGAGCCAGAGCCGCGGCCGCGCGGTCGCTCGTCGAGCTGCCGTCGTGCATCAGCTGCACGAGTCGATCCGTGATCCGCCCTGCGAAGGAAGCGTGACGCCTCGCGAACAGGGCGCCGGACAGCGCGTACCAGGCACGATCGGCAGGCTGCTTGAAGAAGCCGCTGATCCCGTCCTCGTAGAAGCGAACGAGTCGGGTGAGCGTCTCCTTGCTCTCGCGATACGACTCGTACGTCGGACGAGACTCACGATACGCGATCTCACCGAGCGCCATGATGGCCTGCTGTCGTGCCGCCGCATCCGGATCTCGGTGGGCGAGTGCCATGAGCGAATCGACGACCTTTGCATCGAGCCGCTGCGCCGAGAGACCGAGCGCGATCGCGCTCGACTGACGCACCTCGTTCGAAGCGCGGAAGCGACGCACGATCGTGTGCAACGCCTCGAAGCCGGCGTCATCCCCCATGCGAGCGAGCGCGATCGGCACCTGCGCGAGCACGCGCGGGCTCCACGCCTCTCGCTGGAGCGAGCGAATCAGGTACGAAGCGATCACGGGACGCATCGTCTCGTCCCGGGCCACGAGTCCGAGGGCCGTCACGCACGCCGCGGCGAGATCGATCTTCCCCTTGGATTCCCGCTCCAGAGTGCCCAGGATGGCATCTCGGGCCTCCTGGCCGCCGATCCGACCGAGCGCGATCGCGGCGAACGATCGGATGCGCTCCGGGATCGCCGAGCCTTGCCGCAGATGTCGGCGCCCGACCTTCGTGTCCCGGAGGATCTCGCAAAGCGGCGCCACGGATTCGGGCTGCGGAAGCACGCCGAGAGCGAGGACCACGAACTCCCGGTATCGCGCATCGGGGCGCTCGAGATAGGCGAGGGCCCGTGCGACGAAGTCCTTCGCCACGGAGGGATCTCCGGTTCGCGCCAGAGCCATCAGACCGGCCGCGGCGAACTCGGCGTCCCCTTCCGCGATCCGCGTGAAGAGCGGCGCGAGCTCACGGGTGAGGTCCGGGGAGGCGTCCTTCGTCCCGGCTTTCGCGCCGGGCGTGTTCCGCTGCGATCGATCGCGGTAGGCCACGCGCAGGTTCACGAACGCGTCGCCATTCAGGTTCCACCAGTCGCGCCAATCGGGCGCCACGGCCGCGGCCTTCTTGCGTCGCAGCATCCGAGGGCTCGGGGTGTTGGCGGGAGTCGACACGGCCGGCGTACTACCGGGCGGCGACACGATCTCGGGAGCCGGCGCGGGCGTCGGGTCGGGCACGACCGGCGGCTCGACTTCTTCTTCTTCCTGGACGGGTCGCTCGGGGTCCCAGGGCACAGGCCCGGTCCCCCATCCCGGCCCCTGGATGTACGCGATCTCTTCGCGCGTCACGCCGTGCAGCTCCATCCATCGGTCGAGCCGCGGCTCCGGACCGAGCTGGGAGATGTAAGCGTGATTGCTCGTGCGCGCCAGGTCGGAAACGAGCTCGACCTCGCCGGACTTCTCGAGCAGATGCGCGAGCGCGCAGCGCGTTCCCTGGTGATCGATAAAGTACGGGACATCGCGCCCGGGATAATCGCGATTGTGCGTGAACTCACGCCGCTTCGCGTACTCGTCGAGCCAGCGGAGCGCCTCCGCGCGCTGGTCGCGTTGTTCGGCGTCGAGATGCTCGACGTCTCGCGACGCGAGCTCGGCCACGACACTCTCGAGCCTCTGCCCCTTGCGTTCGATCGCCGCGCTCACGGCACGCGGGGGTGGAGTGTCGAGGGCCATCAACATCAGAAGGAGCCCTCCTCCACTCGCGATCAGGAATCCGATGGATGCCACCCAGGGAAGTGTTCGACGTTCCATCTCGACCTCCTTTCCGGATCATTCCTTCACGGCCGCGAGGGTCAGCGCCGGAACACTCGTCCTCACGGTTCGACCGGACGGGGACCAAGAGCGCAACGGGCGTGCCCGTAGCGCCACGACGAAACCGCCGAGCTTTCAAACCCCTTCATGATCACGAGTAACGGCGACAATCGTCGGACGCGTCCCGTCACCCAAAATAGACGCATCCCGAAATCACTGTGTACCTGCTACTTGAAGGTAACGAAGAGGACTAACGCGAATCTAATCGAAGTCTCCGGATACCGACCTGCTAGGCTCGCGCCATCACAAGAACGTTCCGATGCCCGCGGAGTGGGCACGAGAGGGAAGCTCGAGTTCGATCAGGGGTAATCTCGAGGAGGCAGGCGGTGGTGGAATCGGACGTGATCGGAATCCTCCGTGGGTTGTTCGAATCCCGCGGCAGCAAGGCTCGCAGAGGGGGGCTCAGCATCACGGAGCACTCTCTTCAGACCGCGCATCTCGCCGAGAGGGAGCAGGCCCCGAGCGCGCTCGTCTGCGCCGCACTTCTCCACGACATCGGGCTGTTGCTCGACGACGCTTCGGTCCTGGGAGCCCATCACGACGTCACCGGATTCAAGTGGCTGTCCCGGTTCTTTCCCCCCGCGGTCACCGAGCCGATCCGGCACCACGTGCATGCCAAGCATTACCTCGTGACGCGCTCACCGCACTACAAGACGCGACTGTCGAGCGACGCGCTCCGCCGCCTGCACCGCGACGGCGGTAAGCTCGACGACCTCGAGCTCCACCGTTTCGGTCGCAGCCCGCACTTCCTCCCGTCGCTGTTGCTGCGCCGCTGGATCGATACCGCGAAGATCCCGGGACTTCGCGTCCCGGACTTCGACCACTTCGTCCCCGCGCTCGAAGAGCAGCTCGCCGAGACGACACGCGCCACGGCGTAGCGAGCGAACCGCCCGCCCTCGCCCGCCCCAAAAGAAAGCGGGCCCGGCGGCCGTGTGGCCACCGAGCCCGCTCGGTTGTCCGGATTCTCGAGAACGAGCGCCCTAGGGCTGCGCGGTGGCCTCGATGACGTTCGACTTCACCGACTGGTCTCCGTTCGTACCGCGGCGGTTGATCGCCTGGGTGTGGAACGTGATCAGCGGCGCGTTCGGCGGGACCGTCTTCGTGCGCTCGGCAACGCCGGATGCGTTCGCCGTCGCGCGCGCGAATCGCTTCACGGGCCCGACGATGTCGAAGCAAAGACCTCCGAAGAACGGATCGCAGGGACCGGCCCCTTCACCGTTTCGCGAGTAGTAGAAGTAGACGTCCGTGCCGGGCTCGGCTCCGGTCGCCGTGAAGGTCGCGGACTGCCCGCGCACGAGCGGCGTCTGCGTGAACTCGAAGCTCTCGACCGGCGGACACTCGGTGGTGACCGCACGGAAGGCATCGATCGCGGCCTCGGTGACCGAATCGTTCGGCTGGTCCGCGACCGAGAAGCGAACGCGGACGTTCGCGGTGGGCGTCACGAAGTCCGACACCGTGAAGCTGTCGGTGTTCCAGCCGCCGCCGCCACCGGTGTAGGTCCGCGCCGTCGACCACGTCGAGCCGCCGTTGTTCGAAATCTCGACGACGAGCGTGTCGTCTCCGTCGTCGCAATACACCCAGTACGCGTACTCGACGATCGCGTCGTCCCCGCCCGAGAGATCGAGCGTCGGCGAGGAGAGCCGGGTCGGTCCGCCGTCCACGTCCGAGTTGCCGGCGACGTTGTCCGTGACGTAGCAGCTTCCCGAGCCGTCGAAGTCGGCCGGCGGATCGCCGCGGTCGCCATTCGCCGGGACGCCACGCTGCCACGGGCCGTCGGTGAGGTTCTCGTTCTGTACGGTCCAGCCCTGGTTCAGCTGGAAGTTGTCCTCGAAGGCGACCGCAATCGCGATGACCTCCGCATCGTACGAGCTCGCCGGCGCACCGAACGGCGACCGCTGCATCTCGCCCGACGTGGTCTGCGCTTCGAAGTAGAACTCGAGCGTGCTGCCGCACGACACACCGGTCGGAAGCGCCACCTCGTACATGCCTCCGCCCATCGACGAGAAGTCGATCGGAGCGAAGCCAAGCCCTCCGGCGACGCGCCACATCATGCGGCCGGTGCCTTCCTGGTACGAAGCGCCCGCCCGCGGCACCACCTGCACGGTGAGCGTGCCCGGGTTCACGGGATCGATCTGCGACGGCAGGCCGTTCGGGAACTCGAAGCCGAGGAGCGTCGACGCCCAGCGCGCGTGCGTCAGGATTCCCGCCAGGCACTCTTCGGAAGCCGGAACGATCTGATCCGCCGGCAGCAGAAATCCGAACTGGCCTTCGTCGCGCAGCTCGAAGCCGTAGCTGTACATGACCGGCGTCGCGGCCGTGCCGGTGAACTCGTCGTAGCTCCAGTCCTCGGCTCCGCCCGACGCGGGGTAGATCGTCGTCCAGATCGGGCCGTGGATGTAGGTCTTGCCGTACAGGTTCTGCATCGCGTCGTTGATCAGGCCACCGAGCTCATCGAGAGCCGGGTGATCGGGCGGAAGCGACGACGTGTAGCCGTAGGGATGCAGCACGAGCTGCGAATAGCTGTGCACGTCGATATGCCCCTGGATCCGCGGCAGCGTGCGCATGTAGTCGCGCAGGCCGGCCGTTTCGGGCTCAGAGAACGCCGCGGTGCCGCGGTAGGTGTCGCTTCCGGGGTCGCCGCTCGAGCCGACACCTCCCCAGCCCGCGTCCCAGTTGCGGTTCAGGTCGACACCGAAGTCCCCGCCACCGTTGTTACGACGGTTCTTTCGCCACAGGCGGTTCGGTCCCCAGCTGTACTCGTAGCCGTCCGGGTTGAGGACGTTGACGATGTGGAACTCGACCGCGTCGAGCAGCGCCGTGATCTCGGGATCGACGCCGTAGTTCTGGACCAGGTGGTCGGCCAGGAAGCATCCGGCGGCGCCGGTGATCCACTCGCGGGCGTGCTGCAGGAAGTTGTACACGACCTGCGGCTTGTTCCCGCCGCCCGGGCCGGTGATCGTGAGGACGCGCAGATCGCGATTCTCGATGGACTGGCCGAACGTCGACACGCTCGCGAGGTCCGGACGCTGCGTCACGAGCCCGTCGACGAACGCGTTGATCTCGGCGAGGTTGCGGTACTGCGAGAAGAAGCCGCCCTGAGCATCCGCGCGCTCCATCTGGGCGTCGATCAGATCCTGGACGTTCTCGATGAACACCACGTAGCGGATGCCGCGCGCGTCCAGCTCCACGAGGTCGTCGCGGCTGAGCAGATAGTCGACGTGACCGTGGCCTTCCCCGTGCGACCAGACATCGCGCGCGATCTTGCGCATCGCATCGATGTCCTCGTCGGACTGGATGTAGGCACGGATCACGACGTCGCCGTCGTACCGGACCGCATCCAAACCAGGGGGAACCTCTCGCGGGTCGGACTGAGCCGCGACGATGAGCCACGCCAGTCCGATCAACAGGACGACGGGCAAGAGACGGTGAATCCTCATTCTCTTTTCTTCCTCGCTTCGTGCGGAAAACGGGAGAAACCTACCGGCGCGGCAGGCTCGACACGATGTCATGGACGGCCTGAAGCATGGCCGGAGCATCCGCCGGGAGGGCTTCGATCGGTGGGTGGCCAGTGTACCACGAACGGTATCCCCGGCTGTAGGGGTCTCGCAATTCGGGTCGGGCGGGATCTCAGCTGCGGCGCTTCAGCATGCCGGCATCGATGTAACCCCATGCCGCGCCTATGGCAAGCCCACCGGCGTGCGCCCAGTTGGCGACGCCGAACGGCAGGATCGGGAGCCAGCAGAGGATGAACCAGAACATCAGAACCTGCACCGTTCCGGGGTTCATCACGAGGCCGGAGCCCGAGTCGTGCTTGGCGCGGATCCAGATGTAGCCGAAGAGCCCGTAGACCACCCCCGACATCCCGCCGAAGCCCGGACCCACCACGGCGTACTGGGCGAGATTGGATCCGACCCCGATGCCGAGCACGAGCAACGCCAGCCATCGGGTGCCGAGCTGGTACTCGATCATGCTCCCGAACTGCCAGGTCCAGTACATGTTGAACAGCAGGTGGATGATCCCGAAGTGCAGGAAGATCGGGGTGAGGAAGCGCCAGATCTGGCCGGTCGACAGCATGAAGTCGAGCGGACCCATGGCGAGGTAAGCGAAGACCGGAACGCCGAGCAGGCCGAGGATGAAGACGCCGATCGACGCAAACACCAGAACGCTCGTGGCCGGTCCGGCCGCAGCGACGCCTCGTGTGCCCCACGTCGTGCGCACATCGATCTGCCGTGCGCGCGAACGGGTCGCGGCCTTCTCGCGCTCGCTGCGAATCGACTTCGCTTCGCGCTGGACGCCGGAAAACTCGGCGTCCGAGGGATTGGCCTGGAAGCGGGCGAAGCGCTCCTTCGCCTCGGGCACCCGGTCTTCCGAGTGCACCCAGATCACCCATCCACCCTCGTCGTCGGAATCGACCTGGTTGTCGATCTCCTGAACGAGCAGGTAGTCCCCGAAGCGACGGGCTTCGTTTTCGTCCGGTAGCGTACCGATCCTACGCATGTTGCGGGATCAGGGCGTGATCTCGAACTCGAACTCGGCCGTGTGCAGAACGGTGTTCGGGAAGGTTCCGACGTAGGCTCGTACCTTGTAGCCGGTTCCCGGGGTCTTCGAGCCCGGAACGCGAACGCGGATGTCGGTCTTCTGCTTCGTCTGCAGCGGCTGGAGGCTGAACGACTTCGGGCCGAAACGCGGGTTCGACGCGTAGAACGGATCGCCGTTCGGGTCGAGCACGTCGATCCAGGCTTCGCCCGAGTACGTCGACGCGATGCGCCGCGTGACGGACGCGTCGAAGAACAGATCGCCGCCGACCGGGGCCGACAGGCTCTGCGGGTCGACCGCGACGGTGACGTCGGGGACCGGAAGCTCGAAGTCCGCCAGCACCGGAAGGTGATCGGAGGCCCAGAAGCTGACGGTGTTCCCGCCCCCGATGAAGCCGTTGAGCTCCGGCGGCAGGCCCTGCGACGGAACCGTGGCCGCCTCGAAGATCCAGTCGCGGACGAGCGTCGGCACGCTGTCCTGCCACATGATGTAGTCGAGCTTCGAGCTGCCGAGCGTCTCGCGGTCGTTGGTGAACAGGTCGCGCGCATCGTCGAACGAGCTGTCGCTGCGGTCGACGTCGGTGCCGTCCGTCCCGCCGGTCTGCTGCGCGCGGGCGAGCCACTCGACCGGGCCCTTGCGACCGTTCGTGTTCTCGTCCTCGTTCAGGTCGCCGCCCCACAGGACGGCCGTTCCCGCGGGAAGGATGCCCGAGACGGGAGGATTGTCGCGAATCTTGTTGTTCGGATCGGGCGAGCCGGTGCCGGCGCCGTTCAGCAGGTAATCGATCCAGTAGGCCACATTCTGACTGGCCGTGAGTCGCTGCGCGCGATCGCTCGACGAGCCGCCGGCCTTCATGTGCACATTGCCGATGACCAGGTCGCTGACGTACTCGGTGTCCGGCAGATCGACCTCGGCGAACATGAACCCGCGGATGCCGCCGTCGCCGCCCGGCGCGTACTCGTCCGCGAACAGGAAGTCGATGTTGGAGAGCTCTGACTTTCCGTCGCCGTTCAGGTCGCTGAACGGGAAACGGCTGACGATCACGTTACGGTTGAAGCCGTCCGTGTCCGTGCTGACGAAGATGTACGGAAGATCGTACGTCGGCGCGTACTTCTGCACGTAGGCCGTCACCGATCCGCCGCGGAACGGGTCGGTCCCGCCGTGGAAGAACAGCTCGATGGTGGTCTCGAGATCGGCCACCGAATCGACGCCGCCGGCCTTGTCGCCGACCTCCTGAAGGATCAGAAGATCCGGCTTCATCGCGGCGACGATGCGCGCGAGCGCCGTCCACGGGTTGCGCTGCTCGACCTTCAGCTCCTGCGAGTTGATGTTGTCGAGGATGTTGTAGGTCATCACTCGGATGTGCGTCGCGTCTTCCTTGCCCCAATCACCGTTCTGCGGATCCCAGTCCGCCACGGTCGTGGAGGCGAGAAGCGAGAAGAGGGCGACGAAGCTGAACGCGACCAAGCCGATTCGCGAGATGCGCATGGGAACGCTCCTGCAATGATGGCCGGAAGGCGAGGCTCCCGGGAAAGGGAAAAGGAGCAGGGCGAGTGGCACTCGCCCTGCTCCCTATGTAGCTAACTTGAGTAGCGTATAGCTAACTTCGGTACAGCTGTCGCTTTGAATGCGACAAAAGCAGCTTAGCGAACGTCGTTCTGCGAACCGTTCGACAGCGCGCCAATGAAGAGCAGCACGTTGTACTCCTGGTCCAGCGAAAGCGGATCGCCACCGCCACCGGTGACCTTGTTGAACTCGCCGTCACCGTCAACATCGTACACGATCTCGGCCTGCAGGACCAGACCGCCGAGGGTGCGCGGATCGCGCGTTTCCATGCCCGCCGTGCTCATACCGTTGAGCGCGCCACGCAGGATGTTGCCCGACATCATCGTCGCCGAGCTCACCGAGTTGCTGTCAGCGATACCGGTGAAGCGAAGCTGCCAGTTCGTCTGCGAGTTCTGGCCACCGAAGACGTCGCCGATCTCCGCGACGAGCTCGAGCTCGTAGCTGAAGGTCGCCGGATCGTAGACGGCGCGGAGGAGAGCCGTGTCGAAATCGCTCTCACCACCCGGGAGACGATCGAAGAGCTCGACCGCCGCGAGGAACCAGACGTTACCGACCGAGTCGATGCACGGGGCCGAGAGCGACGGGCCGAACGGCGTGCCGCCGGTGACCTGGTTCAGCTCGACGACCTGACCGATCGCGGTGCCGCCCGGACCATCGAGGATCGGCTTACCGTTCGGGAAGTCGTTGTAGCTGGCGAGCGTCCACTCGAGCGTGCCGGACGGATCCTGCGGGCTGAAGCGAGCGACGGCCATGGCGTTGATCGGGTTGTCCGAGGCCGGGGCGAGCGAGTCGCTGGCGACCGGCGTGGCGACGAGGATACGACCGGCCTGATCCTGACCGACCGCGACCTG
>CAZQZX010000097.1:0-22803 GCA_964597885.1 uncultured Planctomycetota bacterium
CGATCGGTAACCGCGATGACGAGCTCGGCACCCTTCATTCCGGCTCGCTGCAACGCCTCGGGACTCTGCGCGCTCCCCTCGTGCACCTGCACGTCGAGACGGTCGCGGATCCGCTTGATACGCTCGCGGTTCTCCTCGACCACCGTGACGTCGTGGCTATCCTCGGCCAGCTTGCGCGCGAGATGGAACCCGACCGCGCCCGCCCCCACGATCAGGATCCTCAACGCTCGGATCCCCCACTTCGACGCCGGAGGAACCCGCCCGGCCCGAACGTCACCCCGAGCTTCTCGGGCTCGCGTGTACGCTCGAAGCCGCGGTTCTCCTCGAGGAAGCGATCGACGGCGGCCAGCGGGTTGTCGTCCTTCCATTCGGAGGGGGCCCCGGGCAGATCGTGAAGGTCACGGCAGATCGTGTCGAACGCGATGAGCCATCCATTCGGCGGAACGAGCTTCTCGTAGGCGCGGAGCTCGGCCAGCACGTGGTCGCGGGAATGATCTGAGTCGAGGAACACGAAGAGATCCCGCTCGTCGCCGATCGCCTCCTCGACGCGAGCCATCGTCTCGGTCGACTTGGAATCGCCTTCGATGGCGGTGATGCGCCCTCGCGCGACCGGGTGGTCGCTGAGCGTCTTGCGCACGTCATCCGGAATGCGGATGTCGACGGTCACCACCCGGCCGGCCGTCGGATCGTCGTGGATCAGCCCGAGCATCGACGCGAAGAAGAGCGCCGACCCGCCCGCGTTCGTCCCCGTCTCGACGATCACCTTGGGCCGCGCCTCGAAGAGCAGCTCCTGAAGGATGTGAAGATCGGTCGGCCACTGCAGGATCGGCACTCCGAGCCAGGTCGTCCCTCGCCAGAGCTTGTCCTTCCACAGCGTGCGGGTCCATTCGAGCGCGACCTCGCGCGTCGCCCCGGATGCCCGGCCTCGGTTCCTGCGCAGCAGCTTCATCGGAAGTCCTCTATCGGACGATGGGGTCGGACGGGGTATCGTCGGACTGGTGCCAGAGGTGGGGATCGAACCCACACTCCCAGTGAAGGGAACGGGATTTTGAATCCCGCGCGTCTGCCAATTCCGCCACTCTGGCCGTTGCGTCCAAGCCCTCTCGATCCGAAGCCGCGGCATTATCTTGAAGCGCCGGTGCCGGTGTCAAGCCGCGGCCGTCTCAGCGCAGTCGAAGGGCCCCCTCTTCGACCACGATCGCCGCCCGATTTTCCGAGACCCAGTCGCGCCATCGACGGGTGGCCCGCTCCCGATCGCGGTACGAAGCGTCGGGCCGGAAGCCGAAATCGTCCCCGGTCAAGGTCCGGAGCGAAGCGATCGCGAGCTCCATCAGATACGTGTTTCCGGTCTCCAGGGCATCGAGATAGCCGTCGACGGCCCTCGGGTCGCCGAGCCCCCGCAGCGACTGGGCGGCGAAGAAGCGCACGTAGTCGCTCTTGTCGTCGAGGCAGACCGCGAGCTTCTCGAGGGCCGGATCGCCGCCGAGCTGTCCGGCCGCGACCGCCGCCGCCACGCGGATCTGCCCGCTGCGGGACTCGAGCCGATCGACGACGGCCTCCCGCGCCCGCTCGACGCCCAGGAGCCCGAGCGCGAACAGGCTCGCGCGCGCCGAGAACTCGCTCGCGTCCTCGAGATCGGTCGGGTTCCGCTCCAGCATCTCGAAGAGCGCGTCGATGAGCTCGTCGCTCGGCGTCTGCCCCAGCCGGGCGACCGCATAGGCGCGTGCCGTGGGGACCTCGCTCTCCAGCTGACGTTCCAGCTCGGCGCGCATCGTGTCGTCCTTGCCGCCCCGCATGCCGTACAGCGAGTCGAGCAGGAAGTAATCCACGAGCCGCGGACGCTCCCGAAGGCGCACGAGGATCACCTCGCTGTCCTTCGGTTTGCCGGTGAACTGCAAGGCCTGGACGAGCGTCGACAGCACGGCTTCGTCCTGGTCGTAGTACAGATACTCGCAAAGGCGCTCCACGATCGGCGCGCGCGTCGTCTCATCGAGGCGCCGACCCGCATCGAAGAGCCCCCAGGCTCCGTACATGCGCAGGAAGGCGTCCCCGCTGTCGGCCGCATCCTCATGAACGCGCATGACGTCGGACGAGCTCACCCCGAGGAGCGCCAGGGAGGCGATGGCCGCCGCGGCCAGGGTGAGCGGTCGTTCCGCCTCGACATCGAGGATGTCGAAGTCGGGCGAGCGGATCTCGTCGTACAGCTCGACGAGGAACGGGACCGCGGAGCGCTCTCCGATCCGCCCGAGCGCGATCAGCGCGTGGCATCGAGGCTCGGTCGCGAAGAGACGCCGGTCTCGGGCGATCGACTGGAGGATCGGCACGGCGACCGAGCCCAGCCTCACGACCGGCGCGTAGGCCCGGCCGTGGTACCACGCGACCATCTCCGCGCGGTCGCTCATCGTGATGAGCTGTTCGACGATCGCTCGCTCGGCGCCGAGAGCGACCTCGCGCGGCGCGTCCTCCTCCGGCGGGAAGGCCACCCACGAAGGGACAACGTCGCGACCCACGAGATGCGCGAGCGTCTCGGCTGTCCGGATCCGCGTCTCGCGATCGGGAGACATGTGCAGCAGGCGCCGCAGGCCGGCGACGTCCTGCGCCTCGCCGATCCGTGCCAGAGCTCGCAGGGCGAGCATGCGCTCGCGGTGGTCCCCCGTATAGAGCGAGGCGATCGCGAGCTCGCGACCTTCTTCCCGGTTGGCGATCCAGCGATCGAGCGCCACCTCGCGCTCGTGGAAGAAGGGATTGACGGTGTCGGGGGGCGGCGTCGGCGGGGGCCCCGCCATCGCGACGGATCCGACGCCGATCATCCAGAAAAGGGACATCCTGAGAACGCGCATGCAGACCGCGAGCGCATGCGCGCGCTCACGCGAACCGGAATGACTCATCGTTCGTCTCTCGAATTCGGGACGTCCTTTCCCCGGGAGGTCCGCCCCGATTCTAGCACGATCACCGCAGGAAGACGCCCAGGCCCTCGAGCTCCTTGCGAATCGAGGGCTTCTCCGGCCGCTCTCGCAGCGACAGAACCGTCGGACTCAACCGATCGAGTACCAGCGGCCGCAGCGACGGGAGCTCGGCGACGCGGTCCACCGTTTCGGAATCGGGAGCCGAGAGGAGGAACACGCGCTCGCACGAGATGAACCGGATCCGGTCCGCCCATTCGCGAATGGAGTACGCGACGTTCTGCGGGACGGGATTGCGGCCGTGCGATTCGAGGAGCCCGAGGATGCCGTCCGGCGTCGCCCCACCCGCCACGGCGCGAACCACGGAGTCGCGCTCGATCCGGAAGTGGTAGACGTTCTCGGACTTCGTCCGCGTCGCGAACCGATCGAGCTCGTGGATCAGCGGATCGTCGCGGCCCTGCGGGAACAGGATGGCCTCGAAGTCGCTGTGGACCACGATGCGCCGCGCCGCGGCCTCGTCGGCATCCGAGCGACGGATCCCGAGGGTGACCGCGCCGAGCGACGTCAGGCGAATCGCGGCCACGCGCTCGCCGCGGAAGGCGAGGTCCACGAGACCGAGCGAATACAATCGCTTGCGGATGAACTCGAACAGATTCCAGGCCATGCGGGCCGGCTCGCTCTGCAGCGGCGGACCGGCGTACTGGAACCGCGTCTGGTAGCGATCCTTCACGCCGTCCTTCTCGAGCGACGTGAGGTACCGGTTGCGCACCACGAAAGGCACGGCCATCGGGTCGTACCATCGTCCGACCTCGAGCGAGGCCAGCACACGAACGAGCGCGCGGCGCAGTCCCTCGAGGTGGAACACCGGCTCGCCCGCTTCGGGACGCGCGAGCATCGCGCGCAGGACCTTTCGCGTCTTCTGCGGCGGACCGAGCTTCTCCCACGTCGAGGCGAGCCGCGTGGGGGCGAGGCTGCGGTCCTCGGTGACCTCGGCGAGTCCCAGGTCGAGCACGACATCGAGGAGAGCGCCGACGAGCTCTTCCTTGGTCATGTACGACTCGCAGGTCGAGACCATCCGCCGGGCCAGCCGGCGAAGCACTCCCTTGTACAGCGCCCCCTTCTGCGTGAGTCGGACTTCACCTCGACTGATCTCGTCTCCAAGCTCCGCGAGGTCGCTCATCAGGTCGATGCCCGACGCCGCGATCCTCTCGAACCCTCCCTCGACCGCCGGTCCGCGGAGAAGAACCGCTTCCACGACTTCCGGGAAGGCGATGGCCGTCGGCTCCATGAGCCCGATGCCGTACTCCTCGAGCGAGAGCGGCAGACACGTCCCGAGAAGGTTCTCTTCCAACCGCTCCCGGATGCTCTCGACGTTCCACTCGAAGCCGTCGATGCCGAGGCGGCCGCACTGCGAAGCCGTGAGCACGCCGCCGAACTCGTGCACGAGCCTCCGCGCGAGCTCTCTTCCGGGGAAGTCCTCGATCCGTCGAATGCGCTCCTCGATCCGTTCGGGATCCATCGACCCGTCCAGCAGCTCGGCGCGCGCGACATCCTCGCCGTCTTCGCCTTCGGGAGTCCCGCCGGCGCGCCGTCGAAGCTCTTCCCAGGACATCGCTCGCGTGAAGCGCTCGATCGAGAAGACCGTCTCGGCGGCAACGGGGGAACGCAGGACGAGCGATGCGGCGAGATCGCCGACCTCGGAAGGGACGACGTAGTGCAATCCCGGGCCGCCCCCGCCGTTGCGCTGCATGTGGAAGAACCCGTCTCGCACGAGGCGCATGAGAGCGGTTTCGACCGGCTCTCCGCCGGCCTCCTCCGCGACGAGCTCGTCCGGGCTCACCACGTAGCTCGGATTGTGCAGCGCGACCGAGAGCACACGCTGCACCTGCGGCGTCAGTGCCTCGATGCGTTCGGCGACCTGCACACCGTCGTTCATGGCCTTGCCGACGGCATCCCGCAGGTCATCCGGATCATCCGGGGGCTCACCCCCGACCCACGCGAGGTGCAGCGCTTCCAGCTCGGCGACTCGCTTGTGGTCGAGGAAGTCTTGCAGGTTCATCGTCACGCTCCACCTCCCGCCGCGGCATGATCGAAGCTCGCCTCGGTGCGGATTTCGTAGGAATACCCTTGCTCGGTCAGGAAGAGCTGTCGCTTGGCGGCGAACTCCTGGTCCCGCGTTTCCGCGGTGACGAGCGCGTAGAAGTACGCGGAGGTCGCCTTGCGCTTCGGGCGCAGAATGCGTCCGAGCCGCTGAGCCTCTTCCTGACGAGAGCCGAACGTTCCCGAAATCTGCACGGCGACGTTGGCGTCCGGAAGGTCGACGGAGAAGTTCCCCACCTTCGATACGCACAAGACGGGCACGGTGCCCTCGCGGAACGCCGCGTACAGCTCGTCGCGTTCGGCCTGCTTGGTCTTGCCGGTGATCAGCGGAACCCCGAGCTGCTTCGAGAGCAGCACCAGCTGATCGATGTACTGCCCGATGATCAGCACGCGATCCCCGGAGTGCCGCTCGAGGATTCGCTTGACCACGGAGTTCTTGTTCTCGTTCTCGGAAGCGATGCGGAACTGCTCCCGCGACTTCGCCGCCAAGTACCGCGACCGCAGCTGGTCCATCAGCGGGACCCGAACCTCGATGCAGATGGCCTTCGCGATCCAGCCCTGCTTCTCGAGGACCTTCCACGGGACGTCGTACCGCTTCGGGCCGACGAGCGTGAAGACATCGCTCTCCTTGTTGTCCTCGCGAACGAGGGTGGCCGTCAGCCCGAGTCGTCGTCGCGCCTGGATTTCAGCGGTGACCCGGAAGACCGGCGCCGGCAGCAGGTGCACCTCGTCGTAGATGATGAGGCCCCACGGGTGATCCGAGAGAAGGCCGAAGTGAAGGAACGGATCCGTCTTCTTCCGGCGGTACGTCAGGATCTGATAGTCCGAGACGGTGACCGGCTTGATCTCCTTGGACCGGCCCGAGTACTCGCCGACCTCGTCTTCGGTGAGGTTCGTCTTGTCGAGGATCTCGCGGATCCACTGGCGCATCGCGGTGACGTTCGTGCACAGGATGAGCGTGTGGGTCTGCACGCGATGCATCGCGCCGATGCCCACCATCGTCTTGCCGGCGCCGCACGGAAGCACGACGACCCCCGATCCCCCGCGCTCGGAACCGCCCGCGTGGAAGACGTCGGCGGCGGCCTTCTGGTACGCGCGTAGCGAGAACGGCTGGCCTTCGAGGGTCTCTTCGCGAAGGGTGATCTCGAGCGGCGCCCCCGGCGTGTACCCGGCGAGGTCGTCCACCGGGTAGCCGAGCGTCAGCAGCGCCTGCTTCACGCGCCCTCGCTCGATCTCGTCGATGAGGACCTCGCGATCGGAGACCGCCTCGCCGAGGTGTCGCGCCGCGTACTCCTGCGCGCGGATCTCCTCGAGGAGCCGGGCATCGTCCGTCAGGAGACGCAGCGTTCCCTCGACGCGCACCAGGCGGATGCGACCGTAGCGCTCGGCCCAGCTACCGATCTCGGTCGCGACGCTCTCCGGTACCGGATATTTCGAGTACCCTTCGAGGGACGAGACGATGTCGGCCGGCGGCATCCCCGCGGCCAGCGCGTTCCACACCGACAGCGGAGTGATCCGGTACGTGTGGATGTACTCCGGGCTCTTCTCGAGCTCGGCAAAGCGCGCCAGTGCGTCGCGCACCTGCCCGTACATCGGGTGATCCACTTCGAGTAGAAGCGTTCGGTCGCTTTGCACGACGAGGGGGCGATCGGGATTCACGATGCGTCCTCCCGCTTCAACCACTGGCCGGTAGCCGAAGCCCGGACCTTCATGAGCTCCTCGGGCGTTCCCGCCGCGAGCAGCTTCCCGCCGCGCTCGCCTCCTTCGGGACCGAGGTCGGTCACCCGGTCCGCGGCCCGGATCACGTCGAGATTGTGCTCGATGACAACCAGGGTGTGGCCGGCCTCCACGAGCTTCTCGAAGACCTCGAGAAGCCGGTGGACGTCCGCGAAGTGGAGCCCCGTCGTCGGCTCGTCGAGGAGGTACAGGTTGTGTCCGCGTCCCGGGGTGCACAGCTCGGCGGCGAGCTTCAGCCGCTGGGATTCTCCCCCCGAGAGCGTCGTGCACGACTGGCCGAGCGCCAGGTAACCGAGGCCGACGTCCTCGAGCGTCTGGAGAACGCGGGCCACCTTCGGCATGTTCTCGAACAGCTTCCGGGCCGCCGAGATCTCGAGTGCGAACACGTCCGCGATGCTGTGGCCGTGGAACGTGGCGTTCAGCGTCTCCTGGTTGAAGCGCTTGCCCTCGCAGTCGTCGCACGGCACCCAGACGTCGGAAAGGAAGTGCATCTCGATCCGCACCGCGCCGAGCCCGCTGCACGAGGGGCAGCGTCCGTCGCCAACGTGGGTCGAGAACCGTTCCTTGGTCCAGCCCTTCATCCGCGACAGCGGCAGCTCGGCGAAGATCTCGCGGATCGAGCCGAGGACTCCCGTGTACGTCGCGGGATTCGAGGCCGGGCTGCGCCCGATCGGCTTCTGATCGACGACGACCACGCGGTCGATCGCCCGGGCGCCCTCGACGGCGTCGCACTCGTGCAGCTTCGGACGAGCCTTCTGCGCTTCGAGGACGTTGGGATGCAGCACGTCCATCACGAGCGAGCTCTTGCCGCTACCGCTCACCCCCGACACCACGTGGAAGATCCCGAGCGGGAACTCGGCGTCGACATTCTTGAGGTTGTGGGCCCGCGCGCCCCGCACGAAGATCGATCGGCCGTCCCCGGTGCGACGCTCCTGAGGTACCGGCATCTGCTTTCGGCCGGAAAGGTACGCCCCCGTCAGCGACTTCCGCGACCGTTCGATGGCCGCGATGCTTCCCTTGGCCACCACCGTCCCCCCATGAACGCCGGCGTTCGGCCCCATGTCGATCAGGTGGTCCGCCTCGCGGAAGAACAGCGGGTCATGCTCCACCACGACGATGGTATTACCCTGATCGCGGAGATCGAGAAGCGTATCGAGAAGCCGCCGCGTGTCGCGCGGATGGAGGCCGATGGTGGGCTCGTCGAGCACGTACAGGACCCCCACCAAACGATTGCCGATCTGCGTCGCGAGCCGGATGCGCTGCGACTCCCCGCCCGCGAGCGTCGTCGAACGCCGATCGAGGGTCAGGTACTCGAGTCCGACCTTGTCGAGGAACGCCAGGCGATTGCGGATCTCCGCGAGGATCTGCTCGGCGATGCGCCGCTCGGCGGCCTTCAGCTCGAGACGTCCGAAGAACTCGGCCGCTTCGGTGACGGTCAGGGCCGAGACCTCGGCGAGATTCCGCCCGCCGACGCGGACCGCGAGCGAACCGGCACGGAGTCGCCCCCCTTCGCAGGCGCTGCACACCACCGGCTGCTTCTTGCCCGTCGTGCCTAGGCCGTCGCAACGGGGGCACGCGCCGACGTGGCTGTTGAACGAGAACATGCGAGGCGTGAGCTCATCTTCGCCCCGGTAGTCGGACTCGACGCAGTACGGCATCGACGTGAACCAGATCGGCTCACTCTCACCGTCGGGAAGGATCCCCGCCAGTCCGGATCCCGCCGCAAACGCCTGCTCGAGCGAGTCGACGAGCCGTCCGCGCTTCGCTTTCGAGAGCGACAGCCGGTCGACGACGAGGTGCACGGTCTGCTTGGCCCGCGCCTTCGGGGACGCGTCGAGCCGCACGACCTCGTTGCCGACGCGAACGCGCAGGAAGCCCTGCTTGCGAAGCTCGGCCGTTCGCTTGGCCAGATCGCCCGGCCTTTCGAAGGCCAGCTCGATGCTCTTCCCCGGGAGGAGCAGCGGCGCCAGCACGAGGGCCGACGTCCCGTCGTGGTCGCGCAGGATCTTCTTGGCCGCCGTGCTCGGCGAATGCACGATCAGCTCGGCGCCGGTCGTCGGGCAGTGCTGCCGTCCGACACGCGCGAAGAGGAGCCTGAGGTAGTCGTGGATCTCGGTCGTGGTCGCGACGGTGGAACGCGGGTTCCGCGTCGGAGTCTTCTGGTCGATCGCGATCGCGGGGCGCAGTCCCTCGAGCTTGTCGACGGGGGCCCGCTCCAGCCGCCCGAGGAACCGCCGGGCGTACGTCGACATCGACTCGACGAACCGGCGCTGGCCCTCGGTGAAGAGCGTGTCGAACGCAAGCGACGACTTCCCCGAGCCCGAGACGCCGGTGATCACCGTCAGCTTGTGATCCGGGATGCGGACATCCACCGAGCGCAGGTTGTGCGTGCACGCGCCGGTGATCCGGATGCCGCTCTCTCGCTTGCCCGGCTTGAGTCGAGCGTGGTCCGGAAGCGGACCGCCCCGCAGGTGCGCCTTCAGCGCGGCGCCGGTATGCGATCCGCGCTTCTTCATGACCGTTTCGGGCGGCCCCGAGGCCACGATCCGTCCGCCGCCCTCGCCACCCTCGGGGCCGAGGTCCACGATCCAGTCGACCGTCTTCACGACGTCGAGGTTGTGCTCGATGACCAGGACGGTGTTCCCGCGCTCGACCAGCCGCTGCAGCGCCTCGACGAGCTTCCGGATGTCCTCGAAGTGGAGTCCTGTCGTGGGCTCGTCGAGAACGTAGAGCGTGCGACCCGTCGGCGGCTTCGCGAGCTCGGACGCCAGCTTCACGCGCTGCGCTTCGCCTCCCGAGAGCGTCGTCGAGGGCTGCCCGAGCCGCACGTACCCGAGCCCGACATCGAGGAGCGTCCTGAGGATCCGCTCGATCTTCGGGAAGTTGCCGAACATCTCGTGCGCTTCCTGGATCGAGAGATCGAGCACCTCGGTGATGTTGAGGCCCTTGAAACGGATCTCGAGCGTCTCGTCGTTGAAGCGCTTCCCGCCGCAGTCGGGGCACGGAATCTCGACGTTCGCCAGGAACTGCATCTCGATCTCCTGGACGCCCGCGCCCCCGCACTCCTCGCATCGTCCTCCCGCGACGTTGAAGCTGAAGCGCCCCGGCGCATAGCCCCGGGTCTTCGCCTCGGTCGTCGTCGCGAACAGCCGGCGAATCTCGTCGAACACCTTGGTGTACGTCGCCGGATTCGATCGAGGCGTACGGCCGATCGGCGTCTGGTCGATCTCGATGATCTTGTCGAGCTGGTCGAGCCCTTCGATCACGTCGTGCTCGCCGGGCGAATCCTGGGCACGATTCAGCGCCGACCGCGCCGCCGGTACGAGGATCCCGTGGATGAGCGAGCTCTTGCCCGAGCCCGACACGCCGGTGATGCACGAGAACAGGCCGATCGGGAACTCGGCATCGACACCGCGCAGGTTGTTCAGCCGCGCGCCCTTCACCCGCAGGAAACCGTTCTCGGGAGCCCGTCGCTCGGCGGGAATCTCGATCTCGCGTTCGCGGCGCAGATACGAGCCGGTGAGCGAGCGCTCGCAGGCCACGACGTCCCCGAGCGCCCCCTCGGCCACGACCTCGCCGCCCTCGATCCCGGCCCCCGGACCGAGGTCGACCACGTGATCCGACTCGAGCATCGTCTCGGCGTCGTGCTCCACGACGAGGACGGTGTTGCCCTGATCGCGCAGTCGATGCAGCGTTCGGATGAGGCGCCGGTTGTCGCGCGCGTGCAGCCCGATCGACGGCTCGTCGAGGACGTACAGCACGCCGCGAAGCCCCGCGCCGACCTGGCTCGCGAGCCGGATCCGCTGCGACTCGCCTCCCGACAGGGTCGACGAGTTGCGATCGAGCGTCAGATACCCAAGCCCGACGTCCCGCAGGAACCGCAGCCGGTGGAGGATCTCCTTGAGGATGGGATCGCCGATCGGCTTCTCGGTCTCCGAGAGCTCGACCGTCGGAACGTACTCGAGCGCTTCCTCGACCGACATCGAGACGAGGTCGGCGATACTGCGATCCCGGAATCGGACCGCTCGCGCAATCGGGTTGAGCCGCGTTCCCTGGCACGCCTCGCACGAGCCGACCCTCGCAAAGGGTACGAGCTTCGGATGCTTCGTCGCTCGATACACCCAGTCGAGCAGCGGGATCACGCCGCGGAAGGGCTTCTTCGCCTTCCCGCGCTTCTTGGTCTTCTTCGTCGCCTTCGAAGCGCTGCCGTTGGCGGTTCCCCACAACAGCGCCTTCTTCTGGGCGGGCTTCAGATCTCGCCACGGATCCTGGAGCGTGAATCCGAGATCCTTCACGACACGCCGCAGCTTGTCGCGACCGAAGCCGAGGTAAGGGATGCGGATGTCGTCCCCGAGCGGGGCGAGCGCTCCCTCACCGATCGAGAGCGACGTATCGGGAACGACCCGCTTGGGATCGATGCGATCGATCCGGCCGAGCCCCTCGCATTCCTTGCACTGGCCGTGGGGTGAGTTGAACGAGAACAGCCGTGGCTCGAGCTCGGGCGCGGCAAAACCGGTGCTCGCGGACGCCAGGGTGGTTCCGAAGTGATGGTGCTCGTCGCCGACGAGGGCGATCATCGTGCCCCCGCCCTCCTGCAGCGCCAGCTCGACCGACTCGGATACACGGCTCCGCTTGCCGGCCGCGAGCTTGATGCGATCCACGATGATCTCGATCGTGTGCCGCTTGTACCGCTCCAGGCGCTCGACCTCCTCGAGGCGGCGGATCTCGCCGTCGATGCGAGCGCGGACGAACCCGCGCAGACGCAGGTCCTCGAGCTCCTTGCGGTACTCGCCCTTTCGGTCCTTCACGACCGGCGCGAGGAGGACCGCGGTTTCCCCCTCGCCGAGTCCGAGGATGGCGTCGGTGATCTGGTCCGGCGTCTGCGAACGGATCGCCTCGCCGGTCTCGGGATCGTGCGGTGCACCGAGCCGGGCGAAGAGCAGGCGCAGGAAGTCGTAGATCTCGGTCACCGTGCCGACCGTCGACCGAGGATTCTTGCTCATCCCCTTCTGGTCGATCGAGACGGTCGGCGAGAGGCCCTCGACGTGGTCCACGCGAGGCTTCTCCATCTGGCCGAGGAACTGGCGGGCGTACGACGACAGCGATTCCAGGAAGCGGCGCTGCCCCTCCTTGAAGATCGTGTCGAACGCGAGCGAGGACTTCCCGGACCCGGAGACGCCCGTCAGCGTCGTCAAGCCCTCACGCGGGATCTCGACGTCGACCCCCTTGAGGTTGTGCTCGACGGCACCGCGCACGATGATCCGGTCTGTCTGGGCCGTTTTGGAGGCCATTCCGCTCGTCATAAACCCCACCTACGGCATGCCCTGCAGGGGATTCCGGGGGCATCTCCGACCCCGGATCGGGCAAGCCGAAACGGTAGATTCTACTTGTCCGGAGGGGGCGCGGATAGGGGGTTGCGGGTGGCTCGGGGGCGGCGATCGATCCGGCCGCGGGGCCGGGCTCAGCGGGCCGCCACGGCCTCGAGCTCGGCGCGCAGCGGCGCGTGCAGGTGGACGTTCGAGGCGAGGATGTTCCCGCCGAACAACCAGTCCTCGCCCTCGGCGAAGTCGGTGACGCGCCCTCCCGCCTCCCGGACGATGCAGGCGCCGGCCGCCACGTCCCAGGCCGACAGATGGAGCTCCCAGTACGCGTCGAAACGCCCGCACGCGACGTACGCGAGGTCGAGCGAGGCCGCGCCTCCCCGACGGACTCCGCGGACCCGCACGACCATGTGGGCGAAGTTGTCGACGTTGTTGTCGGGGATCTCGGCTCGCTTGTAGGGGAACCCGGTCGCGAGCATCGCCGAACCGAGCTCGCGGCCGCCGCTCACGCGGATCGGCTGACCGTTGAGGTTCGCGCCCTCGCCTCGGACCGCCGTGAACGTCTCGCCGAGAACCGGCGCGTGTACGACCCCCAGGTACGGTTGCCCCTCACGCATCAAGCCCATGGAGACGGTGAACATCGGGTGCGAGTGGACGAAGTTCGTCGTCCCGTCGAGGGGGTCCACGATCCACACGTGCTCGCTGTCATCCGGACCCGACCGACCGAGCTCCTCGCCGTGGATCGCGTGGTCGGGGAAGCTCTCGGCGAGACGTCGACGCACGAGCTTCTCGCTCTCGACGTCCGCCTGCGTGACGAGGTCGATGGCGCCCTTGCGATCGATGTCCAGCTCGCCGATCCGACGCCGGTAGTCCAGGAGCAGCTCTCCGGCCTCCCGCGCGATCCGCTCGGCGACTTCGATCATCTCGCGCCGTCCACCAGGTACCGCACGATTCGATCCTGGAGCTGCTTCATTTTCGAGTTCGGCGCCTTGAAGTCGTTCATCAGGATCGAGAACACGCGCGTCTCGCCGGAATCGGTACGCGCGTATCCGGAGAGAGCGCTGGCGCGGTAGACGTAGCCGGTCTTCGCGGCGACGCGGCCGCGGTAGGCGTCTTCTTTCATGCGCGACAGCAGGCTGCCACGCTGCCCCGAGACCGGGAGCGACACGAAGAACGCGCGCGAGACGTCCGGGTCGGTATCGAGCAGCATGTGCCGGAGGACCTTCACGAAGCTCCGCGCCGTGACGCGGTTGCTACGGGACAATCCCGAGCCGTCGACCAGTCGGGTGCCGTCGGTCTCGCAGCCGATCTCCCGCAGGAAATCGACGACGACCTCGCAGCCCGACTCGAACGAGCCGTTCGCCCGCCGCTCGCGTCCGAGCGTCTTCAGGATCTGCTCGGCGTAGAAGTTCTGGCTGCGCTCGTTCGTGACCTGCACGCCGTCGACGAGCGGCGATCGGTGCTCGGCGAGAATCGTCGTCGCGCCGAGGCCCACGTCGCCGAACCCGGGCTGGGGTCGGCCCGCACCGGTGCCCGTGTGCGCGACGCGCGAGAGCAGATGCGCGCGCGACTCGACCGTCGAGGTGCGCACTCGCGTGGCTCCCTCGACCCGGATCCCGGCGAGATCGAGCGCTTCCCGGAAGAGCTCGGCCGCGTACCACACCGGCTGCTGGATCGGAGCCTGCGCGCGATACGGCCGGCAGTTGGACGAGATCGTGCCTCGCACGACGAAGTGGTAGCCCGGCGTCTCGCGCCACTGCAGATCGATGCGCGCGCGCGGCGGCCGCGTCGCGCCCACCGTCTCCACCCGATTCTCGATCGTGAATCCGGCCGGGACGGGATTCGCCTCGACCACGGCCCGAGCTCCGAGGACCCGCGCCGGGCGGATCTCGAAGTCGACGCAGTTGTCATTGATCGAGAACGCGGCGATCGGCGCGCAGTACCTCAGGTGCAGCTGATCGGCCGGCCAGCTCGGGTGATGGATCTGTTCGTCGAAGAAGCCGGCGTCGATCACCAGGTCTCCCCGAACCCGCGCGATACCGCGCTCGCGGATCTCGGCCGCGAGTCGTTCCAGCGCCGCCGTGGGGTCGCCGTCATGGAACAGGCCGGAAAGGCACGGATCTCCGCCGCCGGTCAGAACCAGATCCCCCTCGAGCAGGTCACCGCGGATCGAGCCGTCCGTCGAGACCGTCGTGCGGAACCGGTAGTCGGTGCCGAGCGCGTGAAGCGCCGCGGCGGTCGTCAGGAGCTTGACGTTCGAACCGGGCGTGAGGGGCCGGTCGGCTTCTCGGGTGTAGAGGACGGCGCCTTCATCGAGGGTCTCGACATGGATGGCGACGACCGCACCCCGCAGAGCCTTGTCGGCAAGGACCCCACGGATCCGCGTGGCGAGTGAGCTGCCGTCGCGGGCCGACGCGGACGGCCCGGTGAGGATCGAGACGGCAACGACGAGAAGCGCGAGTCGAACGGAGCGTGAGGTACGGATTCGCATCTCGGGGTTTTCCCTCCCATGAGAAAGACGCCCAACCGCGAGGATGCTACCAAGACGCTACGGCTCCGCTCAAGCGTCCGTTGCCCTTTCGCTCTCTTCGAGGGGCACGCGAAGACCGTCGGTGGCGAGGAGGATCTCCCCCTCGAAGCCGGCCTCGCGGCAGGGACCGACGAGATCGCTGCCCTCGCACTCGGGATAGAAGTGCGTCAGGAGCAGCCGACGGCAACCGGCAGCGGCGGCGATCCGCCCCGCCCGGCTCGGCGTCAGGTGCCCCTTGCGGTGCTGCCCCTCCGGGAACGCGCACTCGAGGACGAAGAGATCGGCGTCCCGTCCGAGCTCCACGGCCTCGTCGCACTCGTCGGTATCCCCCGAATAGGCGACGATCGGCCCCGACTCGATCTCGAATCGATATCCGAGGCTCACGTCGGTGTGCAGCATAGGGAATGTCCGGACGCGACCCCCCGGCAGCTCGAAGCCCTCCCCGGCCGGCCGGATCTCGAGGGTGTACGTGCGCGGCTCCACCCACTTTCCGAACAGGCCGCGCATGCTTTCGTAGAAACGCTCGATCCCGTCCGGCCCGTGCACGCGTAGCCGCTCAAAGGTCTCGTGGAACCGAGGGTTCGTCAGCGCGAAGATCAGCGCGGTGAGATCGACCGTGTGATCCGGATGGAAGTGGGTGATGCACACCTCCGTGACGTCGTCCACGGGGACGCCGGCTCGGGCGAGGCGGGCGATCGTCCCCGACCCCGCGTCCAGCAGCACAGAGGGGCCACGGCCCGTCCGCAGGTAGTACCCGGAGGAGCCTCGGTCGGCCGTCGGGATCGCGGTACCCGAGCCGAGGACCAGCAGCTCGGGTCGCGCATCGCTCAAAGCGACTCTCGCGTGCGGTCGCCGTACCCGTCCGGATGCGATTCGTGCCAGCGCCAGGCCGTCTCGACAATGGAACGCAGGTCTCCGAACTTCGGCTCCCAGCCGAGCACCTCGCGGGCGCGGCCTGACGATGCGACGAGCGTGGGCGGATCTCCCGGTCGTCTCGGGGCCTCCTCGGCCGGCACCGGCTTGCCGCCGACCTCCTCGATGGTGTCGAGCACCTCCCGGATGGAGTAGCCGCGCTCGTTACCGAGATTGAACGCCGTGCTCTCGCCACCGTCGGCGAGATAGTCGAGTGCGCGCACGTGAGCGTCGGCGAGATCGACGATATGGATGTAGTCGCGGATACAGGTGCCGTCCGGCGTGTCGTAATCGGTGCCGAAGATCTTCAGACCGGGCCCGATCCCGAGCGCGGCGCGCATCGCGATCGGCAGCAGGTGCGTCTCCGGGTCGTGATCCTCCCCGATCTCGCCATCGGGATCAGCGCCCGCGGCGTTGAAATAGCGCAGGCACACGTACTTCATTCCGTACGCGTGATCGAACGCGTCGAGCATCTGTTCGACCACCAGCTTGGTGCGGCCGTACGGATTGATCGGCGCCTGCGGATGCGACTCGGGGATCGGCATCTCCGTCGGGACGCCGTACGTCGCGGCCGTCGACGAGAAGATGATCCGCTTGACGCCTGCTTTCCGCGCCGCCGACAGGAGGTTCAGCGTGTTGGCGACGTTGTTCCGGAAATACTTCTCGGGGTTTTCGACGGATTCGCCCACGTAGCAGTGAGCGGCGAAGTGCAGAATGGCGTCGATCGGGTGCTCGGCGAAGAGCTTTTCCAGATCTTCCGGGTTGCCGAGGTCGCCCACCACGAGCTTCCCCTTCACGGCGTCGCGGTGACCTTCGGAAAGGTTGTCGAACGTGACCGTCTCGCGGCCGTCCTGGTTGAGTCGCTTGACGCAGTGGCTGCCGATGTAGCCCGCGCCGCCCGTGATCAGGATCATTTCGCTTCCTCGCTGCCGGGGGTGGAATTCAGCGCGCGATTCTAGCAAAGCGGGAGGCCGCGTCAGGCCCCGGCCAGGCGATCCAGATCCTCGAAGAATCCCGGGTAGCTCTTGGACGTGCAGTCGGGGTCGAGAAGCACCACACCCGGGACTCGAAGCCCCGCGATCGCGAAGCTCATCGCGATCCGATGGTCGTCGTGGGTGTCGATCTCGGCGCCGGTGAGGGGATGGCCTCCCTCGATCACCATCCCGTCGTCACGCTCCTCGGCCGAAGCCCCGAGCCGCCGAAGTTGATCGCAGACCACGGCGATCCGATCCGACTCCTTCAGGCGTAGGTGGGGCGCGCCGGTGATCGAGACCCGACCGGGGTGGAAGGCGGCCGCGATCGCCGCCGTCGGGACGACATCCGGACAGTCGCCGAAGTCGAACGTCACGTCGCCGGGGCGCGAGGCGCCGATCAGTCGGACGCCATTCTCCGTCGGCTCGTGCCGGCAGCCGAGCGCCTCCAGGAAATCGACGAAGCGTCGATCGCCCTGGCGCGAGTCGCCCCGCACACCCTCGACCTCGACCTCTCCGCCGGTGATCGCGGCGGCCGCGAGGAAGTACGACGCGCTGCTCCAGTCGCCTTCGATCGAATGCGGCCTCCCGACGTACGTCCCGGGGGAGATCCGGAAGCACTCGCCGTCGGACGCCACGTCGATTCCGAATGCGGCCATCGTCTGAAGGGTGAGGTCGACATACGGACGAGACGGGAACGAGCCGAGCGGGCGCACTTCGACCGGTCCGCGTGCGAGGGGCGCGGCAAGCAGGAGCGCCGACACGTACTGACTGCTCTCGCTCGCATCCACGTCGAAGCGGCCGCCGTCGAGCCCGGTGGCGCGCATGCGCAGGGGCGGGCAACCGGGCCCGCCGAGGTACTCCATCGCGCCAGCGTGGGGCTCGAGTGCCCGGACGAGCCCGCCGATCGGGCGCTCTCGCATCCGCGAGGTTCCGTCGAGCGTCCACTCGCCTTCCCCAGCCGCGCACAGGGCGACGGCGAAGCGCATGCAGGTTCCGCAGTCGGCGACATCCAGCGGGGTCGGCGATTCGGCGCGCGGCGCGCGACCGTCGCCGCGACAGACGAACCGCCGTGCGGCCTCGTCGACCTCGACCGACAGCCCTGCCGCGCGAAAAGCCGCGGCCAGCCCGACGGAATCGCTGCTGATGAGCGCATTCTCGAGGACGGATTCGCCGGAAGCGAGCGCCCCGCAGACGATCGAACGCAACGTGAGGCTCTTCGAACCGGGGACGCGAACGCTCCCCGAAGCCCTCGACACGACCTGCATCTCATGGCGCTTCATCGATCGATCTCCGTGCGTGAAGGCCGTATCCTACCTTGTCGCGTACGCGGAGTCGGCGAGTGTCGACACACGACTCCCCCGCAATTGACACCTCTCCGCGGGCCTTGATAGCCTCCCCGGCGTTCGCATCGCCGATCCCGCCTGACGCGAACACTGCACTCGAAGTCGGATGCCGAGCGGAGGAGCTCATGCCGAATCTCGACCCAGGCCCCGCGGTGCTCCGCACCGAGCTCGACGACCTCGGCCCCTGCCGTCGCGGCAAGGTCCGGGACGTCTACGACCTCGGCGAGCAGCTGCTGATCGTCGCGACCGATCGCACGTCCGCCTTCGATGTCATCCTCCCCAACGGGATCCCCGGCAAGGGGAAAATCCTCACCCAGCTCTCGGCCTTCTGGTTCGATCTCATGCGGGACGTGACCCCGAACCACGTGATCACGACCGACGTGGGCGAGATGCCGGACGCGGTCCGGTCGCACCGCGACCTGCTCGCGGGCCGGTCGATGCTCGTGAAGAAGTGCACGCCCTATCCGGTCGAAGCCGTGCTGCGCGGTTATCTCGCCGGCTCGGGCTTGAAGGACTACCAGCGCGACGGCACGGTGTGCGGCCTGTCGCTTCCCGAGGGACTCGAGCTGGGATCGAAGCTGCCCGTGCCTCTGTTCACGCCCTCGACCAAGGCCGAGGAAGGCCACGACGAGAACATCTCGTTCGAACGCATGGCCGAGCTTCTCCCCGAGGGAATCGCCGAGGTCATCCGAGATCGGGCGATGACGCTCTACACCGAGGGCGCGAAGTATGCCGCCGAGCGCGGGATCCTGCTCGCCGATACCAAGTTCGAGTTCGGTGAGCTGGACGGCGAGGTCGTGCTGATCGACGAGATCCTGTCGCCGGATTCCTCGCGCTTCTGGCCGGCGGACGAGTATCGGGTCGGCCAGCCGTTGCCATCCTACGACAAGCAGATCGTACGCGACTACCTCGAGACGCTCGACTGGGACAAGCAGGCCCCGGGGCCCGAGCTGCCCGCCGAGATCCTCGAGAAGACCGCGCAGAAGTACCGGGAGATCTTCGAGCGATTGACCGGCCGGCCTTTCGAGGCCTGACACGGGAACCCGCCGAGGAATTACCGAGACCCCCCACTCAACGGACCCCACCGATTCAAGGAGCAACAGGGCGATGGCCATCGACACGATTCTCTGGGAAGGCGGTTCGGAAGGATCGCTCAAGCTGATCGATCAGACCCTCTTGCCGGGCAAGTACGAGTTCCTCGATTGCCGCAATCCGCAGGACGTCTGGGACGCGATCAAGCGCCTGTCCGTCCGCGGTGCTCCGGCTATCGGAGTCTCGGCCGCCTACGGGGTCTATCTCGGAATCCAGGGATTCGAGGGCGACGATCGCGCCGCGTTCGATCGCCGGTTCCACGAGACCGCGGATCATCTCGCGGCGTGCCGCCCGACGGCGGTGAACCTGCGATGGGCCCTCGACCGGATGCGCGGCGTCCTCGCCGCCCATTCCGATCTCTCGGTGGCGGACATGCGGCAGACGCTCTTCGAGGAAGCGCAGAAGATCCAGTCCGAGGACCAGGATATCTGCCGTGAGCTCGGGAAGGTGGGCGCGGCGCTCGTCGAGGAAGGCGACTCGCTCCTCACGCACTGCAACGCCGGCGGCCTCGCCACGTCGGACTACGGGACGGCGCTCGCCGTTTTCTACGCCGCCAAGGAGCAGGGCAAGAAGATCCACGTGTTCGCGGACGAAACACGGCCGCTGCTCCAGGGGGCCCGCCTGACGGCCTGGGAGCTCCACCGCGAGGGCATCGACTGTACGCTGATCTGCGACAGCATGGCCGGATCGGTCCTCCGCTCGGGCAAGGTCAACGCCATCTTCGTGGGCGCGGATCGCATCGCCGGCAATGGGGATGTCGCGAACAAGATCGGCACCTATCCGCTCGCCGTCCTGGCGCGGGAGCACGAGGTGCCCTTCTACGTCGTGGCGCCGGTGTCGACCTTCGACCTCACGCTCGAGTCCGGGGACGAGATTCCCATCGAGGAGCGGGATCCGGCCGAGATCACCGAGGGGTTCGGCGCGCGCACGGCGCCCGAGGGCATCGGCGTGTACAACCCCGCCTTCGACGTCACGCCGAATCGGCTCGTGACCGGGATCTGCACCGAGCGCGGCCTCATCCAGCCGGTCAATCGAGACGAGGTGCACCGCATCGTCGGCGGCGAATGAGAGCGATCGTCGGCGGCGAGTGAGTGCTTCGATTCGGAGCTCTGCGATCGGATCGACCGCTCCGGGCTACGCGCCTTCCCAGGCGTGTCGCGCGGCGACCAGATCCTCGCGGACCTTCGGATCCCGGCGACGACGGTAGACTCCGATTCCGCGCGTCGAGGCGGCGATGAAGTCGAGCATCTCCTGGACGGCAGGATGCGTCTGCCCGCGGCTGACCGTCTCGACGATGGCCTCACGGGTCGTGGACCGCGTCACATAGATCGCACGAAAGGCGCGCTTCACGGCTCCGCGGGCTTCGGCGTCCATCCCGGCACGCCGCATCCCCACGACGTTCACGCCCGAGATCTTGTTGGTATCCGTCGAGTGAGCGAGGCAGAAGGGCGGCAGATCCTGGCTCATCGCTCCGAGACCCGAGATCATCGCCAGGCGCCCCACCCGACAGAACTGATGCACGACGCAATTCCCGCTGATGAAAGCTTGCGGTCCGATCGTCACGTGGCCGCCGAGCAGCGCGCCGTTCGCCAGCATCGCGCGGTCTCCGACGTGGCAATTGTGGGCGACATGACTGTGCGCCATGCAGTACACGTGATCGCCGATGATGGTGTCGGTCCCCTCCCGCGTCCCTCGATGGGCCGTGAAGCCCTCGCGGAACGTGCAGCCCGCCCCGACGACCAGGCGGCTCCGGGTATCCAGAGAGAAGGAGAAGTCCTGGGGGACGTCACCGAGGGTGACGTGAGAATGGAGCGTGCAACCCGGACCGATCTCCGTGTACGCCCGGACGATCGCGTGCGCATCGAGCCGACAACCATCTCCGATCCGCGTTTCGGACTCGATATGGCAGTACGGTCCGACCACCACGCCCTTCCCGAGGCGTGCCCCATCCTCGACGATCGCTGTAGGGTGGATCGACACCATGGTTCGGTGGTTCGCGGGTCGGTTTCCGAGACTCCTTGGAAGATTGAACGAGGACGTCGCCGGACCGGCGTCGGCGACGCCGCGTTCCAAACGAGACTGTAGCAGGCCGGAACAGACAGCGCCCTTTTTTTTCTCATCCGGAAGGCGCCGATTTCCGATACCGGAGGGACGAATGCACCGCGGTCGGGGCTGGACGAGCCGGCGCGACCGCCGCTGAATCCTCACGATCATCACGGAGCCCGCAGATGAGACGAGAGAAGCAGGAATCCACCGCTCGCTCGCGCACGAACGCGACGGACATCTCGGACGATGTGCTCGAGTTCGTCCGCGCCATCGACGACTTCAAGCGCGAGAACAACAAACCCTTCCCCACCTGGACCGAGATCCTGACCATCGTCCGCGATCTCGGCTACACGAAGTCCTGAGGCCATGACCGTCGTTCCGCGTCCACCCGGACGCGGACCGGCGGAGATCAGGCATCCCACCCCACCACGAAAAACGGCCCCGATGACGCGTTGCGCCACCGGGGCCGGATCAGGTTCTCTTCATCTTCACTTCCGAGCGATCGCGATTCGCCGACGAGGGCGTGACGCGAGTGCCGGCCTTACTGTCCCACCAGCATTCCCTCCCTCGGCATGCAAGGCTTGTCCAGCTCCAGCGACGTTTCGAATTCGAGCGCCACTCGCTGAGAGAAAAGCAAGTCCGAGTAGAGGTTGTCGACCCGAACGACGCGTGCAGTGCCGTTGAGGTTGATCGGACAGAAATAGGCGTTACTGCTGTACGAGCTCGGAACGGTGAGGATGACGTCTACCGCCATATCCGGAAAGATCTCGCCGTAACTGTAGTTCACGAAGTAGACCCCTCGGGCACTGACATTCATCGTCGTGCCGCCGGCGATCGTGACCTCGAGGGCGCGATCGCGAGCTGGGGTCTTCCCCGTGATCTTGACGGGATAGGATCGAGTCAGTCTCGGATACTTCCGTTTCTCCGGAAAACAGATCATTCCTAACCTCGGAAATGTCGCAAGTTGAAAGCTTCGGAGAATTCATGGACTCTTCGGCTGCACCGGGAGAGGGAGCAATCGACATACCCTTCGGGCGAGATTCCCGGTTTTTTGCCAACACTCGGCAGGTGCAGCCCCGCAATCGCGCCTGAAACCCCCGTTTGACGCGTTTTCGGGGCAGGAGCCTTCCGGGCCCCCGGCAACGAGAACCCCGGCTCGGGATGGGATTCTGTCGAGAAAGCTGAACGGGACGCCGTTCGGTGCGCGGTTTTCCGAACACGCCTTCGGGGGCCGGGACCCAGGTCCACCGGCTGCCACGCCGATCCTGGGGGGGCCGGCGGCGGGGGACGTACGGACGCGGCTCAGACGTCGTCGAACCAGCGAACGACGGCCGACCAGGTCCGACGAACGCTCGACTCCAGGAATCGCAAGTTCCGTCGCACGTTCTCGGCCGACAGCACCGGGGGCTCCTCGGGATCGGGCATCGGTGTTCCCTCGGGAAGCACGGCGAGCCGGCGATCGAGCTCGCGGCGGCGGGAGGGATCGTTCAGCACCTCGAAGGCTTCCCGCGCCCGCTGGAATCGCTCGGCGTCCGGCTCACCGCCCCGCGCATCCGGGTGGAAGCGGAAACACGCGGCACGGAACGCCTCGCGGACGCGATCGGGCGGGTCGGACGGCGCCACTCCGAGGACTTCGTATGGGTTCGGGAGCTCCGGCTCGGCTTCTGGTGTCGGACGCGACGGCATGCAACGTATTGTAGTGTTGTCAGTTGCCGGTGGCGAGGCGGGACGTTCGAACGTCTTTACAACCCGGCGCGCGAAATTGTACAGTGCCGCTTCGATAGCGGGACGTGGGGCCATAGCTCAGCTGGGAGAGCGCTACACTCGCATTGTAGAGGTCAGGGG
>CAZQZX010000098.1:0-22585 GCA_964597885.1 uncultured Planctomycetota bacterium
GAGGAACGCGCCGTCGCCCGAGACACGCAGGTCCCGCGGAAGGGCCTGGTTCGCGAGGGTCGACTCCACCGTCGCCGTTCCGACGTCGATCGTGAACAGCCGATCGTCGGATCCGTGGACGACGTACGCCTTGTCGCTCTCGGGTGAGAAGCGGACCACTTGCGGAATATCGCCGACCGGCACGGCGGCGATGAGGGTCCGCGTCTGCGTATCGATCAGTCGCACGACGTCGTCGACGCCCGAGCACACCGCGAGGACCGAACCGTCCGGACTCAGCGTCATGCCGCTGTAGATGCCGGCGAGGCGCACGATGTTGCCGGCCGGAAGCGAGGCTTCGATCGCGCTCGACGCCCCGTCCAGGCGGATGAACAGGACCTGGTCCGGCAGGAACGAGCCTTCCGCGAGCGCGTAGGCCTCCGTCCCGTCCGGCGAGATCGACACCCGTGCGATGAAGCGGGGTGAGATGTCGAGGGTGGCGACGACCGAGTCGGTGTCGACGTCGATCACGGCGATGTTCTGTCCGATGAGGCTTCCGACCACCGCCGTCGAGCCGTCTCCGCTCATCGCGACGCTGTACGGCCACTCGTCCGTCGGCACGTAGGCGCGAGGCTCGTCCGCCACGAGGTCGTACACGATGGCGTTGTCCGAGGTGGTGCCGAGCGTGATCGCCACGGTCCCGTCGTCCGAGATCGCGACCTCGCGCGTGGCATCGCCTTCCTCGGGCTCACCCGAAAGGACAACGTCGAGGAGCGAGCTGCCCGCCCCGTTGATGTCGAACAGGAGCGCGTCCTCGCGGAAGCGATTGTCGAGGGCCACCGCGCGCAGCTCCGTGGGGCTCGCCGCGGCCTCCGCGCACGGCGGCGCGAGGATGCCGGCCACGAACGACTGCGTGCCGAGATCGAGCAGGAACGAGTCGAATCCCGTGGCGAGCGCGTACTGCCCGTCGAAGGAGATGACGAGGTCCTCGGGCTCCACCAGATCGAGCCGGGTCGCCGTATCGAGCACCAGGTCCGCGAAGATCACGCCCGACGGCTCCGTCGCGATCGCGAGCGTGTTGTCCGGCGTGATCTCGATCGCGTTGCCGACCAGGACACGCGGCGTGGTGATCGTACTCGAGACCGCGGCCGTAGCGACATCGATCTTCGTGATCGTGTTGCTCCCTTCGTGACCGACCACGGCGAGCGTGCCGTCATCGCTCACATCGACCGACGTCGGAAGCGGAGCGCTCGCGAGGAGCGCGCGGACGCTTCCGTCGGTGAAGTCGTAGATTCCGATCTGCGCGCCGCCGCGGTTCGGCACGATCAGCGTGCGGTTGTCACTCGAAACAGCGAGCTGCGAGTAGATGTTGCCCGAGATCCGAGGCTCGAGATTCTCGAACGTCCCGATCACGCCCTGGGGCACGGTCGCGAAGCTCCGCACCTCGACGCGAGTCGCGAGATCGATCACGGAAACGGTCGAGCTCACGGCGTCGTTGATGACCCCGACGATGGCGAGCGCGCTGTCCGCCGTCACCTCGACACGGTACGGCTGGGTGCCCGTCACCGGCACCTCGCCGAGAACCGTCCGCGATGCGACATCGATCACCGTCACCGAATCCCCGAACAGGTTCGCCGTCACGGCCACGCTGCCGTCCGGGGCGACCGCCACGTCGACCGGGAACGAGCCGGTCGTCACCGTGTCCGTGATCGTCGCCGTCGCGACATCGAAGAACGTCACGGTGTCGGTGTCGCGATTCGCGATCGCGCACGCGCTGCCGTCCGGCAGATACGCGAGGTCTCGCGGCATGTCGCCTTCGGGCTCATCGTTCGCGGAGAGGAACGCGGTCTCGAAGGCCGCGGATCCCCCGCGCGCCGAGGCCGTCCGGCGCGGCACGGCCGGTCGGGGCGCCGGATAGCGCGTCTTTCGGATCTTGCCGGACGGCGAGCCCGATACTTCCGGCTCGGGTTCCGCCGGGGAGGCCGAAACCGGGTGGTGGGACACGATCGCCGCGACAGCGACGATCACGAGACACGCGGTGAGGGAGGCGCAGAATCGTGGGGTCATGTCAGTTCACCTGGATAGTGGTCACGGGATCCGTACGAGAGCTCGGCTCCTTGATCGAGAGCTGCCAGAGATCGTACAGCGCATTGAAGCCGGCCTTGGTCTCCCGGTCGGCGTCGTCGATGTAGAACCAGAGGTCGCGATAGCGCACGGCCTGATAGGCGTCGTCCGGAGACTTCTTGCTGTACCGGACCACGAACTGTTCGCTCAGGTCCTGCACTTCACCCTGCGCGACGGCGGCCCGGAAAGTCGAAAGGTCGGTCGCGCGGCCCTCGGCCTCGTCTTCGGCCGGCACGCGAACTCCGTAGGCGAAGTAGTTCAGGACGTTGTACAGCGAGCGCATCCGAACCTTGAGCGTACCGCGGCGGACGTCGGGGTCTCCTTCGTTGTCGGCGCCGTAGGCCACGCGCGCGGACTGCATCACCCAGATCTTCTTCTGCACGTCCGGCCGAACGTTCAGGAGCTCCATCAGCCTCTGTCCGTCCTCGGAATCCCGGGCGTCGGGATCCATCGAGACGGCCGGCGCCATCTCGTGGGTCGTGAAGAAGTAGCTCTTCCCGCCGTCGAGGCTCTTCCAGCGACGCTCGCCCGTCGACAGGGTGGTGATCCACATCTCGGGCGTGATGGATTCGGCCGGATAGGCGATGTCGTTGTACGGATCGTTCCACCTGAATCGATCGACGATCAGCCCGCCGCGATTCTCGAGCTTGTCGAGGAGCTCGACCGCCTCTCGCCATTCGTCGGTGCCCGGTCGGAATCCGACGTAGCCGAGATTCGGGCCCCGCAGGTTGTTGACTCCTTCGACGAGGATGCGGAACGCGCCCTCGACCGGGTAGCCCGCACTGACGAGATCGACGATCGCGCTCACCCGAAGAGGCTCGTGCAGCTGGCCGGCCATCGCCTCGCCCTGCCGGGGTGTGATCGTGATCGTCGGCGAGTCGGCGAAGCTCACGCTACCGTCGGCCGATCCTCCGACGACGTTCGTGTCGCCCCAGTCCGCGACGTTGACGCCGGCATCGACTCCCACGCGTGTCGTGATGTTCGAGTTGATGCTCGACACGTTCAGGAACTGCGGCGGTTCGAGATAGCGGCGGCGCACGATGTTCAGGAGGAGCTCCTGCTTCAGGACCTGCGCTACCGCCTTGTTGTAGGCGAGGTGCGAATTGACGACGAGCTTCGGTCCGCTCGTCGAGGCGCAGCCCGCCAGGGTCATCAGGGAGAAGAGCGCCAGCACCGAGAACAGCACCGGCAGGGAAAAGGCATGCAGGGCGGACGCCGGCCCCGTGGCGCGTCCGCGGTGCGGTCGGTTCATGCAGCATATCCTCGGATCGAAGTCAGCGTGTCCCCTGGCCCGATTCTAGTCGATCGAACGCCGCATTGCGAACCGCTGCTTTCAGAAGATCGTGCCGAGAACCTGGATCTCGCCGATCTCGTCCGTCGCCGTAAACCGCAGGAGATGCGGCCCCTGGGCCCGTAGCGCGGCCACCTGCTCCGGGGCGAGAAGCGGCAGGATCGTCTCCTCGAGGCGCACCTGGAGCGACAGGAAGTCCATCTCCATCTCGGCCTGCTCGGCACGCGTCAGCGGGAGAGCCTCGGGAACGGTTCGGCCGTAGCGCGAGAGGATGTCGCGCGCCTCGACGATCGCGCTGTCGGCGAGGGCATCGAGGGCCAGCGAGATGGACGGGTCGTTGCGGTCGACGAGGTAGGCGCTCTCGAAGAAGCCGAGCACGTGGTTCGTGTCGTCGAGGGCCTTGAGTCCGAGCGACGTCGCCCGCGCCTGACCTCCCATCAGCGGCTCGAAGACTGTCTCGACGTCGTTCCATCGCGCGAGCTGAGCCTCGTCCAGGAGCGCTTCGAATCGATCGTCGAAGGACGATGCGATCTCACGTCGCAGCTGGAACGACTCGACCGGCGTGAGATCGGCGAGGTCGACGTTCGGGTCACTTCCGAGAAGCTCGGACGCCAGCGACTGGAGGTCTCGAATCTGGGAATCGGAAAGACCGAGCGATTCGGTCAGCGTCGCGTCGAAGAACTCGGCCAGCACGCGCTCGTCGAAGAACGGATCGTCCGAGACGCCGTAGGCCTGGGTGCGGAGCTTCATCGCCTCGGCCATGAACTCCATCATGACGGCCTGCTCCTTGGCCGAGAGCGTTCCCACGTCGCCGGTCTCGACTTCTCGCTCCTGGATCGCGAGCATCACATCGATGCTGCGTGAGAAGATCGCGCGGAAGTCCGACCAGTCGATGCCGGTTCCGGTCGCCGAGCCGGCCGCCGACGAGGACCGCTCGTCGACGGATCCCGACGCATCGGCGCCGGGAGAGCTCTCGCCCGAGGCCCCGCCGCGCGAGGCCAGCGCTTCGCTCTCGAGCTCGCGCACGCGCTCCATCGCGGCGGCGTAGTCGGCTTCGAGCCGCGAGACCCGATCTCGCTCCTTCGCGTCGCGCTTCTCGTCGTCTCGCGCGCTCGCCGAGATCGTATCGACCGGCGGCTGCTCCCGGTCCTTCGTGCTACGCCCGAGACCGAACCCGAGCACCATCGAAAGCAGCGCCACCCCGAGTCCCCCGAAGATCATGGCCTTGTTCACAGCGAGCCCTCCGATCGTCATCACCGATGTCGTGACGGCCGGCGCGGCCGTCGAAACGGCGGATGCCATCTGCGCGAGAGTGCTCGCGAGAGCCGTCGGCACTGGAAGAGGAGTCACGGACGTGAGCAAGGCTTCGGGCGCGACGGCGGCCGCCGCGTATCCCGACACCCGCAGCCGATCGCGAAGCTCGTCGAGCCCCCGGCGCAGCCGCGATTGGATCGTGGTGCGCGGCAGGCCGAGCACACGAGCGACCTCGCTCTGCGAGAGGCCCTGGAAATAGCGCAGCACGAGGATCGAGCGCGACGACTCGGGCAGCTTTCGGAGCTCGCGCTCGACCAGCTCCCGGCGCTCCTTCGCGAGAAGCGGCTCGGTCGCGGAATCGGCATCCAGCATCGGCGTGCCCTCCTGCGCTCCCTCGGCCTCGTGCGTTCGTCGAACGCGAGCCTTGCGGGCCTGGTCCCGGATCTCGCGCGTCGCCAGCCGGTACAGCCACGGCCGGATCTCGCGCGAGGGATCGAAGCGATGGAGCTTCCGCAGCGCACGAGCGAACACCTCTTGCGTGGCATCCGCGGCGTCCGCGTCGTTGCCGAGCCAATGGCGGGCCAGGTTGTAGATCGGTCCCTGCCACTGCTCTACGAGATCTCGCGGGTCAACTCGCTCCATCCGCTCCTGACTCCCGATGACGGGCCCGTCCCGCCATCCACAGCCTAATAGGGACGCCATGCCACGACTGCCGAAAAAAAACTCGAAGACTCGCCACCCGGCGACGAATCCGTCCGTGAATGAGTCCCCTTCCCGCGCGTAGAATCGCCGGTTTGAAGTTCCGCCCCGTCGTCGATAGAATCGGCATGCTGGAAGGAGGAGCCGCCGTCCCGATGCCTGTCATGCCGAGAATTCTGCCGCCCGAGACCGAGCCGGGGGTTCGCCGCCGCGCGACCCTGACCGCCCTCGTTCTCGCCCTGCCGCTCCTGCTCGGAGCCTGGATGACGGCCGACGCCCACGAGGCCTCGCTCGCCGGCATCGAGGGGCCGCCCTGCCCGGTCGGTGCGACGCTCGGCGAGACGGTGTGCCCCGGATGCGGCCTCACGAGAAGCACCGCGCTGTCGGTGCAGGGACGCTTCGACGATGCCTTCGCGGTCCATCCGGCCGGGATGCTCGTCGTCCTGCTGTGCGTGTCGGGACTGCTGGTTCAGGCGGATATCCTGCGACGCGGATCGTCCACCGAAACCCACCGAAAACTAAGACGCCTCGGACGCCTGGTCTTCGTCGCGGGCTTGCTCGCCGCGTACGGGATTCGGATCCTTTGATGGACCGAGGCTGAAGGAGAGAATCGAGTTCGCCATGGAAGACGGAGCCGAGATGGCCATTCAACTCATCGTGATGATCGTGTTCGGGATCGTGTGCGCCACGGTCGCGAGCGGGCGCGGTCGAAGTCCCGTCGGATGGTTCTTCATCGGTTTTCTGTTCAGCTGCCTCGGGCTGATCGTCCTTCTGGTCATTCCCGATCTGAAGGTCGAGGCCGCCCGCCACGAACGGCTGCGCGGAGAGAACCGGAAGCTGAGGGAGCGCCTCCGCAAGGATCGACAGATCGCCGATGCGCGGCATGAGGAGTCCCAGCGGCGGCTCCACGTGCACGACAAGGCCCTCGGAATGGACACCGCCCCCGAGCTCGCGAATCCCGAGGTTCCCAAGGAACGAATCTCCGCCGCGCCTCCGCCTCCGGTTCCGCCCGCCGCGGACTCGACCGCCACGCACGACTTCGAGGCCTCCGAGTGGTACTACGCGGAGGGAGCCGACCGCCTCGGGCCGGTGAACTTCGGCGAGCTTCGTCGACTGTGGCGCGAGGGTACCGTCGGCGCGACGACGCTCGTCTGGCGCGAATCGATGGACGACTGGAGCGCACTCGGTGCCATCCCCGATCTCGAGGAGGCCCTCCGTGCCTGATGACGCGACCGACGGCCCCCAGGAAGAGATCCATGCCGAGAGCGAAGTCGATACCGATCGCCCCGCGGGGCCCGTTCGCTTCGGCCGCTTCGAGGGCGTCCTCGAGGGACGCGCCACCGATCCCAACAAGCTCCGCCGGCTCGTCCAGGAGCTGAACAAGGTCGGCCTGGTCCGAATCGATCTCGAGATCGACGGTGGACGGTTCGCGCTGTTCCCCGACGACGCCTCGATCGACGGCAACCGCTTCGACGGCGGACGCGAGAACGACTTCCTCAGCTGGCTCGAGCAGATCGTGGACACCGCCGGCGATCTGAACACGATCGAGTCGACGCTCCGCTGCACCGCCGTCCACGACGACACGGTCCGCGAGACACTCTTCACGGCGCTCGAGGGACGGCTGCAGGCCATCACGCGAACGCGGGCGCTCCGCGAGTCCGATCGCCAGCAAGCACCGCCGACGGTTTGGGCCGCGTCGCTCTCGTCGTTCGGCAAGTCGAGAGCGATCACGATCGGCGTCCTGTTCGTCGTCGGCACGCTCCTTCTCGCGTGGCAGCGAGGTTTGATCGACCGCGCGTTCCGGGCCGGGCCTTCCGCCCTCACGCTCGAGACCGGGCCCTTCGGAGAGATGCTCTCCATCGAGGTCGAGACGCACTGGGGCAACTACCGCGCCCACGTCCGGCGCGGACGCACGTACCCGGAGACCGTCGAGCAGATCGATCGCATGCGCAACGAGGCGGCTTCCGGCTCCGACCGCGCGGCCGTCGACAAGGTCTCGGCCGGTGGAACGGTCTACGTACAGGTGCTCAATCGAGACGGGAAAGTCCTCGCCTACGAGTCGATCGAGCTCGCGGCGCTTCTCGAGAGCGACGACGCCAAGGTCACCGCGCCTCTGCCCGGGTTGATGAGCGCCCACACGGTGCGCATCGCACTCGGCAAGGGCGGAGGAGATCCGGGCTCGTGATCGAAGACTCCCGAGCTCCCGAGGAGCCGGATCGCGACGCGACCCCCGAGTCGCCTCGAAACGATCCGGCGCCGCCGGAATCCACGCGCTACTGGCCCGACGGCCCCGAGCCGCCGGCCGTCGACCGCCGGATCGAGATGCGCTGCGCCACGTGCGGGCTCGACTGGTGGATCGACGACAGCATGGCCGGCTTCCGCCTGCGATGCGACTGCGGGGTGTGGCTCGAAATCCCCCAGATCGCGCGCCCCGAGTCCGCCGAGCCCGCGCTTCTCGGAAAGCTCCTTCCCGACACGGGAACCGAAGGCGACGAGCCGGTAGCCGCACTGATGCCGATCGACGGCACGCGCGCGGACCCGCTCACCGAGATCCCGGTGGGCTTCGAAGAGGCGATCCAGGACGAGAAGATCGCGTCGCGCACCCAGGTGCCGACGAATCTGTCGATGCCGCCGGGCAGCCTGCGGCACGCCCCGCACGAGACGCGCACGCGCTGGAAGAACCGGACGATCCTCGAGCTCGCCGCCGTCATGGCCGCGTTCTGGATTCCGATGGGGATCCTGCACCTGACCACGTACGGCGAAGAGCAGCTGCTCTACATGCCCTTCGCGAATCTCGTGTCGGGCTTGCTGGTGCTCGGTATCGGAATGACCGCGAGTGCGTACACGTTCGCGGGCCTCCGCATGGCGCCGCTCAAGTACTGGGTGGAAGCGTCGGCCGTCGCCGGTGCGGCCGCGGGGCTCGCGATCCTCTACATGCAGTGGGCCACTTACAATCTCGACATGGAGGGCATGGAGGACTGGGTCGCGGTCATCCGCGAAGGGCTCGGTCTACCGATCGCGGTCACCCTTGTCGGAGTCTCGCCCGCCATCTTCGAAGAGCTCGCGTTTCGCGGTCTGCTTCAGGGTCGGCTGTCGGCGCTGTTCGGACGCCGGCTCGGCATCACGATGACCGCCGTCGCGTTCGCGCTCGCGCACGGCGTCACGGCCGGGTTCCCCTTCCACGTCTTCCTCGGGTTCTATCTCTGCTGGCTTCGCATCCGCAGCAAGAGCCTGTACCCGGGAATGCTCCTCCACTTCGCCTACAACACGACCCTCGTCGTCGCGTCCTAGTACTTCTTGCCGACGCGGCGGTACGCCTCGCGGAAGGTGAGCCCTTCCTCGAGCACGAGCCGGTAGGCTTCGGATGCGGCGTTGAGACTGTCGTCGAGCTCGATGTTCTCCGGCCGGAAGCGCACGCCGGGAACCGCGTGGCGCATCAGCTCCGACGTGTCGAGCGCGAGGTCGATCCCGCGCAGCAGCGGCACCTTGATGAGCTGCAGGTCGCGGTGGTAGCCGGAGGGCAGCTTCGTGACGACGCCGAGCACCTCGAACAGGCATGCGTTGGCCTGCGCGGTGCGCCCGCGCGCGAGCTCGAACAGATCCGGGTTTCGCTTCTGCGGCATGATCGAAGAGCCGGTGGTGAGGCGCTTCGGAAGCTCGACGAATCCGAACTCCTGGCAGGCGAAGAGCACCAGGTCGGAAGCGAGCCGACCGAGATCCTGCATGAGCAGCGTGATCTCGAACAGCAAATGCGCCTCCGCCTTGCCGCGCGAGAGCTGCACGGAAGTGACGGGCTCCTGTGTCTCGGCGAACTGGAGGATCCGTCGCGTGGCTTCGCGGTCGAGCGGCAGGTCGCCCGCGCCGTATCCGGCCGCCGATCCGAGCGGATTCTTGTCGACGCGGCGGCGCACCGCGCGCATCCCCTCGGCATCGTCGCGGAGCTCCGTGGCGAACCCTCCCGCCCACAGCGCCACCGAGCTCGGCATCGCGCGTTGCAGATGCGTGTATCCGGGGAGCGCGATCTCGCCCTGCGAAGCCGCCACTCCGTCGAGCGCCTCGGCGACGCGATCCGCCTCTTCGGAGAGCCGGTCGACCGCATCGCGCATCAGGAGACGCAGCGCCGCGAGCACCTGGTCGTTTCGCGAGCGTCCGAGGTGAACGCGCTCACCCGCTTCGCCAATCTTCTCGACGAGCCGCCCTTCGAGAGCGGTGTGACAATCCTCCTCGTGGAGGGAAACGCGCCAGCCGCCGGCGGCGTGGTCCTCGGCGATCTCGATCAGCGCCCCGCGGATCGCGTCCGCGTCTTCCGAGGAGAGCAGGTTCTGGCCCTGGAGCATCTCGACGTGGGCGATGGAAGCGCGGACGTCGTAGGGGACGAGTCGATCGTCGAGCGAATGGTCTTCGCCCGCGGTGTAGCGCAGCACGAGGTCGTCGAGCGGGTCTCCCTTGTCCCAGACCCGATCGCTCACGCGGCCCCCTCTCCGCCGTCCCAGGCACGCGCGGCGTACGCACGGATCAGGTCGGCGTAGAAGCGCGCGCCGTCGAGGATCTCGCTTTCCATCACGTACTCGTCCGGCGTGTGCGATCGCTCGGTGTCGCCCGGGCCGCACTTGATCGACGGGATGCCTTCCATGAAGACCATGTCGGACATCGTCGCCGAGCCGAAGAGCTTCGCGTCGGGGCGAGCCTCGACCGCTGCCTTCACGATCGGATCTTCGCGATCGGTCTCCCGCGGAACGAGACGCTTGCTGATGACGTTCACCTGCCCGCGGACGGCCTTCTCGATGCGCTCGATCAGCTCGTCGTGCGTCACCACCGGCGACGTCCTCAGATCGAGGATCGACGAGGCCTTCTCGGGGATGACGTTGCGGGCCGTTCCGCCCTCGATCATCGTCGGCTCGAGGGAAGTCCCGCCCACGAGGTCGTGGTCCTCGCCGAGATCGACCCGCTCCACCGAGACGAGGTCGCGCGACAGACGTCGGATCGCATTCGCCGCGCCCAGCCGCTCGCCGTGCGCCGCGTGGCAGGCCGTGCCGTTCGAGACCAGCTCCAGGATGAGCAGCCCCTTCTGCGCGATCGCGACGTCGAGCATCGTCGGCTCGCCCACGATAGCGGCGACCGGCTTCTGCCCGCGCTTTTCGAGCTCCGCCAGCAGCGCTTCCGTCCCGTGGCCGTTCGTCTCTTCGCCGGCGGCGACGCCGAGCGCGAGGGTCACCGGAAGCCCTTCCGAGGCGATCGTCACGAAAGCCGCGCTCATCGCCGCGACCGACGCCTTGGCGTCATTCGCGCCGAGGCCGGTGACCTTGCCCTCCTCGACGAGAGGCTCGTGAGGATCCTGACTCCATCCGGAGCACGGAGGCACGGTGTCGTAGTGCGTGTTGAGCAGAACGACCGGCCCTTCGCCCGTCATCGCGAGCAGGCTGTCGCCGACTCGCTCCGGTCGCACGTCGTTGGCCTGGAGCCACTGTTCGAGGAATTCCTGAACCGCCGCTTCCTCGCCCGACACCGACGGGGTGGAGACGAGCTCGCGATGCAACGCGAGAATCTCCTTCTCAGCCGGTAGCGTCCCTTTCTGCGCCATACCCCTCCCGATCTCCTTTGCCGGCTCAATCCCTCGCCGGAGCTCTGGATCCCGCGGCGCCGCCCGCCGCCTGTTCGGCTCGCGTCAGGACATCCAGGCTGTCGACCACGAGCGTTCCCGACCCCTCGTTCGTGAAGATCTCGAGCAAGAGACTGTCGGGCACATCGTGCGAGATCACGTGGACTCGCTCGACGCCGCCGTGGATGGCATCCGCGATCGCCTTCACCTTGGGTATCATCCCGGCGGCGATCGATCCACTTTCTTTCATCCTCTCAAGGCCTGCGAGGTCCACGAGGGAGACGAGGGACGCCGGGTCTTCCGGCCGTTCGAGGACGCCCGGCGCGCCGGTGAGGAGCAGGAGTTTCTGGGCGTTCATCCCGGCCGCGATGGCAGCCGCGACGGTATCGGCGTTGATGTTGAGGATCGTTCCCTGCTCGTCGCAGGAGACGGGGCTCACGACCGGCATCAGGCCGCTCTCGATCACGCGGACCAGCACGTCGACGTCCACGGATTCGATGTCCCCGACGAAGCCGTAGTCGACCTCTTCGCCCCCGGCATCCACCGGCGGACGCCGCTTGGCACGGATCAGCCCGGCATCGACGCCCGAGAGACCCACCGCCGGAACGCCGAGATCGCGGAACATCGCGAGCAGGCGCGTGTTGATGCTCCCGTTCAGGACCATCGTCGTGACGTCGATCGTCTTCTCGTCCGTCACGCGGCGGCCTTCGACGAATCGCGTCTCGAGACCGAGCGCCGCGGCGAGCTCGCTCGACTGCGGACCGCCCCCGTGCACCAGGACGGTGCGGATCCCCACCTGATGCAGGATCCCCACCTGCTCGAGGAGCCCCCGAGCGCGCTTCGGATCGGCGAGCACGGCGCCGCCCGTCTTGATGACGAACGTCTTGCCCTTGTACATGCGGATGTACGGGATCGCGTGCTTGAGCGCCGTGATGGCGACGCCTCGGTCGTTCAGCTCCATCCTTCGGTCTCCGGTGCCGTGCCGCGCAGCATGCGATGCAGCACGGCCATCTGCGCCCACATACGATTGCGCGCCTGCCTGATGACGGCGCTTCGAGGTCCGTCGAGCACTTCGTCGCGAACCACGACGTTGCGCCTCACGGGAAGACAGTGCAGGAAGCGGCAGCTCGGGTCCGCGGGGGCGAACCAATCCTCGCCGACGCACCAGTCCCCGAGCGACGACCGGACTTCGCGTTCGGCCTCCGCGTCGCCGTACCAAGCGGGCGCCCCCCACGACTTCGCGTAGAGGACCTGCGCGCCCTCGAGCGCTTCCTCTCGGTTGTCGGTCTCGCGCACCGAGCCGCCCGACTTCGCCGCCGCCGCACGCGCACGGTCGAGGATCGGCTCGGGAAGCCCGAAGCCTTCCGGCCGCAGCACCGTCACGTCCATCCCGCGCATCGCCGCCATGCGCACCGCGGCCGAAGGCACGGCGAGCGGCAGCGCCCGCGGGTGGTTCGCCCACGAGAGCACGAACTTGCCGCCGGCGCGCGGGACGTCGAGATCGTCGAGCGTCTTCCAATCGGCGAGCGCCTGACACGGATGGTCGATTGCCGACTCCATGTTCACGAGCGGCACGGGACACAGCTCCTGCACGGTGCTGAAGAACGGCTCGCTCAGATCCTCTTCGAGATCGCGCCCCTCGGCAAACACGCGGACGCCGAGCGCGTCGACGTATTGCGAAAGCACCGGGATCGCCTCACGAATGTGCTCGGCAGCGTCGCCATCCATGACGACGCCCGTACGCATCTCGAGCTTCCACGTGCCCTGCCCCGGCGAGATCACGAACGTCGATCCGCCGAGCCTCGACATCCCCGCCTGGAACGAAGCCAGGGTTCGGAGCGAGGGATTCAGGAAGAGAAGGCCGAGCACCTTCCCTTCGAGCGCCCGCGGCTGGGGAACGGCCTCGAGCTTCCCCGCGAGCTGGAGCAATTCTTCCACCACGGCTGGGTCGACGGCGTCGAGCGCCACGTAGTCGTTCACGGTCGCCACCTCTCGATCAGAACCACCCGAGCCCGGGCACGCGCAGGCCCGTGTCGTCCTCGAGCTCGAACATTCGGTTCATCCACTGGATGGCCCCGCCCGCGGCCCCCTTGACCAGGTTGTCGATCACCGAGAAGGCGACGAGCGCCGAGCCTTCCGTCCAAACGCCGAGCCAGCACTGGTTCGTTCCGACGACGTCCTTGATGCGCGGCGTCCCGTGCACGACCCGCACGAACGGCGAGTCGGCGTAGTACTCGGCGAGCGCCGCGCCGACCGCTTCGGGCTCGGTCTTCTCGATCAGATCGGCGTGGATGGTCGTGTGGATGCCGCGCGCAAACGGCCCCGAATGCGGGACGAAGCGGATGTCGGCCTCCGTCCCGGACGCCTCGGTGACGAGCCGGTTCATCTCGGCGATGTGTCGATGCGTGAGCGGCTTGTACGCGAACAGGTTCGACGCGCGCACGGGGTGATGCGTCGTCGGCTTCGGAATCGCGCCCGAGCCCGTGCTTCCCGTCACGCTCGAAACACGGAGCGTGGGATGCACGATCCCCATGTGCAGCAACGCGACGGCCGGGATCACGACCGACGTCGTGAAGCAGCCGGGATGCCCAACGTGACGACGCAGACGCGTCGGTCCGTGCTCGGGGAGGGAGCAGTGGAACTCGCCGATCCGTTGCGGCGCGCCATGCTGGATCCCGTACACCTCCTGGAACGACGCCGCGTCCGGATATCGGAAATCGGCGGACAGGTCGACGAGGCGCACCTTGCTCCCCTTGTCCTCCGCGGCCGCGAGGATACGATCGACCTGCTGCGCGGACTCCCCGTGGGGACCCGCGGTGAACACCGCGATCGGCTCCTTGAAGTCGAGAAGCGATTCGGCCTCGGCGCGCGCCTCGAACATCGCACCCGGGCAAATGTCCGCGAGGTGCGGAAACGTCGACGCGATGGGCTCGCCGCCACGGCTCCCCGAGACGACGGCCTTCACCTCGAAGTAGGGGTGGTACGCGAGCAGTCGAATCAGCTCGCCGGCGACGAAGCCGCTGCCTCCCCAGATGATCGTCGGAATGGTCCCGCTCATGCGACGGCACTCCTCTTTCGGGACGGCCTCATCCTCGCACCTCGGCACCGCGACCGATCGCCTCCCGCACATGTGCGGACAGCTCGTCGATCTCGGTGCGCGCGTTGTACGCCGTGACGTCGAGCGACTTCTCGAGGATGGACGAGCCGGCGCGATTGTCGGTCGCGGGCCCGGTCACCGCCGTCGGCTCGATGCCGTACTCGTCGCGCAGGATGCGCACGCCGCCCCACGCCGCCGTCGGATCGTTCGCGGCGAGCACGACCGCCGTGAACGAGTCGCGAATTCCCGAATCACCGAGAATCGCCTTCACGCCATAGGTGCCGAGGAGCCCGTCGCCGAGCTCCACGACGATCGCGTCGGGCGAGCCTTCGCAGAGGCGCGTCAGGAGCGTCCGCGTGATCGCGGGCGCCTTGCCGTCCGTCGTGGTGACAATGCCGAGATCCGTGAAGATCGCGGTCTCGACGGCACCCGCGTCTTCCATCGCGAGCACGTCTCGCCTCAGCGAAACCCCCGTGGCCTTGAACGCATGGATCCGCATTCCGCCGTGCGTGAACGCGCGGACGAGCGCGCACGCCGCCGCGGTCTTGCCGGCGCTCATGCACGTACCGACCATCGCGACGACGGGAACGCCCTTCGTCTCGAGCACGGGCTCGGCCTCGAGCTTCTCGCCGCCGACCCGGGCCGGCACGCCGATACGCTCGCCGAGGATCGGGAAGTGCAGCACCGAGCCGATAACCTCGCACTCAAACGGCGGACCCACCGCCGGGCTGTAGCCCTCGCACACGCCGAGGACGCCGCCCATGTTGAGCATCTGGATGCGATCGCCGGGGGCGAGTGATTCGGGGATGCGTCCCGCGTAGCCGAACACCGCATCGCGATGCCCGAGCGCGCCGGCGACGACGTCACCCTTCTTGACGCGGGCGAGCCGACCCGACGGAAGCTCGAGCTGATCGTACGCACGCTTGTCGGTCAGGATCCGCACCGCGACGACCACCCCCTCTTCGCAGGGGATCTCGCTCGAGACGCGAATCTCGCGCTTCAACCCGCAGCTGCGGGTCACGGACGCGATCTTGTCGAGGACGACGGATTTCATGAGGCGCTCTCCGCGCGGGCATGCAACAAACCGGGCATCGCGTTCAGCTTCGAAAGGCCGAGCGCGTCCGAGGCGTTCCACTCTCCGGCGGCCTCGCCGTACACGCCTCGCGTGGCAGCCAGGAGTGAGTGCGGCGATTCGACGCCGACGACGAACAGCGACCCCGGTCGAAGCTCGATCGTCACGTCACCGGTGACGCGCTCCTGCGACGAAAGCAGCAGCGCTTCGATATCCCGGCAGACCGGATCGAGGTGCTGACCCTCGTGGACGAGATCGCCGTAGACGGCCGCGACCGTTTCCTTCACGCGCTGCTGGCGACCGGTGAGCACCAGCTTCTCGAGCTCGCGATGCGTGGTCAACAGGACCTCGGCCGCCGGCGCTTCGAACGCGACCCGTCCCTTGGTACCGAGGACGGTGTCGCCGAGATGAATGCCGCGTCCGATTCCGAACGAAGCGGCCATGCGCTCGACCGCCGCGATCAGCTTCACGGGCGACATCGCCTCCCCGTCGAACGCCGCCGGCACTCCGCGCTCGAATCGGATCGAGTGTCGTTCTGCCGCGCGCGTGCCCTCGAAAGCGCCCTTCGTGATCACCCAGGCGTCTTCGGGGATGCTCTCGCTCGAGCCGAGCGTCTCCTGGCCGCCGATCGTGATACCCCACAGGCCGCGGTTCACGGAGTACGCGGCACCGAACGACGGCACGGGAAGACCCTTCTTCTCGAGGAACGCTACCTGCTCGGCCCTCGGCCTCGGCTCATCGCGCACCGGCGCGATCACCTCGATCTCGGGAGCGAGCGTTCGCAGCGCGATCTCGAATCGGACCTGGTCGTTTCCGGCGGCCGTGCAGCCATGGGCGACGCTCGTCGCGCCGAGCTCACGAGCGACGCGCGCCAGCTCCCGGGCCTGCAGTCCGCGCTCGGCTCCCACGCAGAGCGGATACAGCTGCCCGCGGCGGATGTTCCCCATGAGGAGGAAGCGCAGGACCTCATCGAAGAACGCACCGGTCGCGTCCACCGAGATGTGACGGGTCGCACCGAGCGCGATCGCTCGCGATTCGAGGTCGGCGGACTCGTCGGCATCGAGGCCGAGCGTGTCGACGTACACGGTGACGATCGGTCGACGCGTGGCTTCCGCGAGCCACGGCACGCAGAACGACGTGTCGAGACCGCCCGAGAAACCGCGCGCGATGGGCGCCTCCGTCCTGACTGCTCTATCGAGGGCACCACGCTCTCGATCCTCCGCTTCAAGCGCTTCTGCGCAGCGACGCCAGGAGTCGCGACGAAGATCGTATCATCGCCCGCGACCGTCCCGACGACCTCGGACCAGCCCGCGCCGTCCAGTGCGACGGCCACACTTTGCGCCGCTCCCACTGCCGTCTTCACGACGAGGAGATGAGGACCGGCGGCCGCGGTCTCACCGAGCCACGCGGCGACTTCCGCGAGCTCGGGAACCTCCATCGCGGGCTCCTCGCTCGGCAACCGGTACGCCCCCTCGCGCTTCACCGCCCCGAGCGCCGCCAGATCCCGGCTGACGCTCGATTGCGTCGCACGGATTCCACGGCTCCGGAGACGCGCGAGCAGCTCGCCCTGATCGGCGATGCGCCTCCTCTGCAGGATCACTCGGATGGCGTCGCGACGGGACGCCTGAAGCTTGGGGTCGACCGGCATCGATCTCCTATCGGCATAATATGCGCATTACCTTACGAATTTGCGCATATCATGTCTAGCCGAAAATCGACCGTCGGCGAGAAGCGGTCGCCTCGGGGCTGGTTGTGGTGCGACGGCGTCCGCACGGGGCCTCGGAGGTCCCGAGGGCGCCGCGTCGCCGGCTCCTCAGGATGCGGATCGGTAGACGGGAGCGAGCGCCTGGCGGATGCGCAGGAGCTCCTGGCGGACCGCGCCACGCGACCGTCCGCAGAGCGCCGCGATCTCGCGGGGGCGATGGCCCTCGACGCGCAGCCGAAGCACGCGCTCCTGACCGGCCGTCAGACGAGCCTTCGCGACGGCCGCATCGAACTCGTCCCGGGCCTCGACGATCGAGTCCGGTCCGCGCTCACGCGGGCCGGGGGGCTCCACTTCGTCCGTGATGGACGGGGGCCATCGATACTGGGCTCGAAGCACGTCCATGAAGACGTTGCGCAGGACCTGCCGAACCCACGGCACCGGGTCCCGTACGGGCCGATCACCGGCGGCCGCTTGCCAGGTGCGGATCGCGACCTCCTGCAGCACGTCCTCTCGATCATCGCCGGAGACTCCGGCGAGGCTCGTCGCGGCGAAGTCCACGGTGGCGCGGGCGAGCCGATCCGCGTTCGTGGCGCTGGGGTTCGAGCGGCAGCGATCGAAGCAATCGCGAAGGCGCTCCTTTCGAAGGCGGGTGTCCATGGCGACCTCCTCGGGTCCAAGGTCCACCCGTCCTTGCCGGCTCGCCGCCGATTCTTACGAGGAATTCTCCCGGTTTTGCAGCCCGCCCACGACATCCGCCCGAATTTGACAATCTCCGGCCCTTCAGATACCTTACGACGAATTCGCGCCCCATTTTCGGGTCGCTTCAAGGACCTTCAAGCACTGACGATGCAATCGACATCGAAGGAGCGACTCCGGTTCGATGACTTGAACCCGGAGCTCTTGCTCAAGAACGGCAATTACCTCTACAAGGTTCCGTTCCGCGGGGACTGGGCGGTTCTCAAGGTCTACTACGGAGATCGATCCCGCTTCGAGTACATCTCGAAGTCCATCGGGCAGATTCTCTGGAGCAACCAGACCGGCTTCATGCCCAAAGGGCGGAATCGAATCGAGCACGAGTGCATGAAGCTGTGGCGCGACGCCGGCTTCCGCGTCTTCGACACGTATGACGACGTCATCATCGAAGACCTCCCGGAAGGCGGCTACCGACTCTTCGAGTATGCGCCCGGCAAGAAGTTCGTGGACTGGTTCGCGGAGCCCGAAGTCACGCTCGACGAGAAGATCGAGATGTGGCGTCGATTCCTCCCGCTGTGGTCGCGTCGACACCAGCTCGCGATCGAGCGACAGGAACCGCGCTTCGTGCACGAGAACGGCGACCTCAAGCACGTGATGATCTGGAAAGACGATCTCCTGTTCTTCGACTTCGAGATGGTCTTCCGATCAAAGCGACGAGTCCGCGAGTTCGTGGCGCGCGAGATCCTCGCGTACTTGAAATCGCTCGGGAAGACGGTCGGATACGACCACTGGTGTGCGCTGCTCGAGGAAACCGTTCGGCTCTATCCCGATCGCGACATGCTCAAGTACACGCACACGTTCGCGTTCCAGAATCCGAACCCGGTGTTGCGCACCGGCAGGTGGCTCGACCGGAAGCTCAAGCCCCGGCCGAAGAAACCCTTCTCCAAGTACAACGTCGCCCTCAAGCTGAACGAGCTCCTTCAGGTAGCGTAACGCAGCGATGGAATCGAGCACGAACGGACACGCTTACCGGGTCGAGGTCATCTCCGAGAGCCGTCGCGGCGACGGGCATCACAAGCTCCTCAAAGTCGCCGGGGGGAACGCCGTCCAGGCCGTGAAGCAGTACGGCCGCAAGCGTAGCCAGTTTCGAGTGCTCCTGCGCTCCATCGGCAACCTGACCTACGCCGGCAAGTCGTCGATCCTGATCGCGGAGCGCATGCGAACCGAAGCGGCCACGCTCGAGCTGTGGACCCGTGAGGGCATCGACGTCCCGAGGCTGATCCCGCGCGAAGACGCATTGAACGGTGTGAGGGACCCGGCGCTGATCCTCGAATGGATCTCGGGCCCGTCGCTTCTCGAGCGATTCGAGGATCCCGAGCTGCCACTCGAATCGAAGCTCGATCTGATGCGGCGCTTCACGGCGATCTGGTGCCATCGACACGATCGAGCCATCGCCCTCAACGAGCCGCGTCTGATCTACGAGCACCCGACGTTCGCGCACGTCCTGCTCTCGGGCGACCGATTCGTCCACATCGATTTCGAGATCGTGTTCACGAGTCAGAGACGCCTCGAACGACAGATGCAGCGCGAGATCCTGGGCTTCATCCGCTCGCTCGCGAAGGTCGAGCCGGCCGAGCATATCGACCCGCTCATCCGCGCTTTCGCCGAGTCCTATGAGAGTCGCGACCGCCTGCAGCGCCTCGTCCGCGAAGCGCAGAACCGCATCCTGCTCAGGATCGACGGATTGAAACGCAGCCGAAGGAAAACGGGAATGACGAAACGAGCCACCCTCGCCCGTATCCAGTCCCATATCGACGCGGCTCCCATCGCCGTACCGGAGCCGGCTCGGTCATGAGTCGCCCTGCCGGGGTGGCTCGGTGCTTCGTCCTCATCGCCATCGCGGTACTCACCTGCGCCGCGACCGCCGGCGCCCAGGAGGACATCCGAGACCGCGAAGCACCGCCGACGGCGCCGCCGTTCGGGCCGAAACCGTTCCGCCTCCAGCCGTTCGACCCGTCCGCACTCGTGTTCGAGGGCGATAACTGGAAGCTTCGGATCGGTGGACGCCTCGCGCTCGAAGGCGTGAAGTACGGGCACGCGAACGACAAGAGCAGCGGCGCCGAGGTCGAAGCGATCACGATGCGGATCGAGGGGCACTACGGCGACCGACTGACGTGGCGCATCGAGCCCGACTTCGTCGGCGACGACTCGAGACGCAACCTCTTCGAGGCGGCGGCCGCGTACGAGTTCGATCCGGGCTTTCGCGTTCGAGCCGGTCAGTTCCGCGTCGCGCTCTCGAGCGAATACGCGACCCGCAACGAACGGCTTCCGTTCGTCGGTTACGGCTTCCCCGCGTATCTCGGCGGACGATACGACATCGGTGTCGGCATCGACGGCGAGCTCGGCGAAGGTTTCTACTACGAAGCGATCGGCGTTGTCGGCGCGGGCTACGACCTCGAAGGCGAAACCCAAGACAGCCCGCAGATCTCGCTTCGCACCGTCCTCCATCCGCACATCCTCATCGGCAGCCCCGGCCCCGACTTCCTCGACTCGGTTTTCGGCGGCATCGCGATCGCCTACCGAACCGATCCCGACGATTCGATCGTCGTCACGACCCCGACTGAGTCGACGGTGTTTCGAAGCCGCGATATCGACGGTGAAGATGCACAGTTCCTCCACTTCGAGGGAGGCGCCACCTTCGGGCCGGTCCTGATCGGAGCGGAGCGAATCGTGGGAGCCGTGAACGAGGTCGAGGTTCCTGGCGGCGGGGAGGAAGACCTCGACGAGCTCACGTCGTGGTCCGCGTACACCGCGATCAACCTTACCGGCGAAGATCAGGAGTGGGAGCGCGGACGCTGGACGGCGGTGGCGCCGTCGGCCGCCGAAGACCGCTGCGGTCCGGTGTCGAGCCTGTTCCAGTGGGTTCCGGGTCGGCTCGAGCTCGCCGCGCGCTACTCGAACGCGGACATCGATCGCGATCTGTTCGACTTCGGATTCACCACCTACGATCCCTCCACGCAGGAAGTGCGCACGTTCAGCGCCGAGCTCAACTGGTACGACGACGGCAACACGCGCGTCGGCGTCGGCTACGTTCGGACGATCGCCGACGACGAGCTCTCGACGTTCGGTGGCAACAACCGGGACTCGACGTACTTCTTCCGCCTCGACCTCATCTTCTGATCGCGACCCGCTCCGCATTCGACGCCTCTTTCACGGCGCGGAGCACCTCGACCATCGACTCGAGATCGGACAGGACCACACCGGGACGACCCGCGACGCCCGAGATGTACGGCACCGCCTCCTCGTGCAGCGCAAGCGCGTCCGCGAGCGATCCGATGTTGCGGCGCGCAAAGTTGCAACAGACGGCCTTGAGGAGGACCTGCGAAGCTCCCCGTTCGAGCTCGGGCTCCATCGAGGCAAAGGTGGTCGGGCGCCACGCGACCAGCGTATCGTCGGGACGAAGGAACGCGGACCACGCCGCACGAGCCGCCGCACGTTCCTCGCCGCCGGTCACGTCCTCGAGCGTGCCGCCCATCGCCTCCACTCGACACGCGCTCGGCATGGCGCGATCGGGCCGCACGAAGCGCTCGAAGATCGATCCGTCGCCTAGACGGCGCGCCGCGAGGTGGAACAGCTCGGCGCGGCCCGAGTCATCCCGTGCGAACTCCGCGTGGACACAGACGAGCGAGTCGCGATCGGCCAGTAGCGCGCGCGGGATCACGCGCGGAAGGCGACGCGGGCGACGACGGCAGCGTGGCGACGAATCGCCGTGCGCGATCTGCCGGTCGATCATCACCGTGAACGCCTCGAGCAACGCTTCAAGCCCCTCGGTCTCGGGCTCGAGGATGCGCAGCGCTTCCACGATCGCTTCGATCGTCGACGTGTAGCCGGCGCGCGGCGCCTTGCGAATCCGGTAGCGGCTGACGCCGGGATCGAGGCGATAGTGCGGCAGATCCGCGATCCAGGGATTCGCCCGCGCCAGGGAGGAGGCCTGGCTCCACGTCCCGTCGAGCACGAGCAGATCCCGCGGCCGCTCGGATGCCGGGAGCGTCGCGAGATCGATCGCGCGATCACTCGGAAACAGGACGCCCGTCCCGGCCGGCAACCGGCGCCGGATCGGAGCCTCGTCCTCGAAGCTCTCGAAGTGCGTATCCACGGAAACGCGTCGCAGTCCGAGCCGCGCGAGACGCACCGTCCCGATCGGATGGAAGCGCTCCTTCGGATGCTGCAGGATCCAGACGCCGGTCCGGTTGTCGACGCGCCGGATCGAGTCGCAGATGCAGACCACCCGCGCCTTGTGGCATCGATAGCAGCGATCGTGTCCCGGCGTTGTCGAAGTCATGGAATCAAACGTTTACCAGCACCACACCCAGGCTCGTGCAGACGGCGCCCGCGAGCGACCGGCGGCGGAGCGGCTCGCGGAGCCACGCGATCCCGATCAGCACCGAGAAGCCCGTGGACAGGCTGCACACCGGCGCCACGATGGCGAGCGGCGCGGCGCGCATCGCCATCACCAGCGACAGAAAACCCGCCGCCTCGCAGATCGCCGGCAGCAGGAACACACCGAGCTCGGACAACCGCTGCGGAGGCTTCTCGAGCCGACCGGTCGCGAGCAGGATCGGCAGCCCGACCAGCGCGGCGACGCCCCAGATCATCGGCGGCGGCCAGAATCGTCCCATCGAGTCGACCGCGACGTCCGTGAGCGGGGCGAGCAAACCGAAGCCGAGCGCCGACACCACCGACGCCACCACCGTGCGCGCCTCGAGCACACGGAAGCCGCCCGTCAGCACGCCCGTCGCCAGCAGCAAGTTCCCGCCGATGACCAGCGCGACGCCGACGGCGTTTCCGATCTCGAGGTTCTCGCCGCGTACCAGGATACCGATCGCGAGCGAGATCACCGACCATCCGCTGATGATCGGCGCCGCCACCGAGAGTCGACCCTGCCCCATCGCGACGAACAAGCCACCGTACGCGACGGCCGCTGACACGCCCGCGCCGAGGATCGCGAGCCAGGCTCCCCCCCGCGGGAGGGACGGGGCACCGGCGAACGCGATCGCGAGCAACGCGAGCAGAAC